>CALCWC010000155.1 GCA_937905985.1 uncultured Verrucomicrobiales bacterium | reverse complement strand
TCCTCCTCCCCGTTGACCTTGCGGCGCAGCTTCTGCACATCCTCGCTGTTTTGAGGGGCATTGTCGTAGCTGTCGTCGACAAACCAGACGCAGTTGAGGGAGACCTCGGAATCGAGGACATCCATCTTCATGTCATATATGGAGGAGTCGTTACTCTGCCAGATATTCCAGAAAGGATAGTGGGAGTGCAGAATGGCACCCTCATTCCGGGAGATGGTTCCCGTGCTGTAGAACTCCAGCGCCGCGCCGCTGATGGTGCTGCCCAGCAGCAACTCGTCGGAGAGGGCGCGAACGATGACCTTGCTGCCGGTTCCGCAGGCGTTGATATCGTGAACGGTGACGCTGGGGTTGTCTCCCAGGGACCCCAGGTCCACCACAAAGGCGTTCATGGAGGAGCCGCTCAGGTCCAGGGTGTCTGCGTTCAGGAACACGCCGCCGCGGGAACTGTTGGCCCTGATTCGCATGCCGGAGATTTCCGAGCCCGAGATGCCGAACAAACCGTCAAGTTGCATGTCACCCGTGCTGGATATCTGGGAGAGTGCAAGGTTCTTGCCCGTGAGGGCGGCTTGGCCGGCAATGCGCACGTTGGCGAGCGTGACATTGCCCAAACCGTTAATCGACACGTCATCCATGAATTCGCAGGTGGAATCCGGCTCGTAACCGAAGAAGGCCAGGTCGCCCGTGCCGTGGATGCGGATGGCACTGTCATTCCGGGTTTCAATACCCGCTATCCGGAAGGTGGCATCACCGCAGACATTCACGGGAGTGCCGCCACCTATGGTCAGCAGTTCCGGGGACAGAATGGTGTAGGAACCCTCCCCGTTGAAGGCCAGGCTTTCCTCAAATGTGTGTCTGCCTTCTATTGCCAACGTGCTCGGAGATGTTCCATGGCCGATTTGACGGAACTCGGCAGTCTGAATTGTCTCCGGCAGACCGACGAGTTCGAGATAGCCGCTGTAATCAACGTCCACACGGTCCAGGGATGTAGGCGGGTTCTCCGCCTTGAACCAGAACTTGTAGGCTGTATTGAAGGCTTTGTACTTGAGGTTCTCTGAGCTGCCGCCGCCGTACCAGTGCAGGCCGCCCTCAGCCTCGCTCGTTCCAAAGGTGCGGAAGCCGAGCCCGGTGTCCAGATCGCCGTAGAAATTGATGCGGCGTCCGACAATGTTCGGCCCTATGGTTCCGTTCTCGTGAGGAGACAGCGTGCCTTCGCGGGAGTCTATGGTAACGAGTTCGCCGCAGAGATAAGCGAGCTCTACCGGACTTGAGGTTTTGAGATAGGCATCGCCCTCAGATCCCAAGGAGTAGGTGGAGCTGCCGGCAATGCCGAAGAAGTTGTCTGCAGAGCCAATGCCTTTCTGGGCATAGAGACTAATCACGCCGCCGTCGCTCTTCACAGAACCGTTGATGGAGCCAGTGGTGGAGAGGTAGAGGTTGTTGGTGTTGAAGCTTTCTCCACTGAGCGTGAGATCCCTCTTGGAGGTGATTAGCACGTAACGGCCAGATGCATTGAGCGTCGGCGCATCCACGCCTATGTAGTTGCGGGTGTACACGCGGCAGACTCCGAACTCTTGATGGATGTCAGACGGTACCGCTTGCTGCAGGAGGTACACATCCAGTCCGTTGATGCTACCAGCCTTGCCCTCGAAATAGGAGATGGCATAGATGCGTTCGCCTGTTGCCTTGTTCTCTGATATGAGTTCCACACCGGCGCGCTGCGCGTGTTTAATCTCGGACTGGAGAGCTTTTGCCCAATCAGAGTACACGGGCGTTCCGTCCTCGTTCCATGCAACGGGTTTGATGGAAAAAAGGCAGGCATTACCGCCAATACTCTGGTCTTCCTTGGTGGTGAGGGAGATACTCCCGCTGGCGCGAACCGTTACCGGCACGTTGTCTGCCAAGCTGCCGCCTGCCACCATGGCGGGGGCGGTTTGCAGCAGGTTGACCATGGTAGATGCCGCGCTGTATCCGCTCGCCGCCTCGGCCAGCTCGCCCAGCAATCCGCTCTCCTTGAATTTATAGGAGCCGTTGTTGCCTTGCGACCTGAATTGGGCGGTTATGGCTTTGCACACCTCATTGCTGTATATCTTGCCGATGACATTGCCGAAGCCGTCCGTCTGGTTCGGGCTGATGAAGTTGCCGTACTGGTCCTGGTTGACATATTTCCCGTTGTGGTCCTTCAGCCAGTAGAGGCGGTAAACAGTCTCGTTGAATTGCCCGTAGTCAATGGCAAGCTCCTTGCCGTGCAGCTTGCGCACCTCGCCCGTGAGCTTCATCACAAGCAGGTCGTAGTATGCCCGGGCAAAGTCGGTCTCCAGCTTGTCGGCATGATTTGCCAGATAGGTCAGAGCGTCAGCCTCGTTTGCGAAGACGGTGCCGCCCACGGCCTTCATGCCGCTGAGCGCATAGATGAACTTGCCGAGATAGTCGCCCTTGCCGCTCTCGTAGAGGTTCTTGAAATTGGCGCTGAGCTCCTGCCTGGCATCCTGCTCCTCCGGCAGGATGAAAGTGCCCTTCGCATCACGGTGGGTGTAGTTGCCCTGCTCGTCCTTTTCATAGTAGAGCTGCTCGTAATGCAGAAGTTTGGCGTAGTACTCGTCGGAGAACTCGGCCCTGGTTCCCTCCACAAGCTTTTGAAGGGAGGTGGACGTGGTGGAGGAGCCGGGCGCGATGCTGAGATTGCTCAAATCAGTGTTCTTGACGGAAGTGATGCCTCTGTCGGCATTGAGCGTCACATTTCCACGGCGGCTTTCCACCTCATCGAGAGCAAGAGCCCCTGCGGTGGAAATGAAGATGTCCTGCTCCGCCTCTGCCGTGAGGATGCCGGGGGCGAACCCGGCATTGGTGGCTTTGATGCCGCCGGTTTTGGAGGTGAGCGTGGTTCTGGCCGCAGAACTGGTGCCATCAATGAGAATGCTCCCGCGTGCCGTAATGGCAGCGCTGCCGCCGGCATTGAAGGTGATGCCTGAGATGGATGCTTCCGAGCTCAGTTTAAGGGAATTGCCCGCACGGAGAACCATTGCGCCGGAATCCCGCCCCGTGGCCAGGTTGAGGTCTTGCTTGGCGGAGAAAACGGCGGTGTCTGCATTGAAAGTGAGGGGCTGCTCCCCGGAGCCGATGCTGCCCTTGGTGGTGCTCATCGTGACGGTGGAAGCGTTGACGCGGGAGGAGATGCCCGCCGTAACGGCCTCTACAGCCTCCACTGTACAGTTGGTGGCCGTGACAACCCCGGAGAAGTTGACGTTCCCGCTTACGACCTTGAATGCCGAGCCGGAGCTTCCGGCCCCAGAGAAATGGATGCCGACACTGTTTGCAGCGCTGAGGTAGAGCTCGTTGGTGCAGACATCATCATACTTCAGCGTGTACCTCCAACGAAGAGCAGTGCCTGGATCGTAAATATTGGTGAGTTTCTTATCTGTAAGAGTGTGTGAGGAGGACGCATACCCGTTGTCGTGCTTGGAATCCCAGGCAACGTAGGAATAGTCAAGCCCGCCGAGGACTTGCGTACCCTTGGTATTGACCGTCATGCTGTCAATGATGGTCTCCTTTGTGCCTACCTTGCCATCATTGCAAATATCCCCCGGCTTTGCGTCCTTCAAGTCGCCGCTGTGTGTCAGGCGGCCTGATTCCTCCATGGGGGTTGAGGTCTGCTTTTGCAGTTTGACCTGATATTTTGATGTGCCGGAATAAGTGGCGGAGCTGGCAGTACCGAGCTCGGTAATAGAGGAAGTGCCGCCCTTGGTCACCTCTTGTGTCCATATACCGTTCACATTTTGGGTGTACCTGGTTGTTTCCCCGGTGTAGGTGTTCTGGAGAGTGATGCCGTTGCAGGCTGTCAACGAGAGGTCCACGGATCCAATGTTCAGGGTGTAGGCTGAATTGTTCTTGATGTTTATATCACGCCCGCCGCTAGCAATATAGAGGCCGGCGTTGCCCGTTGGATCGGAGTTGACAATGTTGCCGGTGATAGAGATGCCGGTTGTCAGGGTTTGGTAGTTGTTGAGGGAAATCCAGTTTTTCTCGGCGTCATACACGAGTGAGAGCCCCGTAAATCCCTCCAACTTGAAGATGCTCATGGAATGGTCCTGCTCGTAAAGTTCGCGGGCCTCTTTCGCGCTGATGAGCTTGCCATTCGCAGTCAACACTTTGAAATCGGGGGCGATGACGATATCCGAGTTCTGGAGACCACTGTATATCTTGCCGTTGAGGTCAACGACGCGGGCATTGATGGTCACCGTGCCGGAACTGCTGATAATGCCGCCGTCCCGGCTCCGGCCGCTGTCGGCGGCCTGTCTCACCTCATCTGCGGTGAAGGTCTTATGGTAGTTCTCCGCCTTATAGCAACCGGTATTGGTGTCTTTCCCGCCGTTGCCGCTGCCGGCAACAACACTCGCAGCATGGTTCTTGACATTCTGCTGAGCGGTGGCTTCCCACTTGTTGAACAGGCCGGTGTACAATTGAAGCGCCCCCTGGAGGCTTTGGTCCTTGTCCGGGGTGTCCAGGATGAAATCCTCGCCGGCGTTCATGAGGACAGAGCCGCAGCGCAAATCTCCGGTGACGATGAGATTGTGCTCGCTGGTGGCCTGAAGAGTGCTGTACGGGAAATCGTAAATGCCGGAAAGGTAGAGGTGCCCCTGCGCCTGGCTGCGGATGGAGACACCCTCGCTGCGGTACAGGTCGGGGGCGGCGCAGGCGGAAACGGCACCCTCCACGGCCTTGCGGTTGAAGAAGAGTCCGGTTTCATACCCGCGGAGGGTGACCCCCGTTGTCTCCACATGGCCGTCCCAAGAGGGAGCAATGAAAATATCCAGACCATGCTTGGCGGGGCTGTACAGCTTACCGGCAAACACGGCCAAGTCTGCCTTGGACTCCACGCGGAAGGCCATGCCGGGAAGCGTGAGCGCGGATACGCCCAGGCGGTTCTTGGTGTCTTCAGGCAAGCGGTATATTTTGGAAAGGGTTGTCAAAACGGATTTCGGTGCTAGCCAGGTGCCGTCTGCCAGCTGTTCGCTTTCATCGAAAATCTTCTGGGCGGAGAGGAATTGCAGGTTCAGATTGCTGCCGCTGCCTTGGAATGCCATTTGAATGGCGGATCCCAGGCCGGCGTACAGCTTCGCATCCCCGCCAATGGTGATGGTGGAGGTCACGTCGGCCGCTGTGTCGATGGCGGCGTTGCGGAAATCATCGCTCTCGTGGGTTTGGTGGAATGGCTGCTTCACCGTATTGGCAGAGCTGTCGTTGTAGATGGACAGCTCACCGCCCGCCCGCACATCGGCATTGATTGTGACACTTTCTCTGCGCTTGTTGTAGATGACAGCCTCGTCCTTGCCCCAGAAGTAGTGGGTGGCGTTGGTGTCATCGTCCCCGGCGAGCACCGTGGTGCCGTCCACCAGCTTGTATTTGCCCTTGGCGCTGCCGGATTGGATGGTGATGTTGCCAATGGATTCCACGGCACCGCTGATGTTCACCGCATCGTTCGTGTCGATTGTGTTCTTCAGATGGGTGTGGAACGTGGGGAAAATTGAACCGCTGGTCACGCTGTTGATCATGTTGTGCCTGGCGTGGGAGTATGCGGTGAGCTCGGTGTCTCCCCAGGTGTCGATGCTGCCGTTGAGGTTGAGCGTGGCGCTGGCGGTGGTCTGGTCCCAGGTGGTCAGGATGCAGTTTGCGTTCAGGAGGCTGGCGGCGGTGAGGGAAATCTCCGTGTCGCTGTCCACGTTGTTGGTGGCGGAGACAAGTGCCGTGTGCTCATCCTTTGTCAGGTAGTGCGCCGCGTCCGCACGGCGCCGTATCTTGGAGCCGCTGCCCAATGTTACCATGGCGTTCAGGTTTTGCTGGGCCTTCACCGTACCCTTGGATGTGCTGCTAAGAATGCTGAGATCGTCACCGTACACCATGGACGGGGTGTCGTTCTCAAGGCGCTTGAAGGTGTGCCTGTTGTGGGCGGTGATGCTGACATCGTCCGTAAGGATGTCCAGGGAGTTGCCCTCCGTTCCCAGAGTGACGTTGGAGGTCTGCGTGATGTTGGAGGCCACCTCGCCGAAGTTGATATCCACGGTGAGGCTGCGGCCACCAAGCAGCTGGCTGGCCTTGACGGCAACGTCCGTCAGTGCCTTAGCGTTGAACTGCGCCACGTCAATCATGCCGCCCTCCAGCGTGATGGTGGCGGTGGAGGTGTCCTTCACATCAATGCCGTTCTTGCTGTATGGGTTCAGGACCAGGGAAAAGGTCACCTTCTTGCCGTTGCTCAAGAACTCTTCCGTGTTGAGGGCTTCCAGGGTGAGAACCCTGCCGGCGGCGTTGAAGCCCGTGCCGATGGAGACTTCTGCGGTGAACGCGCCGTGGTTGTATGAGGTGAGAACATCCGTTAAGTTGAGGGCATTCGCCGTGATGTTGTAACCCGCCATGTCGCCCTTGTGCTTGTTGTTTGCATGCACGGTCATGGTCCCGTTTTGGGCGCGGAGCTTGACGTTCTTGCCCAGCTTCACCTTGTTGGAAACAGTTTCCGTGAATTCGTTTTTAGCAACCGAGAGGCTGAAGCCCAGGCCGTTCACTCCAAGGAAGCCGAGCGTGGCTTGGGTGTTGACGTTGGAGGCGATGGTGAGGTCGCCCGTTGTGGCAGAGATGGTGCTGCCGTCCCCTATGGCCAGAGTGGCGGTGACGGTGTCGGAAATCGTCAGGAACGGGAAGGAAAGCGACTCTATGGAGATGGTAACGTGGTCCTCGACAATGCCGATTTTTCGGCTGATGTTCTGGAGGATGCCGACAGAGCCGCCCGTGATGGTGGCATTGTCGCCAATCGCGAGCGTAGGCGTGGTGCTCATAACAATCTCGCTGAAATCGAAGCCGAGATTGCCCCCGGAGAGCGTGACGTCGTAGGTGGAGGCATCGAGACTGCTCGTGGAATTGGTGGCGATGGCGATGCCTTTTTGAGCCTCGATACCGACACCGTTGCCAATGGTAAGGGTATTGTTCTCCGTCTGCCTGAAGGAGGGAAGGATGAAGGCAATCTTGCCGAGAGCCACTCCCGTGTTGACATGGAAGAATGTTTCCGAGATGTCGGAATCGGTGGCGATGGCGACCCCGCCACCTGCCGACTTGAGATTCGTGGTGCCGGTCAGCGAAATTGTCGTGGTGGCGTTGTCCGTCCATTTGTACTCGGTTCCCGTGCCCTCCACTCCGGCAATGGCCACTCCCACAGCGTGGAAATCATCCGTGTGCCTCTGCTGGGCATTGATGGCTATGTCACCCCCGGCGCTGAGGATAGCATCGTTCACAATGGTTTCCACCTCAGATTTGATGTCGGTGATGTTGATATGGGGAGCAACGGCCAGCAGGCCGCCTGTCACGGGCACCGTGGTAGGTGTGGTGGTGATGGTGTCCGTAGCCATGATACAGGCGTTCCCTCCCACGGCGGCGGTCTTGCCGCCCAGGTCAACCTTGGCTAGAGTCTTGGGCTGGCAGCTGATGTCATCGGCAGCCTTCGCCGCGTTGCTCATGGCATTGGCGACATCATCACTGACGGTCAACTTTGTGTTATCGTCCAATTTGATGTCCGCATCCTGGATGAGCTTGCATGCAGCGGCAATCTCCTTGTCCACCCCTTGCGCGGCTTTGCCCTTTTGCGCCTTTTCCTTATCGGTGAGCGAAGCGGTGTCGTTGGAGACTCTCAGGGAGTTCACGTCGACATTGAGGCTGAATCCCAGAGAACCTGAAACAGCCACGGTGGTGTAGGAGGCAGTGCGGTTGCAGTCTGCCGTTACGTTCATGTCGCCGCCTATGGTGAGGGGCATGGCTCCCTGGATCAGGGCGTTGGCGCTACCCGCCATGTTGATGGCGTTCACGCAGATGTTGGCAGCCCCAGATGCGGCCGGCTCAACGGCAAGGGCCAGGGTCCACAGGTGGGAGCGCACCCATTGCGTGTTGGTTGCCATCACGGCCAAATCGCCCGTGGTGGTGATACCCACGGCAGGGCCGTCCGCAAGCGTCTCCTTGTCTGCGGTAATGGAAGCATTCGCAGCGCTGCGCAGCACCGGGCGCACCACATCCACGCTCCCTGCGGCATACTGCCCGCCCGCCACGTTCACGGTCACGGCATCAGCCCCGTTGTTTTCCTCCGCCAGCACACTCATGGAACCGGAATCCACGCTCACATTGTGCGCCTTGGCCGTTACAACATCCGCTATATCAATGATGCTGACCCCCACGCCAATTCCGGCGCCCTCCAGCCCCAGCGCGGCATTGGCCACGGTGAAGCGGGTCTTGGCATCCCTGCCCACGTTGGTGGTGTTGTCTGCCTTGATGGTGAGGGCCCCATTCATGTTCATGACGGATTCTTCCAAATCCGCAGTAACATGGTGAATGATGGAGGAGGCCAGCGCACCGCCGGAGACACCCACCAGATCAGACCCGGCACCGCCGATGACGAGGCCCGCCAAGTCCGCCCTGCCGGATGCATGCAGAGTGAAGTCATGCGCGCTTTCCACACCGCCACCGTGCATGGTGGCCGCCGTGGTGGCATTGTCCTTGAGCACGGCTATGCTTACGCCTATGCCGGCACCCTTGCCGCCGATTTGCACGCTCAGGCTGCCGATACCCGCGGTGAGGTTGCTGCTGCTGGTGGCCTCAGCCTTGATGTTGGCGTTCTTGTCATTGAGGGCATTGCGCTGATTGAAAAAGGTGTCGTGGATATCCACCCGGGTTATGGAGGCGTCTGAAATCCAGGCAAAGCTGCCGGTGAAGGACAGCCCGCTCCCACCAATCTTGGCGGATGCGTTGGCCCCCGCCAGCAGGCCCGTGGTGCTGCTGTTGGCCAGCAGTTCCGTGGTGCCGCTGTTGTTGATGAAGCTGTTGCTCACCAGCATCTGCGTCTGGTTGGTGTCATCGCTTCCGTTGCCTCCCACGTAGATGAAGGAAAGCGCACCGCCCACGCTTGCCCCGGGTTTTCCGCCGCTCACGCTCAAGTTGCCGAAACCGTCCGTGAAGGTGCGCGTACCCTCGGAAAGCGCCTTGAAGATTCCCTTTTCCGCCGTCACTGTCAGCGTGCTGTCCTTGATGTCGGTAATAACCTGATTGTTGAAGTTCAAGTAATTGACCATGCCGGTGACGGCTGCATTGCCCTTGCTCCCGGAGGCTCCCACGGAAATATAGGTGCTGTCCAGTTTGGAGGAGGACAGGATATCCGCCTTCGTCCCTATGGTGGCGTTCACGTTCTCTATCAGGGCCTGCGTGGTGGCACCCGCAAAGCCTCCCCAGGAAAGCACCAGGCCTATGCCTGCAGTGTCACCGTAGCCGCCGCCGAAGCTCCACAGGCGCTCACGGTGGTTGTCTTTGGCATGTAGCGTCAGGCTGCCCGCATGAATGTCCAGCTGGGTGTCCTTCCCTTTCTTCTGGCGGATGGCAGCCTCTGTGGTGCTGCTCACCGGGGCAAAGGAGAACACGCCGCCCGCGCCGATGGAGACGCCCTCCCCATTCGTGAACGCGGCACCCACGCTGACAGCGGTAATCACGGAGATGTCCTCTGCGGTCACCTTCAGCTCACCCGGCGTGGTCACGGTGCACCCCTCCACAATGGCCTTGCTGCTCATGTCCAGCGCATTGCGGGAAATGGACGCGCCAAGCTCGAACGAGACGCTGTTGGCATCCGCCAGTTCAGGCGAGCTTTCGTCAAAATCGGGATTTTCGCCGGGTGTCTCGTTGATTGCCTGAAGGAGGCTATTTGACAAGCGGCCCTCCACCACTTCCGATGCGTTCAGGCCCAAGGCGCGCGCCACAGAAACATCAATTAGCGACTCATAATCATCATCTCCCTCGCCACTGGCGTTCAGCTTGATACCGATGGCCGCCCCCAGCGTGCAGGAGAAAGAGGTCAAATCTGTGAGCGAGGTGACGGATACCTTGTTGGCGGTGACACTGCCGCCGGTGAGATAGGCCCCCGTGTCGCCGGACAGGGAGTTCCACGCGCTGCCGGCCGCAATGCCGGCAGTCGCGGCGCCCACGCCCGCCGCCACGTCCACCGCCACCACGGTGGCCTTGTTGTTTGCATCCAAGAGGAAATCCCCGATATTGCCGTAGTCGCAGTTCGTCACGTAGGCTGTGGTGTCCATCACCCCGCGGTTCACGGAGAGCGCGCCGGCCCCGGTGACTTTGTTCTTGCCACTTGTGTTGATGGAGGCGTCACCCGCCACGGAGACAATGGTGGAGGTGTCCGCAGACTGGGTGGTGATATCGTTGTTGTCACTATGCCCGGTTGCGGTGACTCCGAATTGGCGGGCGGTGGTTTCCGTCTTGCTATAGGCCACGCCCACGTTGGCGGCCACGGATGCATCACCGCTCCCGCCTGTTTGCACGGCGGCGGAGAGACCGATGTTGATGGCCGCGGCCTTGTTCTCAGCCTCCACGGTGAGATTGCTGTAGGTATCAAGGTTCAGGGTGATGGCACCCGCGCGCGCGAACGGCATGACGGAATCTCCCCACACGGATTTCCAGTTGCTTTCGTATGTGCTGTTGATGGGAAGGTTGTTGCCCAGCATAGCAGCCGTGAACGCGTTGTTGACTGTGACGGCCACGCCCACACCGACGGCTGTTTTCCCGCCGTCCGCCTCCATCCCGGATATGTTCAGCAGCACGCTCTTGTCCGTGGCGGTGATGGATGAGCCCTCCACTTCGCCTTGGTTTGTGAGGGTAATCTGGGCATCGCCGCTGACTTCGCTAACGGTCATCTTGTTCTCAACAATGATGTTGACACCGCCCTGCACGCCGTGGTCCTCTGAGCCGAAGGTGCCCGCAAGGCTCATCTCCATCATGAAGGCGTCTCCCGTGGCATCCACTTCCAGCTGACCGGCCGCCAGCGTGGCTGCGCCTATGTAGGTGACAGTGTTGAACGTCTTTTCTCCCACAATGACCGAGCCGCCAAATCCGGAGCGCGCCTTCTTCGTGGAAACGTAGTTCGGGCGCGTCAGGGCCAGGTATACCGGCAGCTGCCCAGCAAAGGTGACCTGCGTTCCCGTGGCGGCTGAGGTGGCGCTGAGCTTGCCTCCTGCCGTGAGGTGCGCCCCGTCGTTGATGACGGTCCTGGTGTTGAGGTTGCGAACGTCCACCACCAGGTCGCCACCCATCGTCATGGTGTCTTCCCCTTCCTTGCCCGTGCCCTTCATGAGGGTGGAGGCGTGGGAGGAGGTCAGCGAATTCAGGATGCCGAAGTCACCGTTGTCCTTGTAGGTGGACACGTACTGGAGAGAGCCGCGAAGCGCCGTAAGGAATTGTGCAACCGAGCGTTTCCCTCCCGCGTTCGTCAAAAAATCCGCCCAGGCCCGCCAGCCCAGGAGGTCGAAGGACATCGGCAGGGCCGTGGAGGAGCTCACATTGATGTCTTTGCCCGCAGTGATGTTGGCGTTGGAGCCGATTTCCACCGTGGTGTCGCCAATGACCACGGGTACCGAGATGGAGCCCGCTATCGCCTTTTCCGAGGGAACGCCCAGAATGGAGGTTTCCGCGCCGCAAGCCGCTTCTATGGAGGTGGCGGCGTTCAGGGTGACGGAGCCGTTCTTCGCCGTGGCCGTGCCGTTGAACTGCAGGTTGTTGTTCTCAATGACAATATCCGAGGCTACGGACAAGGCGATGCTGCGCTCCACCGCCTCTTCCTGGTTGACCAGATCGTCAGACAGGGCTTCCCCCATCCCGAAGATTTTGCGCAGGTTGTCCAGGCCGGCGAGCTTCTTGGTGTCCGCATCGATCTTCATCTTGTCGATGCCAAGGTCGAACGTGATGCTCTGGATGAACGTCTTTTTCAGGAATTCAAAGAACGATAGTTCCCTGGGCTGCTTTTTCTCCTCGGCTTTCGCCAGGGTGTACTGAAGGTTGCCCTTCATGGTCAGGGAAGAGGCGATGTTGTCCTCCGATTGCAGGTTGATGTTGCCGTTGATGGATGTGAGATTGCCGTTGATGTTGACCTCGTTCTTGTGGTACATCAGATCCACACCGAACATGAAGAGGTTGTTCGCAGCCGGAGCCTCTTGCGCGTACTCCTTGGTCGGGTCTTTCTCCACCTTCTTCTCCCAGCCCGATCCCAGCGACATGAAGGGGTGGTTGGCAATCTTGCTCGTCGCGGCTATCTTGATGTCCTTCTCCGCCTGAATGGTGACACTCTTGTCCACGTTCACCTCGTTGACATCCCTACCCACGGAGACAAGCAAGCCCCCGGCGTAGTTTGCCGTGTTGCTGGAAAAACAGTTTCCCAGGCTGAGCTTGCTCTCCGTGGTGCTGGTGATGGAAACACTCACGTTCTCCTTGTTGGCCCCGGTGGCGGTAATCGTGAGGTCCTTGCCCAGGTCAACCTTGCTATTGTTGGACAGGATGCCAAGGGACAGGGCAAAGGGCAACATGCCGCCGGCGCCAGCAATCTGGATGCCGCTCAGGTCCGCGGTGGAGGAAGAGCTGATGGTGACGGTATTGCCTTTGATACTGCCTGCGCTATTATCGGCAAAGGTGACGGACGCCTTGGAGACGCGGAGGCCGAGTTGCGGCAAGGCTTTCTGACTGTCATCTTTTTTCTCACCGATGTACTTGGCGATTTTTATGAGGAAGCCGCTGGTATCGAATTTGAATACGCCGAGCTTGGAAAGGGCCTTGCCAACCCCCGAATCCTCCAGACCGGGTATCACCTTCACAATAGAGGCCAACACATCCGTGGGGGGAGAGGTGTTGCCCAGGCAGCCGCCCCAGCCAAGCGTGTTCTTGGCGTTGATGCTGACATCCCCGCCCGCCGTGATGCTGACACCCTCCTTGAAGGCGATGTAGGTGTTGCCGTAACCCTCCATGCTCATGGTCACGTTGCCGGAGGCCTTTACCTTGAAATTCTCACCAATGCTCAAAGATGTGTTAGTGAAGAAATACCATCCCGCGAGGAAACCGGGCAGGCTGTTGTTGGTGAATTCAAAGGTGAAATTTTCCACTCCCGTGATGGTCACGTTGCTGCCTATGTCGAGAACGTGTTGATACGACATGTAATGCAGGATGGAGTTGGTGAGTTTCAGGCTGTGCCCGTTGCCGGTAATGGTTGTGCCGTCCTTGATGATGGCATTATGGATGGAAGCCTCCACATCCTTGACGAGCACAATGTTGCCGGAGAGAGTCACAATGATAAAGTCGCTGGTCCATTCCTTGGGTGCGCTGCCGCTGTCTAGGGAAAGGCCCAGCACATTCTTGATGAAGTCGCTGGAGATGGAATCGGCGTTGTTGATGTTGTCGCCGGTCAGCCCCTCGTGGTTCATCAAGTTGATGGTGCCCTGCCCGGAAGTGCCGTTCACCTTGTAGCCCAGCGGGGATTGTAGCTCGTACTCCGGGGCGTTGAAAGCGATGGTGCCGCCCTGGCCACGGGCAGAGGATGCATCCAGCACAGCATTGTCCGTGACGGTCAGCTTGCCGTCGGATGCCAGGGTGATGGCTCCACCCGCTCCCGCGCCGTCTTTAGTCTCACGCCTTGCGGTCAGCGTGCCCGCCACCTCCAGCAGCACGCCGTCCTTCTTTTCCGGCACCGGGAGGGGATTCGGGCTCTCGTCGCGGGATTTGGCCTCCAGGCTGATGGAGCCGTTGTTCTTGCTGACGGAAATGACCGTGCCGTCCTGAGAGAAGCTCTGGTGCGGGTGGGAAGCCAGGGAGGCTGTCCTCGCCACTCGCAGGGTGGCCGTCTCTCCCTTGGCCGCAGCGTTGATATTGCCGCTGTCCGTCTTGCCAGCCAACAGGATGGAGGCCGCTTTGGCAGCATCGGCGTTGATGGCTGTGTTCAGGCTGGCTTGCAGCTCGGAGGCGGCGGCCTGCGTGATGGCGGCACTACCAGCCGAGGCATTGGCCGCCAGCTCAATGGTAGCGGTAGCGGCGGTGTCCGTTTCCTTGGTCTTGAGGTACCGGGCGTAGCGCTCCAGGTATTTGGCGTTTTTGGCATTCACCTGTTCCTCCGTATCCGTTTCCAGCACGGTTTCATCCTGCGTGCGCTCCAGTCCCAGCTCGCCCACCGCCTTCGTTTCGGTGTACAGGGAGCTCAGCTTGCCGTTGATGTTGAGCGTGGCATCGCCGTAGGTGCCTATGGCCGCGGCGGTCACGGTCAGCGCGCCCTTGGCCTCCACGGTGCCATCCACCGTCACCGTGGCGTTGCCGCCGCCCTCCGCTTTGAACTCCATTTCAGATAACGGAGTATCCTCCGCAGATTCGGAATAAACATTGCCCGTGCTTGCCGCGATGGTTACATCGTTACCGCCTTTGACTGTGCCCTGCACGTTCACCGTGGCATCACCGGTAACGGTGGCCGCAGTGAGCGCAACGGTGTCCGCCGTGGCGGAGGCGTCCTTCCCCAGCATGAGGTTGGCACTGCCTTGCACTCCCACTGCGGCAATTCCCAGACTGCCGCCGCTGAGGCTGCTTCCCTGGATATCCACGCTCGTATTGCCGCTTCCGGAGGTGGCGTTGATGTTCAGTACGCTGTCCGGGCCCTCGGCCTTGATGGTGCTGCCGGTAATCGAAATGATGGCATCCGCCGCGTTTGTGGTGGCAGAGGCGTTGATATCCACCCTGTCCGCCACAAGGTTGCTGTCGGAGAGTGTGATGCTCACGTTGCCCTCAAAGGTACCGTCTGCCAGCTCGTTGGCGGCGTTGAGCGTGAAGCTGGTGAGCTTCTCTCCCTCCTTCACGGCGATGTTGTTCAGCACAATGACGCGCGCCTCCAGCGTGTAATCGCCGCTGATGGCCTGGTTGGAGAACTCCAGCTTGTCCGGGTCGATATAGACCCAATCGGCGTTCAGGTTGCCGCCGTCCAGCAGCACGTCATCCGCAAAGATGGCGATATCCGCCTTCTTTTCCTGCTTCCGCACCTTGGCCTTTGCAACGGCCCTGCGGGCCTTGGAGGGCTTCTTGCCGAAGCTCAGTTTGCCGCCCTGGATGCTCATGCCCTGGGTGTCCACCTTGCGCTTGCCGGTGTTCACCATCTCGCGGAACTTCACGCCGGTG
>CALCWC010000154.1 GCA_937905985.1 uncultured Verrucomicrobiales bacterium | reverse complement strand
GGCGACAACTTTGTCATCGACACCCCGGACAAGGACCAAAGCCTGCGCAGCGCGCTCCAGCTGTACGAGAGCCTGTTCAACACCTGGGAATCCACCGCGCAGCAGAACGTCAAGGACCATGCCGCGAACGTTGTTGCCAACAGCGGCAAGGGCGGGGATTCCACCCAGGAAGGATGCTACAAGGCGGAGGATTACAAAAAGACCTTCACGGCAGAAGAAATCAGGAAGGCGGCGGAAGGGGCCATGGACGGGGATGGCGGTGTCATCCGCAGTTCCGGCACGGTCACCATCAACGCCAGGGTGGTTGACCTCAACGGCCGGATATACAGCGGCCTCCAGGATACGGCCATTGTCATCGCCCCCGATTTCAAGGTGCAGCTTGCCAACGGCAAAATTGTCACCCCGGAGCAGGCCCGCGAGCTTTACCTGCAGGACCATTCCAACAGCACCTTCAGGCTGTACGGGTACGAGGGAATCCCGCTCGTGTACGATGCGGAGAACAACCGGATTTCCCTCGGCAACATGATTGCCCTGCCCTCCGGCATCGACATCACCGGCATCATCGTCAACTCCGATCCCACGGGCAAATCCGGCCTCTATGTGGCGAGCGGAGGTCCGGATATCAGCATCGACAACCAATCCGCCTATACCCTGAACATCGGCACCATGGCGCTCTCGGCGGCCCCCTGCTCCGGCATCCGCCTGCAGAACACCGGCACGGGCGAGACCACCACCTACACGCAGAATGAGCACGGCGCCTGGATTCAGAGAGTGGACAAGGGTGGCTCCGTTACAACCACCGAGCTGGGCAATATCGACAGCACCAGCTACGACGGCACGCGAACCACCAGGTGAAGCTGGAAAAGAAGACGCAAACGCCCGTGACGGAGAAAGGCCGCCTGACGTTCTCCGGCAACGTGGATGGTGTGGTTCTGCACCATTTCTACAATGACGGCAAGGTGGGCACCAAGGAAACCATCATCGATGAAATGACGGTGAACACCGGCGGCACGCAAACCCTCAGCGAGCTCTCCGCCACCTATGTTGCCCGGGATTCCAAGCACGGCAACGGCTACGCGGGCTCCACGCACACGCTCACCGGCAAGGAGCTCACCAGGCTCTATGACCCGGGCACCATCTTCTACCGCTATGAGTACACGCTGGAGTATGCGGACGTGTGCACCAACACGCTCTACATCAACGCGGCCAACAGTGTGGGCATCCACTTTGGCGGCAGCGGGAGCGGCGGCTCGGCATTCCATGTGAACAGCGGAGACGTCAACTTCTCCGGCGTGGTTTCCGCAACCACCTGCACGGTGGATGCCGGAAACGCCATCACGGCGGCAGAAGCCGCCCGCATCAACGCCGCCACCGTTTCCATGACCGCCAGCCGGGGCAGCATCGGATCAGAGGGGCAGTCGCTCACCTTCAACGCGGGGGAGGCATCCTTCTCCGCCGGGCAGAACCTGCATCTCGCCACGCAGCAGGATATCGGCAAACTGGCGCTCAGGGCCGGCAAGGCAATCAACCTGCACTCGGATGCCGACCTCGCCCACCTTGAATACCAGGCCGGGGATGCCGCCACCATTGCAGCGCAGGGGGAA
>CALCWC010000153.1 GCA_937905985.1 uncultured Verrucomicrobiales bacterium | reverse complement strand
AAATCTTCTTTCTGAGGCCTCCCATGCAACCTCAGCGGATTTGACGCAGACCCTACCGCGAGGACCGCACCGGAATTTTCCTTGACGTAATTTGCCCCTTCCTGTACAGTTCCAATGTGCCAGGTATGCATCCAGCCTTGCCAAAGCCACTTTTCCGTCTCATCCGCAGTATTCGCAGCTATATGTTTTGCCGCAGGGTGCGCCGGCGGGTTCGCGCTCGGGATTTTACCCTCATCACCAACAACTGCATAGGTGGTTTGCTGTACAACCAACTGGGAATGCGCTTCCTCTCGCCCACCATCAACATTGCCATGGGGGATGAGGACTATATTGCCTTCTGCAAGGATTTGCGATACTACACCGCATGCCCGCTTTGTGATGTTTCCGCAGAAAGCAAGAAACCCTACCCCGTGGGAAGGTTGATACCGCAGGATGAGGCCCACCGCCCGGTGGAACTTCTCTTTGTGCACTATTCTTCCTTTGCGGAGGCTGCGGACCGCTGGATTGCCAGGGCAGGCCGAATCAATTACGAGAAACTTGTTTTCATCTATACTTGCACTGTCCGTGAAACGCCACCCCGGGGCCTGTTTTCGGCCTTCGAGTCTCTGCCGGGGCTCAAGCTTTCCATCTTGCAGCGTCCGGCGGAGGGGGCTCTCCATTATTGCATCCTCCCCAGTTGCGACAAGGAAACACAGTCGCAGCATCTTCTCGAGTCGTTGGGGATGACTGGGTACCGATTGTTCAACCTGTATGACTTTGCCTCCTTTTTGAACGGGGAAGCCCCGGATGCCGTGGATTTGCGCGGCGTTTCCCCTTATGGGGAATCCTAGCGGAAAAAAAACTAGCAAAGATTTGGCCGTGTGGTATGATGGAACATGGCGGTTGGTTTCGCCCAAGCTGCCGAGTACAAGGAATCAGCCTTGATTATCGTCACCGGAGGAGCCGGCTTCATCGGCTCATGCATTGTGGCCGCCCTGGAGAGGGCCGGCAAGAGGGATATCGCCATCATCGACTACCTGGGCACGGATGAAAAGTGGAAGAACATCGCCAAGCGGGAGCTCGCCGCCTGCGTGCATCCCGACGACGCGGACGCCTTCCTGGAGCGCCACCGCGAGCGCATCAGCGCCACCATCCACATGGGCGCCATCTCCAGCACCACGGAGACAGACGCCGACCTCATCGCCCGCACCAACTTCACGCTCAGCCTGAAGCTGTGGGATTTCTGCGCGGCGGCGGGCATCCCGTTCATCTACGCCTCCGCCGCCGCCACGTACGGGGACGGCTCGCTGGGGTTCGACGACACGGACACGCAGGAGCACCTGAACGCGCTGCGCCCGCTCAACTGCTACGGCTGGAGCAAGGCCGTGTTCGACCGCAAGGTGGCGCGCGAGCGCGATGAGTTCCGCCCCGTGCCGCCGCACGCCAAACTGCGGGTGAGCTGCACCTACCGTGCCTGGATTTGGCGGCCATGACGGCACACATGGGTGCGCGCAGCCGCTGCGCGTACCTGGCCAACTGCGTGGCCGCGCTCCTGCTGCCGGGGCGGAAAATGTGCAAGCCCCGCTACAATCGCAAGGCCCTGCAGGATGCAACGTGCGCCTTTCTGTCGAACGAGATGAAGCTGGGCGAGCCTGCGCCGCATGAGGTGTTGTGCGAACGCGATTCTTCCATCCGCTGGAAGAACCGCTACCACGTGCCGGGATCGGCGGGCCTTTGCATCGGCGATTCCAACATGTACCGCTTCCGCTTGGCAAACCCGTTCCTGCGCCGCCATGCAGACGCCTATTCCTCATCGTTCAGCGCGCTGTGAGAGGAAACGCAGTGCGACCTCATGCGCTCGCTGCGCCCGGAACACCGCTTCGTGATCCTTTCCCTGGGCGTGCACCATCCAGATGAATGTGCGACCCTCCACTTTGCCGAACAGTGCCGCGCCCTGGTGAAGATGCCGCAGGGGAACGGGCGCAAGGTGGTGGCGGTGGCAACCACGCCCTGCGCGCGAGAGGACAACCCCGCCGTGGCAGACGATGTGCGCAACGCTGCCCTGCGCCGCCAAAACGCCGCGTTCCGCGCCGTGGCGGAGGAACTGGGACTTCCGTTCGTGGATGCGTCCGCCATGCTGGAGCATGCCGAGCATTCCGCCCCCACCCATTTCCACCGCAAGTCCTACATTGCCCCCGCACGTGCCATGGCGCGCGCTCTCTGAGTGCGCATCTGCGGCACCCGCCTGAAGACGTGGCGAACTCGGTCAGCTTTCCAACCGGCGGAGGACTTCCGCCGCCTTGCGCTCGTACTTGCGGCGCTTCTGCATATCGCTCTTGTGTACGGAAAGGTGGCAGTACCATCGCAGCTTGAGCCGCAACAGCAGGCGCACGGGTAGGCTGGGGCGCGGCAACGCGTCCCAGTCCGGGTACCGGTTCACAAGGGTGTCCGGCATGTAGTCCATGGGGCGCTTCTCGTCCCAGGTGATGCCGTGCCGGCAGATGCGGTCGGGCACCCCCGCCAGCAGGCAGTGCGGTTCCTCAAAGCGCCCCGTGACCACGCTGCCCCACCCCACCATGCAATCGTCCGCTATCACGGTGTTCTTGCCGATCTTGACATCCAGCCCAACCCATACGTGGGAGCCTATGCGGATGTTTCGGCCCACGTTGAAGGAGCCGTCGTCGTGGCGGATGGTGTGACCGTCTGAGCACCAGATGAGGATGTGGTGCGCGAACAGGCAGTTCTCCCCGATTTCAATGCTGCTGCCGGCCTCCGCGCACTTCAGCTCCACCTCTCCCAGAAAAGTCTGGCGGCGTACGATGATGGAGCAGTTGAAGCAGGGGCATCCGCGCGAGCCGAGGATGATGTTGCAGGGGTTGCCCACCCGCACGCCCTCTTCTATGACAACGGTGTTGCCCGCGCCGTACACGCTCACGGAACCGCGGAAGGCATCCGTGGCAATGCGGATGGTGTTGTCGTATCCCTGCACGCGCACGTCTATGTCGCGCGCCTTGCGGTTGATGCATACTTCTTGTGGGGCTTGATGCCGGTGATGCGGATGCGGCGGTGGCGGAGGAGGCTCATGGCTTAACGGTGGAGTTGCTTGAGGTCGCGCAGGGCGTTTTTCAGTTCGTGGCGTCGCTGCCTGGCTGCCGCCTTGCCCTCCCGGACGGAGAAGATTGAGCCCATGCATGTGGCCAGGTAGCGCAGGTGCAGCGCGAGCGGACTGGCTCCGTGACCCAGGCGAGCGAGGCGCGCGGCATCCCCGAAATGCCAGACATCCTTGTCGAAAGGCGCGCGCCCCTTGGCGAGAATGGGCAGCAGGTAGTTTGCCAGCATTTCTGCGGTGCCTGTGTTCATGCCGTGGCGGAAGGGGTTGGAGGCCAAGATGGAGAGGTAGAGGTCGTCGTTCTCGTTCACCTCGCGGATGCGGGCAATCAGAGCTTCCGTCGTGGGGAAGTCGTTTGCGCATATCATGGCCTCCTTGGGGAAGGGGTCCGGGTTGCCGCAGCTGCCGCGGTAGATGGGTACCGTATTGCCAAGGAAGCAGTCGGAGAGTTTTTCCGTGATGTACCCCGGGGCGTTGCTGTTCTCGAAGGCAATGTTGAATTTGAACTTGGAAAGGTAGGCGATTTTGCTGCTGTTCCAGTTGTCCACGTCGCCGCGTGCCGCGAGTTCCGGGGCATCTGTGTTGTGCAGTACGCGCCCGGGGCAGGTGACGCGTGCGTACTGCGTGGAAAGCTGCTCGCAGAAGGTGCGGCGGAATCGGCTGCCTTCTCCCACGCTGTCTTGGGAGTATATGAAGCTGCAGAATTGACGGTGTGCCATCTCAGGCTTCACCGGCGGCAGTGTCGCCCCGGAATCCGCCGAGCAACCCAGGAAACAGGGCGGCAGGTACAGGTTGCGTCCGCTGAAATCACTGCGGCACGCGCTTACGGCGTAATCGCACTGGTTGAAGTCTGGTGCCAGGTTTTCTCCCGTATAGAATATTTTCACGCAATCCGTGTACTGCAGGTGATGCAGCCCGTAGTTGGAGAAGAAGAGAAAATCCGGGTCCGTTCTGTCTTCCTGCAGGTTGTAGTACGGTTCCAGAGCAGCGGTGACAATGTTGTGCCGCGGGTTGAATCCGGACCAGAAGTCAACGAAAGCTAGTCTAAGGTTGGGCTTGCTCATGGGGGTATCCTACATTCGGAATTTGTCCCGGCTGGACCAAAGTGTAATGCATGAGAAAAGCTTGCAGGTTTTCACGTTGCCGCTGCGGATGACCGTGAGAAAGGGAATCAGGCCGAACAGGCGGTAGCGCGTGGTGGTGATCATGCGATCCTGCAGGGAGCCCCATGCTTCCGGGTTCTCCCGGCGGATGCGCTGCTGCAGGATGTAGGCGTCATGCAGCATTACCTCCTTATTGGAGCGCGACATGCTGTTGGGGCTGGGGCGGAAGGCGAAGAGCGGCTCTTGAACCGCACCCAGTTTTGTAATGCGCATCAGGCGGCGCAGCAATGCCCAGTCGTCGGATTTCGGGAATTCGGGGTCGTATTGGATTTTGTGCTCCCGCATCACGGAGGCTCGGTACATGAGTGAACCGTTGCACATTGCGCATGACATGCACAGCTCCTGCCGCAGGGAGAGGTCGTCCTCGGGGATGCGGATAATCTCCCCGGTGTCCATGTGGGTGAACCAGCTGCTGCACACGCCCACCTCCGGGTGGGCTTCCAGGAATGCCACCTGTTTCTCCAGGCGCCGGGGCATGGCGGTGTCATCGGAGTCCAGCCGCGCCCAGTACTTGCCGCGTGCCTCCCGGAACAGCACGTTCGCCATGCCGGCGCACCCCGTGTTGCGCTCGTTCCGGATATAGCGGATGCGCGGGTCCGTGTAGGAATCAATGACTTCCTTCACGTGCGGATCCGTGGAGCTGTCGTCCCCCAATAGCAGCTCGAAATCCCCATACGTTTGGTTGAGGATGCTTTCAATTGCTGCCCTCAGCCATTCTTCCCGCGTGTTGTACACGGGCATCAGCACGGAGACGGTGGGGGATGTGGTGGCGGGCTCGTTGTCCATAACTCTTCCGCCCGGTATACTAGCACAGAATGAACCACCCTCGCAAGCGAAACTTTCCTCCTGTGTACGCGCTGCGGCGGGCAACACGCCTGTACGTCTTAAGAAGAACTTGACAAAACGCCCCTTGCAACCTACAATCACGGGCGGTACGCATGGTTGTCAAAATCATCTCATCATGGAAGCCCCGCTTTCTGCCGGCACACACTGTTTGGCAGGGCGTGGAGTTCACCCGTGACGAGGCATGCCGGGATTACGACTGGGCGGTGGTGTATGACGAGCTGCCGCGCAACGTGAACTATGTGGACCTGGCGTGCCCGCTGGACCGCACCATCCTGGTGACCCAGGAGCCGCAGCTTATCAAGGTGCCGTCCCCCGCGTACACGCGGCAGTTCAACTATGTGCTCACCACATGCGATCCCCAGGTGCTGCGCCACCGCCACTACCGCCGCGGCTGCGGCTGCCTGGTGCAGATGACCGGGCACACCATGGAGGAGCTGGCGCAGTTCCCGGAGTTCGAGAAAACCCAGATGGTGTCTAACGTGTGCTCCCGCAAGCTCATGAAGCACACCAACCATTTCAAGCGCCATCGCCTCTTGGAATACCTGCACGCCAACCTGCCGGGTTTCGTGTGGAAGGGGCAGGGCATCTGTGAAATCGACCACAAGTACGAGGCGCTGGACGCCTTCCGCTACCACGTGGCCATAGAGAACACCGTTCAGCCATACCATTGGACCGAGAAGCTGGCAGACCCCATCCTCTGTCTCACCCTGCCGTTCTACGCAGGGGATCCCAAGCTGGAGCAGGTGTTGCCGCCGGAGAGCTTCATCCGCATTCCCGTGGATGATCCGCCGGAGGCCCTGCGCATCATCAAGACCGCCGTGGAGAACGACGAGTACACCCGCCGCCTCCCGGCGCTGGTGGAGGCTCGCCGTCTCGTCATCGAACGCTACAACCTGTACTCGCAGGTGCTGCAGGTGGTGGCGGAACATGAGGCCGCCGCCGCACCGGAAGGCCCCTCCGGCCGCATCTACAACCGGCATTACCTGCGCCGCAACCCCGTCCACCTTGTGGAGGAGTGCTTCAACAAGCTGCGCGTGCGCCGTTTTGTCCGCTCTTCTACCCACCTATGACCACCCAGCATGAGATACGCTTGGCAACCACCGGTTGCGCGGACATGTCGCAGCTGTTGGGGTGGCTGCAGCGTCATTTCCCTGTGTGCATCCTGCCGCCGGAGCGTTTCCGCGAGGCGGACTTCCTCATTTGCGACACCTTCAACAGCGTGTATGAACGCTACCGCGGCGTGCGCATTCTCGTGACATGGGAAAACCATCCCGCCGACCTCGCGAACTTCGACTACTGTCTCACCCACGACAAGCGCGAGGACGACCGCCGCATGTACCTTCCGTACTGGATGCTTTCCAGCCTTTTCAACGCGGAGCGCCGCCGCGCCCTCACCGAGCCGCGCACTCCCGTCACCGCAGACCAGCTGCGTGCCCAGAACCGCAAGTTCTGCGCCTTCGTGGTCCGCAATCACGTCTGCAAGGCCCGCAACAACCTGGTCAAGCACCTCATGCCCCACAAGCAGGTCAGCTGCGGCGGCCCGCTCATGAACAACATCGGCTACCTGGTGGACGACAAAATCGCGTTCATGGCTCAGCACCTCTTCGGCGTGGCCTATGAGAACGAATCCTCCCCGGGCTACCTGACGGAAAAGCTGGCGGACGCCCTGCAGGCGCGCTGCATCCCCCTCTACTGGGGTGACGAAACCGTGGAGGACACCTTCAATCCCAAGGCTTTCCTCCATGCCCGCCGCTTCAAGGACGAGGCCGCCTTCATCCAGTATATCCTGGAGCTTTCGGAGGATTATGAGCGCATGGCGGACATCCTGAACCAGCCTCCCTTGCTCAATCCGCGCGCGCTGGACGAGGCGGAGGCTTGCCTGCTGGCATTCTTCACCCGCATTTTCGAGCGCGGACCCGAGGCCATCCGCCGCACGCGTCTCCAGCGCCTGCAGGCTTTCCTGCGCCATTTCTACGGCCACGGCCTCTTCCGCTCCTTCCGCACCATCTCCCGCCGCCTCCGTCACAAGGAGTGAACGGCTTGCCCGCCTAACAAGTACTGTCAGCAACTTGACAAAAAGCTAGAGTATGGTATAGTTTTTCATGTTATGAGCAAGGTTCGCATTTTTGGGGAGGAGAATTTCACCCCTCAACCGTCCCTTTACCTGCCGTGCCGCTTGGACCGGGAGACGCTGGAAACGCTGGTGCACGCCATGGGCGGGCATGGAGACGTGTGCTTCTTGATGGAGAGGCACCTGCGCCCGGAGCCGCGCATGATGCGCTTCATGGAATCCGCAGGCCACGTGCTGGAGTTCGATTTCCGCAACTGCGACAGCCGCGATATGCGCGAGAAAATCCTGGAGCAGCTGCAGCAGGGCCACGATGTGCTCTACGTGCCCGGCATCCCCAACCGCGACATGGCGTGCGTGAGTGACGTGCCCATGCCGTTCATGATGCACTTGGCCGCCCTGCACATTGCCCCTGTGCCCGTGTATGTGGGGTTCTACCGCAAGGGCTATGTGCGCGTGGTCACGGAGGAGGCCAGCTATGACACCGCCGTGGTGGATGTGCTTCCCAAGCTGGAACCCGGCCCGCTGGCGGGTGACCGCGCGCTGGAGGCCTGGCTGGAGGCCTCTGCCCGCCACTATGCGGCGCTGCCCCAGCTGCAGGTTTCCCTGGCGCGCCTGCTGGTGGAGGGCATGCGCAAGCACGCCTCCGTGCGCCTGGAGGACGGGCTGGACAACACGGGCATCGAGTACGGCAAGCTGCTGGGTGTATCCATGGCGCTGGCGCGGTGGATACGCGCCAACGTGACGGAGGCCCGCGTGGGCGTGCTGCTGCCGCCGGGCAAGGGCGGCGTCATTGCCAACTTCGCCTGCATTCTCGCCGGTGTGGTGCCCGTCAACATCAACTACACCTCATCCGAGGGCGCGTTTGAGAGCATTTGCCGCCAGAGCGGCATCAAGCACTTTATCACCGCCCGCCCGTTCATGGCCAAGCTGCCGCAGTTCCCCTGGCCGCCCGCAGATCAAATCATCTACCTGGAGCGTGTGCTCAAGGGGTTGGGCATGTCCAAGATTGCCACCTGGGTGGCCTTCGCCAAGCTGGCGCCCATGGCACTGGTCAACAAGACCTTCAACCTGGACGCCCGCAGCGGCAGCGATGAGGCCGCGCTGCTCTTCACCTCCGGCTCCTCCGGGGAACCCAAGGGCGTGAGCATGACCCACACCATGCTGGTGGGGCAAATCCTCCAGATGAACTGCAAGGTGGAGATGCCCAGGCATTCCGCCATCCTCTCCAGCCTGCCCATCTTCCACAGCTTCGGCCTGAGCGTGAGCACCCTCATGCCCGCGATTTTCGGCATCAAGATGGTGACCTATCCCTCCCCGCTGGATGCCAAGCGCCTCAACGAGCTGATCGAGGAACACAAGTGCCGCCTGGTGGTCACCACTCCCACCTTCGCCCGCAGCATGCTGCGCCGCGCCAACCAGGACACCTACAAGAGCGTCCACTACTTCGTGGTGGGTGCGGAGCGCCTGCAGGACACCGTGGCAAACGAGTTTCTGGAGAAGTGCGGCGTGAAGCTCATGGAGGGCTACGGCCTCACGGAGGCATCCCCCGTGGTGGCGTGCTGCCTGGAGGAAACCGGGCCCACCCCGGAGCAGCCCTTCTACGTGCAGGCGTACAAGCGCGGCGCCGTTGGCCAGCTCCTGCCCGGCCAGGCTGTACGCATCACCGACCCCGATGATGACAACATCCGCCTGCCGCTTTCCCAGCAGGGCATGGTGTGGATCAAGGGGGCCAACATCTTCAATGGCTACATTGGCCGTGAGGAGCTCAACCGCGAGGTCATCCGCGATGGCTGGTTCAAGACCGGCGACCTCGGCAGCATGGACCTCAACGGCATCCTCTCCCTCGGCGGGCGCCGCTCCCGCTTCTCCAAGATCGGCGGTGAAATGGTGCCGCACGAGGTGGTGGAGCAGGCCGTGGAGGCATTCGTCACCGTGCCGGAAGGCTTCACCGGCCGCGCCGTGGCCGTGGTGGGCGTGCCGGATCCTCAGAAGGGAGAGGCCCTGGTGCTGCTCTCCGCCGTGCATGACTCCCAGCTGGGCAAGGAGATGGACGCCATCCGGGAACACCTGGTGGCAAGCGGCCTGCCGCGCCTCTGGTGCCCGCGCGAAATCATCCCCGTGGAGACCATCCCCGTACTGCCCACCGGCAAGATGGATCTCAAGGGCTGCCGCATTCTCGCCTTCGAGGCCCTGGGCCTGCCCCTGTAATTTTTCCGCAACCACGCCATGGATACGCCCAAGCCACGCAGACCCGTCAATGTGCGCCGCCCGGAGGTGCGCGACCAAGTGATGCAGGACATCAGCCGCTACACCAGCCCTCTGGTGGAGCAAATCCGCGCCAACGGAAACAGGCTGCTGCTGGAAAACCTGGACCTCCGCCTGGCGGAAGCTTTCGGATTCTGCGACGGCGTGCGCCGCGCCATTGAAATCGCCTACGCCACCATACGCCTCTTCAAGGGCAAGCGTATCTGGCTCATTGGCGAAATCATCCACAACCCGGAGGTTAACCAACAGCTTGATTCCCTCGGCCTGCGCCACCTCTCGTGGAACGAGAACGACCCCGCCTATGGTGCCCTCACCGAGGATGATGTGGTCATCATGCCCGCTTTCGGCGTCACCCGCGCCATGCGCGCCAAGCTGGAGACCCGGGGTGTGCAATTGGTGGACAGCACCTGCGGCAACGTCATCAAGGTCTGGCAGCGCGTGCGCTCCTATGCCGCCGCAGGCGTCACCAGTGTTATTCACGGAAAGGCCCGCCATGAGGAAAGCATGGCCACCGCCTCCCAGTCATGCGGGCAGGACGGCACCGGGAATTTCATCATGGTGCTCAACGAGCGGGAGGCGCAGATGGTGGCGGATGCCATCACCGGCAAGCTTTCCGCGGAGGCCCTGCTGCAGCATTTTGCCGACCGTGTGTCGGCGGGCTTCAATCCCGCGGAACACCTGAAGGAAATAGGCCTGGCCAACCAGACCACCATGCTCAAGAGCGAAACCGCGCGCATTCAGGAAATCCTGCGCGCAGCCGTGGTGGAACGCGATGGCAATGACGACCGCTTCCATGTGTTCGACACCATCTGCGATGCCACCCAGAGCCGCCAGGATGCCTTGTTCCGCCTGTTGGAGCAGGATTTGGACGCCATGATGATCATCGGGGGCTACAACAGCTCCAACACCACCCACCTGGCACAGATTGCAGCGGAGCATGTGCCTACTTTCTTTGTGAAGGACGCCGCCTGCCTGGTGGACACCCACTGCATCCGCTGCTACGACTTCGAGGCGCGGAAGGAGACCGAGCGCCCGCTGCCGCGCGGTGCGGCGGACTTGCAGCGCCTGGCGCGCGTGGGCATCACCGCGGGCGCATCATGCCCGGCCAACGTGATTGAGCAGGTCATTCGCCGCTTGGCGGAGCTGCGCCAATGCCCGCTGCCGTGACGCTTTCCTGCGTCAATTGTCGAAGTTGAACGTGCCCTGCGTGCCCTCCATCGGCGGTACGGGCGTGTCATCGGCGGGCGGCGGGGCAGGCGTTTCCAGCGGGGCAGGGGGCACTTGCGGCGCATCCTGCGGTGCGGGTGCGGGTGTTTCCGCGTTTTCCGGCACCGTTTCCGCGGGTGCAGCGGTGGGCATGATGCGCGCGATGCGCTCCACGGGGTTCTTGGTGACGATGTTGCCCATGACGGCGCGGCCCTTGACGCGCAGCTCCGCGAAGTCGAAGGTCACGGGTTTGCGCAGCCGCTTGAACTGGTTCTTGAGGTACACGTTCACGGCGATTCCGGCGCTGTCCTCCTCGGTCTTGTGCACGCTGAAGAAGAACACGCGGCTGCCCTTGGTGCCCTGGGTGAGGTCGTACTCCTTGTCGCGCGTGAAGCCGCCGATGTGGAAGCGCTTGGCGTAGGTTACGCCCTCCTTGCCGTCGCGGTAGATCATGTTGAACACCCAGTCCTCGCCGGGGCGCAGCACGCGGATATCCAAGAGCTTCTTGCCCACGTAGAACTTCTCCTGCACGCGGCGCACCATGAGCACGCCCTGGTTGTCGATGGTCAGGATGTCGCTCATCTTCGAGCACTTCTCCACGGGCTCGCCCTTGCGCACGCCGTAGCCGGCGAAGCCGTCCTCGTCGATGTACAGGGTCTCGTTCTCCACGGAGGCCTCCGCGCGGGTGACACTCTCGAACTCGCAGAGCTCGGTGCGGCGCGGCCACTGCTCGCCGTACTTCTTGCACAGCCCCTCGAACCAGCGGATGGTGTAGCGCGTGAGCTGGTCCAGGTTCTTGCGGCATTGGGCAATGTCCTTCTCCAGCGCCACGATGCGCTTCTCCGCCTCGTGGATTTCGTACTTGGCTATCTTCTTGATCTTGATTTCCGTGAGCCGCACGATGTCGTCCTGCGTGACGGGCCTGATAAAATCCTTCACGAAGGGCTGCAGCTTCTTGTCGATCATGGCGAGGGACTGCTCCCAGCTCTCGCTCTTCTCCAGTTCCTTGTAGATGCGGTTCTCAATGAAGATTTTCTCCAGGCTCACCTGCATCCAGGATTCCTGCAGCTCGCCCAGCTGCACCTCCAGCTCGCGCCGCAGGGTCTCCTTCGTGTGGTCCACGTTGTGCTTCAGGATTTCGCTCACACCCATGAACACGGGCTTGCGGTCCACAATGACCACCGCCTTGGGTGAGATGCTCACCTGGCATTCCGTGAAGGCGTACAGCGCGTTGCAGGTCTTCTCCACGTCCTGCCCGGCGGGAAGGTGGATGAGGATGTCCGCCGTGGCGGCTGTGTTGTCCTCAATCTTGGCCACCTTGAGCTTGCCTTTCTCCATGGCGTTCTCGATGGACTGGATGATGGACTCCGTGGTGGTGCCGTAGGGGATTTCCGTGATGCGGATGAGCTTTTTGGTGGAGGTGTCCAGGCGGGCGCGGCAGCGCAGGCGGCTGCTGCCCGTGCCGTCGTTGTAGCCGGAGACGTCCAGCAGGCCGCCCGTGGGGAAATCCGGGTACAGCTCGAAATCCTCATTGCGAAGGTAGTGGATGGCCGCGTCGATGAGCTCGTTGAAGTTGTGCGGCAGGATCAGGCAGTTCATGCCCACCGCAATGCCCAGCGCGCCCTGCGCCAGCAGCAGCGGGAACTTCACGGGAAGCGCCACCGGCTCCTTGTTGCGGCCGTCGTAGCTCAGCTTCCACTCCGTCACCTTCGGGCTGTACACCACCTCCTTGGCGAACTTGGAGAGGCGCGCCTCGATGTATCGCGGCGCGGCGGCGGAGTCGCCCGTCAGGATGTTGCCCCAGTTGCCCTGCGTGTCGATGAGGTAGCCCTTCTGCCCCAGCGTCACCAGCGCGCTGCCGATGGAGGCATCGCCGTGCGGGTGGTATTTCATGGTGTCGCCCACCACGTTGGCCACCTTGTTGAAGCGCCCGTCGTCCATGCTGTCCATGGAGTGCAGGATGCGCCGCTGCACGGGCTTCAAACCGTCCACGATGTGAGGCACCGCGCGTTCCAATATCACGTACGATGCATATTCCAGGTAGTAGTTCCCGAACATCTGCTGTATCGTGCTCGGGTTCTGCTGCTTGTATACCGGTATCTTCTCCTCGCTCATGGGCCGCCCCATGTTATCACACACGCGCGCGAATTTCAAGCGCACCCTTTTTTCGCTCGACTCGCCTCCCGTGCCGTGATAGCATGCCGCCATGTCCGCCGCTTCTTTTTGCGCCTGGCTTCGCAGGCATGTTTCCCTTGCCGGGGTGCTGGCTTTGCTGCTGTCCCTTGCGGTGGGAGCTTGCGTGCGCCTTTGGTGGTTCATCCCCGATGATCCGCAGATGGGGGATTTGGTTGACTATTGTGAGCTCATGCGGCAGGTGCTGCCGGTGGTGGCGGTGCTTTTCTGCCTCTTCATGCTGCCGCCCTGGCGGATGAAGCGGAGCGGCCCCGTGGCCTGGCTGCGCCGCGCGGTGGCGTGTGCCGTGCTGGCCGCCGGAGCCTATGCGAGCGATTGGCTGGCATGTTCCTGCTGTAGCGGCTACTGCGAGTGGGCGGTGCTCCTGATGCCCCTTGCCGCCATTGGGGCGGTGGTGTGTGCCGCCATTGCCGTGGGTGCGTTCTTCGCCCCCTGGAGCAAGGATTAGTGCCACGCCTTTCCCATTGCCGGAATTTCTCCTGTTGAATTTCCCGAATTTCTCCTGCTGAAACTCCAGAATTTCTCCTGCTGAATTTCCCGAATTTCTCCTGCTGAGATTGCCGAATTTCTCTTGTTGAAATGTCAGAATTTCTCACAATGAGCTTGACATGACCCATAAAAACGAGCATATTGCGACTTGTACGCGTTATGGACAACAAGGACTACAGACCAAGGATGCAGGATTCCCTCATCAAGGAGCTGCTCGGGAGTTTCGGAGCCGTCTGCATCGAGGGGCCGAAATGGTGCGGCAAGACTTGGTCTGCCACGCACCATGCGGCTAGTGTGATTTCCCTCGGCAACCCCGATGGTAATTTCAGCAACCGCACCATGGCCCAGCTGGATCCGCGCGCGGTTCTGAGCGGTGATACGCCGCATTTGGTGGATGAATGGCAGGAGGTGCCCGCCATTTGGGATGCCGTGCGCTACCGCGTGGATGAAGTCGGCAAGCCCGGCCAGTTTTTGCTCACCGGTTCGTCCACTCCCACTCACAAGGGCGTGATGCACAGTGGGGCCGGCAGGATTGCCTCCCTGCGGATGCGCCCCATGTCCCTCTTCGAGAGCGGGGATTCCAGCGGTGCTGTGTCGCTCTCATCCCTGACGGAGGGGGATTTGCCCGTGCAGCCGACCGGCGAGGTGTCGCTGGCCCATTTGATAGAGCTGGTGGTGCGCGGCGGCTGGCCGGGCAACCTCGGTTTGACGCTCCGGCAGGCGAGCCAGTTGCCCATGCGCTATCTGGATGCCGTGCTCAACGATGATTTGTACCGCATGGACGGCGTGCAACGCAACTTGGGGAAGATGAAGCTGCTGCTCCGCAGCCTGGCCCGCCATGAAAGCACGCTCGTCAGCAACGCCACCTTGCGGCGGGATATCAAGGAGAAGGATGATGATGAGCTGAATGTGAATACCATCGCGGGATACCTGGATGTTCTCGGACGCTTGTTCTTGACCGACAACCAGCCGCCGTTCGGGCTCCAGTTGCGTTCCAAGGCGCGCGTGCAGCAGGCGGAGAAGCGGCATTTGGCAGACCCATCGCTGGCATGCGCCCTTTTGCGTGCAACGCCGCAAAAGCTGCAGCAGGACCTCAATACATTCGGCTTTTTGTTTGAAGCTATGGTGGAACGTGACTTGCGCGTATACGCGGAGGCGCACGGCGGCAGGCTGTACCATTATCGTGACGATGGCGGCAAGGAGATTGACGCCATCGTGGAATGGAACGACGGGCGGTGGATTGCGGTGGAAATCAAGCTGGGCGCGCATGAAATCGAGACGGCGGCGGCGAATTTGCGCAGTATCCGGAAGGATATCATGGAACACAATCCGAAGAACGCTCCGGCAGCCCTCTTGGTTGTCTGCGGCATGAGCCATGCGGCGTACAAGCGGCCCGACGGCGTGATGGTGGTGCCGCCCACTGCATTGCGCGATTAGGGCCTTGCACACGCACTCTCCGCTTGATTCGACAGGGAAAAACAGGTACAATGCCCTGCGGTTATGTCCAGTACGTTCGGCTCTGTGTTTAGAATCAGCACGTGGGGTGAATCCCACGGTGCAGGTGTTGGTGTAGTGGTTGACGGCTGTCCCGCGGGAGTGGCCCTTGCCGTGGAGACGGTGCAGGAGGAGCTGGACCGCCGCAGACCCGGCCAGAGTGCCATTACCACCCAGCGCAAGGAGCCGGATACCGTGGAAATCCTCAGCGGTGTGCAGGACGGCAAAACCCTGGGCACGCCCATTTCCATGATGGTGCGCAATGTAGACCAGCGCCCCGCCGCGTATGATGAGATGGCGCACACCTATCGCCCCTCGCACGCGGATTTCTGCTATGATGCCAAGTACGGCATCCGCGCGCTCAGCGGCGGTGGCCGCGCCAGCGCGCGTGAAACCATAGGCCGCGTGGCCGCCGGTGCGGTGGCCAAGGCTGTGGTGCAGGCCCTTTATCCCAAGGTGGACGTGCTGGCTTGGGTGGAGAGCATCAGGGATGTTGAGTGCTCCGTGCCGCCCCATCTGGTGAAGCGCGCGGATGTTGAGTTCAACGAGGTGCGCACCGCGGACCAGCGCGTTGCCGCCGAGATGTCCAGGGTGGTGCGTGAGGCCCGCAACGCGGGGGATTCCCTGGGCGGCGTGGTGGCATGCACCGTGCGCAACTGCCCCTTGGGGCTGGGAGATCCCGTGTTCGACAAGCTGGAGGCTACCCTGGCGCACGCCATGATGAGCATTCCCGCATGCAAGGGGTTTGAGGTGGGCAGCGGTTTCCGCGCCCCCTCCATGACTGGTTCCGAGCACAACGACATCTACTACCATGACGGCCGCCGCGTGCGCACCCGCACCAACAACAGCGGCGGCATCCAAGGCGGCATCTCCAACGGGGAGGACATCAACATGCGCATGGCTTTCAAGCCCACGGCCACCATCATGACCCCTCAGAACACCATTGACGACCAGATGAAGAATGTTCTGCTGCGCGGCCGCGGACGCCACGACCCCTGCGTGCTGCCCCGCGCCGTCCCCATTGTGGAGGCCATGGCGTGGATTGTGCTGTGCGACCACATCCTGCGCCAGCGCAGCTGCCGCCTGTGATGGGGCAGGGAGAGGTTATTCCTCCGGCCCGTCCCCTTTGGGGGCGCGCAGGAAATTGAAGTTCAAGTAGGCCAGGTAGCCGCCCAGAAGGACGTTGAACCACACGCCCTCCGTGAGGCTCCACACCGCAAAGGCCAGTGCCAGCACCAGGCCGATGGCGGAGGCCACGCGCACGTTGTTGATGAGCGTGCCCAGCAAGCGTCCGCCGTCCAGCGGGAACATCGGCAGCAGGTTGAATACGCACCACAGGAAGGATATGCATACCGCCAGGCTGTACGCGCACAGGCCGAACTCCGATATGCCAGAGTCCGCAATCGACATCATGAGCGTGAGGGGTGGCTCGTGGTCGATGAACGGCAGCGCGAACAGGTACAGCTGGAACGTATCGCCGATATGCCCGATGCGCAGCGCCATCACCACCGCCGCCACTATTCCCGGCAGCAGCGTGGCCAGAGGTCCCGCCAGCACCGTCAGGAGATACTGCCACCTCTTCTCCGGAACAACCTGCTGGTAGGTGGCACCGCCCAGCCCCTCCATGATGACGACCGGTGTGGCCCCCGTGAACGCGCGCCCCGTGAGCGCATGCCCCAGCTCATGCACAATCAGCGTGATCATGCCCAACGCCACAAACAGCAGCAGGAATTGAAGGTCCTCCGCCGTCCTCATCCCGAACCCGCCGCCTAATATCGCCAGCAGCACCCACGCAAACGGGGTGATGACAATCGGTATGCCGAACAGCCAGAACGCCAGCGTTCCCTTGGGTGCGCCTTCTATGTGCATGCCCTGTCTTTAGCCCAATTTTGCTCCTTTGACAATGAATTTTGCAAAAAATGACAAAAAGTTCAAAAAAAAGCTTGCAAGCTCGTGGCGTTGGTGGTATCATTCGCCCGCACCCCGTTCAGGGGAGGCAATTCCGGCGTAGCTCAGCGGCAGAGCGGGTGACTGTTAATCACTAGGTCGTTGGTTCGATCCCAACCGCCGGAGCGCTAAAAAGCCCCATGCTTCTTGCATGGGGCTTTCCGTTTTATCAAACCCGTCCGGCTTTGCCGCGCCTATCTTTCAAATTGTAAATCATAGATCATTGCCATCCCATAAAAACGCTCGGAGATGTGCAATCCTTGGCGTGAACGGGCGTGGTTGGTAGGCAAACCGACCCCGAATCCGCCCCGCCGCGATGCGGCGGGACTCCGTTAGTGCAAGTGCGGAGGGGGACACCCCCCCACGCTTGATTCGGTGCCGCCTCACGGCACCTCACCCCTTCGGGGCAAACACGCTTCGCGGTTTGTCCACCCCGCCTTACCGCGCCGCAAGCGGCGCGCCCCTTCGGGGGCCGTCGGCGGTGTTCCGCCATGGGGCTAACCTTGAGTCGCCATCGGAATGGCTCGTATATAGCCGCGCCTACCGGCGCAGAAACGTTTGCGCCGTGCGTGCCCACAGCGCATGTTTGGGTGACGGTGCGGCTGTGTTTCCACCCGCGCCCATTGGGTGCGTCACCTTTTCTCCGCGCTCAGCGCGGCTAACTTTGAGCCATGAAATGGCGACCAGACCGGTAGCCCAACCCGAGAG
>CALCWC010000152.1 GCA_937905985.1 uncultured Verrucomicrobiales bacterium | reverse complement strand
CGTGCTCCATACGGGAGGATTATAGCACGGTAGTATTAAGTTGCCAAGTCAATAATCCTAATCCCGAATCTTAATGCGCCCCTCCTGCACATTCATTTACGCTACGCGCAAATGAATGTGCAGCGAAGGGGCGTTATCCTTCTCATAGTAGTAGCAGATTAGGAAATTCTGGGTGGTCACCACGATGAAACCCGTGGTCGTCTCGATGGAAATCGGCGTTGCCGCACCGGAAAGGAAATGGCGCGACACCCTCTCGGCATACTCCCGCCCGGGCTCGCCGTGCAAATCCACATCGAACACCCGCAGCGTCGACACCAACTCCTTCCCATCCGCCCCGTTCGCCCCCACGTAGCGGATATACAGCTTCATCTCAGGATTGGACAACTTCGGTTTCATCGTTCCCATATTCCGGCAGCATAGCATACACTGCATGCATCCTCAAGCTAAAATTGCCGCATGTGTGGCGTGCGCGTTGCGTGCGGTCGCAGTAGAGTACGCCTTGCCTGCCTCGGCGCAGCTTTAGCGGAGACGGGTCACGCAAAAGCGCCACGGCGCAGCGGCGGTACACGCCCCCCCCCGCACGCAAGGAAAAATCCCCTGCGGGGCGCGCTCACTTGTCGCAGTATCTTTCGAACATATACACAACTTCAGGACACAGTACCGTCTCGCCTATCGAACAACAAGAAGCGGATTGAGAAGCAGAACGGTTGTGAAATCTGCTGTAGTCATCATCGTCGTTTTGATCGTTTTCCTCACTTTGTTTTTCAGATATCAATTCTTCTATTGATTCAAGGCAGCCCGCAAAGTTAATTCCATAACAGCCATCAGGAAAAGAAATATAGAGACGCTCGATTTCAGCAGTTTGCTCATTAAGGAAATCTATGTCGGAGTCGGATAAATAACTGTCATAATTATCAAGCCATTGAGCTGCAGATTTAGGCAATTGGGGTGTATGTATTAATGAATCGTCTATCAAATTTGAAAGACGTTCAAAAATAGCGAAGACATCGGGTGAGCTCGAATTTGAGAGGGCGGAATCAATTAATATAGACAAAGATGGAGGAGACATGCCGACATCACAGATAACTTGTATCAATGAAATATAATATCCCATTACCGACTCATCAATATCACAAAAATTCCGAGTTTCTTCAGAATCTAATAATTGTTTAAACAGGGGAATATATTGAAGTTTTTCTGGGGTATTTAATAATTCATTTGCGAGTTGAACATGAAACCAGGTAGTTGATGCCCGTTGGGAATCATTCTTGATAATTGTGACCGCTTGCCCGAGTAATTTAGGCAAATATAAATCATATAGTTTTTTGTCTTGCTGTTTCAGCATATTTATTAAATAAAAAATTTGCTGAGGATAGCATGCGTTAGATATCAAATGAAGAAACAAGGAAGGATTATGTTGCCAATGTGTGTACATAAAGTCGCTAATGCCTGGATTAGCATATTTGAAATATATTTCCCCATTATACTTTTTTTCCGAAATAATGAAAACAGCATCAAGTATTTGAAGTGTTTGCTCAAATGATGCAGTTGGATTATAATGCTTGCCTAGATAGGCAATCCATGCTCTATGAAATATACTGTGTTCCACATTGCCATGAAATGATCCCAGTACAATGAGGGCGGCGCGTTCAAAATCTGACAATTGAGTTATGAAAGCATGTTTATACAGCATATATGGGTTGTTTAGCCTTTCAAGCATGTAGGTAGAAAACGGCAACTGATTTTCAGATTCATCATATGAACTTATAGACTCGGCAATAATTCTCGGATTATAGCAATCATGCATAAGTATTTGCTCAAGAAAACAATTTTTACCCCATTTCTTCAACTCTTTATTATAAAATAATTTCTTGATTATATGGAGTGGGATGTTGTTTTTCCTTAAATGTTTATAGAAGATTTCCGCCTTAAACAATTGATAGTTATTATCAACGCATAAAATGAGTTTCTTTAATTCTTTAGCATCATCGAATTCTGCATATGTATATTGAGCTTGCTTGTATATATATTCCCTTGTCGTAAACACCACAAGTTTGTTTTTTGTGTTCTTGACTCGGTTTATAAAATCTATGATTCGCTTGTTCTCATTTTTAATCAGTTTATCTATAATGAAAGTTGTACCCAGAAAATCATCGTAGAAAAAAACTTGTTTCTTATCATCGTTGAACATCTGATTTCCAATAGAAATGTCAGAATCTATATACACAAGATTGTATTGGTAATGAAGGCAGTACAGGGCAATAATGTAGCGTGCCAATGTTGTTTTGCCTATTCCTGGCTCACCACTTATAATGATGGATTTGTGCTTGTTAAGAATCTCGAGGGCATCGTTAGTTTGTGGGTGAACCGCAATATATTCTAGTACTTCATATATTCTTTTTAGTTCTTCCTTGCTTGTTCCAATCGCGCCATTATTGACGCTTTCTTCAATTTCCCGCCTAATCGCGTCTTTGTCACCAAGCCACAAAGATGGGTAGAGATTGCGCACTTCTTCGTATTTTCCTACAAGCTCCTCTAATTCGCCACCGCCGAGGATATCTTCTGTGCTATGAATATTTGGAAATATAGTAAGTATTTGTTCCTTGTTGTTTGGCGTTAATTCTAAGCTCGTAGCAACAATATATCTTTTCGCTTTTCGAACATCTTCTTTCTTGGCTTCCTCTTTCAGTTTTGATAGTAGGGAATTAAAATTGGTTGTTATGCGCTTACATTGGATGATGATGGTGCCATCTTTTGCGCGCAAATCTATTCCTCCATCTGGGCCAACCGCAAATGTTTCGACTAAAGAGCCGAATTCCCTGGTCATGAGATCGCGAGTTATTTTTTCAAACTCAGTTGACTCTACTTCCCTCCAATTAACTCCCATATTAGTATTGGTGTTAAAATGAAATCAGTATTTGCCGCACATTATTGTGACTCATGCTGCATCCATCATTCCAGCTTGTTTTCAGGTGGAAACATAAATGACTGCGCATTGAAATTCAAATCATAACAATCACCTATAGGGAACTCTGCTTTCCTGCACGTAATGGTCTGGCCAGGAGTCAGAATTTGATTTTGTTTTAAATTATATTCTATGTCAGAAAGAAGAATGTTGCAACGTGGCCCAAGCGTAATTGATTTAAGTGCAGAAGCTAATCCATCAATTAGGTATAAAAACGAATTTTCGCACGGTTTGATGATTTTGGCGCATTCGCATAAAAACAACATTCTATATTCATTTTCGTTCTTCCAACTGGTGTGCTTTGATGTCCGGCACCCTCTAATCCAATCTTTCGCTTGTTCTTGTGTTGGCCTATAATTAAGATATTTTGGCGGACGTGTATTTGAATATTGACATTTAAATATTATATCACCGTGGTTTGCAATGTGCTGACCTTCGCCATTCTCATCTTTGAAATGCCGCCAAATATACTCATTCTGTTCTTCATCGGTATTACCTTTGCAGTATGGGAATCGAAATTCAAGGCACGCCCCGCTATATTTGTCTGCGTATACGCCCCACATGTGTGGGTCATTCTCATTCTTAGTAAATGAAATAAAGCCTTCATCGACATACTCTTCATGACCTGGAATATCCCCAGCAGTCAGAAGTTCAAAGGGGTCATTTGCATCAAACCCGAATGACAATTTTAGGCAGCCGTTTGACAAAAAGCCAGTCAGGGCGGTGCTGGTCATGTACTTGTACAGGGTAAGTACACCGCCCTCCTCAGGTGATGGATAGGAGAAGTCCCTTTCTCTAGGTGTCGTCATGGCTCTTTGGTTGAAAGATTGGGAATATTTGGCTGGATGAGAGGATGTCTATGTGCTTGTCGGATTGTGGCCTTGGAGATAAAGAGGTTATCGGGAGCTTTCCTATGAGATATGAGCAAAGGACGGTGTCTGGCGTGCTAAGTGAAAGATGGCTTCGAAGCCAATCCTTCTATCTGATTTTGCATCGAAAGGAGAGCTGTTAAAGAAACTTATCTACTATCCGAAACGAATATTACTTTAACTTGAATTGAATCCAAAGTACGCACTAAGTGCTCTCGATCTCCTTGAGTAAAATTGCCAAATACTGCAAGTATTAAACAGATTTCAGGAGAACTTGATGCAGTGCAACGTTCCTTTAAATTGACTGATTCTTCCAAGGCTTTACGCAAAGCAGATTCCCATTTCAAATAAGTTCCAATCTGTGCAACGATATATCGTATAGGTGAGCCTTTGGTTACAAATATTGTATCGGAGATTTTATTAAGTTTTAATGAATATTTTTTTTGGAGTAGCTCCTGTATATGGGCTTTATGCAGTATAGCTTTCACATGCTCCTTTGCATACTTGTTTAATAATGCATCCTTAATATATGTTCTAACTTCGTCTTGTTTTACGAAACTCTGGATAACCTTCCCTACATCGGGGTGATTAACAAGTTGGGTAATCAGTTTGGCATTGTCAGGTCTTGAACGGGAACAGTAATCTAATTCATCGCAAATGCGAAAAGCTGCGACCTTGACCTGTTTGGCGACGTTTTCTGGTAATTTATTCGGCATATTTGTCTGGAAAATTTAGTTTAATATTTTCATTTACATCACCTAGATTCGCGATATCTTCTAGCCACATATTAACGAATGATTCTATTCTCTTGTTTGTGAAGGTTACAAATCCATTTTGCAGATATAAGTTTTTGGAACCTTTCCCCTTGACCTTTCCTTCATTGTTCATGTCAATTACATCGGCGATTCTTCTCACATCTGAAACAAAATCAAGAACTATTACTTTTTCTTTGTCTTCGGAAATGCGTAGCCCTCTGCCTAGTTGTTGGATGAAAATCCTTCTAGAATGTGTAGCTCTTAAAAATACTAGAACATTTACATCGGGAATATCAATTCCTTCATTTAATAGTTCTACAGCAGCTATAGCAGACGTTTTGCCCGAAGAGAAGGACATTAGTCTCCGCCTCCGCTCGGCTTTATCATTTCCTGTAAGTGACACGCACGATATCCCTTCTGCGCATAACATTGAAGAAAAACGGGTGCAATGTTCGATAGATGGAGAAAATATAGCTATTCTAGGATTATCAATGCTACTAATGGTTTTTTTAATCTCGCTAATGACGGCCTCATCACGTTGCGGAATAAACAGGTGTTTGTTCAAATCTCTGATGGAGATTTTCTCATTGAGCTTAGACTGTAAGTATTCCCAGGAAATATTATCACAAAAGATTCTATAATCAACTTTTGCCAAATATCCCATGTTCATTCCATCTACAAGCGAGACTGTTTCTACCGGTTCGCCGAATATCGGCGTAAGTGACGCTCCATCTCCGCGCCACGGTGTTGCTGTCATGCCTAGTAAGAAGCGAGGACGAAAAGCGGAAAGGCATGCTCGATAAGTGGTCGCCGAAGCATGATGGGCTTCATCTACAATAATAGCATCAAATGTATTGGTATCTATTCCACCAGTGTAGCCAGCTAAACTTTGAAAAAGGCCAAATGCGATCCCTTCGGTAGTGCGAGGAGGTAGGCCGTCTACAAATGTTGATGTCGGAATTTCTTTCGGCAGCATAGGCCAGAACCCTTGTTCTAGTTGAAATGCCAGATCTCGTGAATGGCATAAGACTAAAATTCTCTTACATCCTCTTTCCCATAGGTCTTTGGCTATGCTTGCCGCAATAACAGTTTTGCCTAATCCGGTTGCGACAATAAAGAATCCTCGATTATCGCCGCTGTCAAATTTTTGTAAAATTTTCTTGTGAATCCTTATTTGGTACTCACGCAGCTTTCTCATCGAGTTAGAAAGAGAAGGGGCACGCATCACGAACTCACATAATGTTGCTCCATTCCACAACTTGGCATTAAATCCATGTGAAATTAGCAGATTTTTCCGATTTATCGCTGATTGTGTAAATGTTGCATTTGTTGCAACGGCACACACATCCGCATCGTAGAATGAAAGAGCCCCAATCGATTCATTCAATGCCGATACACCAACATAGTTGCCGGTCTTAACCGATTTGACTTGTATTACCCATGTGCAAAGTTTGCCGCAGCAGTCTGGACGGGTACCAAGGACGTCGCCGCCCTTGTCACCAGTCTTGCCAATTATCATGACATTATCCCAGCCAAGATGAATTAACACTCGAGCTACAGCTCTCTCTAGGCCGCGCCAGTTAGATCCGTGCAATATATCGTCTGTTAAAAAATGTGGCATCACTCAGGATAGTTAATCGAATCTTCTAGATACTTCAAACTTAGAGAGTATCTGATTAGCAGGTTTTTATTGTTGTCTCGTGATGAGAGATGCGTCAGGCAAATGACATCCTTGAAATATGACAAAGTACGCTCTCGGATTTCACTTCTCAGACGTTCGACTGCGTTCGGATCCGATAGAGTAATGGACGAATAGGCTTGGATAAAAACTTTTCCATCAAATATATCTTCAGGGAAATTGTCAACTAAGCGCAATAGGGTTTTCGGTGGTACATATTCTAAGGCTGCATATCCAGCTTCATCTTTGGCCTGAAAAGCATTTAATAAGTCGGGCGTATTATATAAAGCTATACAAGTTTCTTCCACTTCGCCGCTTGACTCAAAGACACATTCGAGCACTTCGCTTTTTTTCAGAGATAAAACCTCGTATATTCTAGTTTTGATTTTATCCAGTAAGTCTGCGGCGCGTTCGCATAATGCAGCACGGTCGATTCGTGATTCTTCCATCATGCAATCCATTAGTTTTAAATAAACATTGGCTATGTCATCATTGTCGCTTGGCGCGCGAACTTTAAATTTTTCTGATAAATATATAAGCAAAAGCCCCTTGGGGTAAATAGGATATTGAACAAAGAGCTTGTGCTTTGGATTATATATATAAGTGCATTCTAAATTATCGTTGTTAAAATAACAAGGGCGTTCTTCACCTTTGATGAGAATTTTCCCATGTTTTAGTTCGTATGCTTTGACGTGTAGAGGGGGATTTTGATCAAAAGTATAGGGTCCGGATATTGATGTGCTGAATCCTGAATGGGCGAGCAGTTCTTCTTTAGAAGTAGTCTGTTGCAATTCCTTCTCTGTGCCCTCAGCTGGTGCCGCTACGTCAGGTGATTCGTTAGTAGTGATATATGCATCAACGTCATCTGTGGGAGTGGTGCCTGTATCGACAGCTGTTGAATCGCCCCCCGTGCTTTTTTCCTGATCTGCTTCTTGTGCTGCTTTAAACCAGAGCTCGTCAGACAGGTACTCGGTTTCTCCTTTCTTGAATAATTTCAAGAAGCGCTTGGACATTTCCTTTTGTACGTATAAGCATTTAGTACCTGGCTCGCATCGTCTAAAAGCGTTTGCAAATACAGCAAGAGGCGCCTCGACGATTTCGTCGTAGCCCAGTGCTTTTCTGCTCTTGGGAAGATATGGACCAATTCCGCACAATCTCTCGACAAGCTGCGTCCAAGACAAATCTGTAGTATCGAATCCATTTTTCTGGTATGTGGGTATTAGGAAGTCAACATTCAGCTCGCCGACAATCCTGCCGCCGACGGTCGTGCCCAGTTCAACAGGATATTGCAGCTCCTTTACGTTAGTAAGAGGATTTTCATATGAAAATAGTGTCTTGTCTGAAGTAAGTATCTTCCTACCGTTTCTGACAAAGTCCAGACCATAGTCATTTGGGTCCGCATATCGTTGAATGCCAATCCATCCTGTCATCAATTTCTCTCGCGTGACAATGTTTGCAGGTAGATTTGCGCCTTCATTTTTTAATGACTCAATTTCATCAGTTTCCTCATCAGTTAAATATCTATTCTTTTCTGTATTAAAATAAGATGTTCCAAATGATTCGTTAATCTCTCTGTAGGCTGAGACTAGACGCCCCCGGTATTTCACGCAACGCTTTTTGTCCCATACACAAGGCATTTCGTGTTTTATAGCTTTGCCTCGGAGCTTAATAGTAAACTTATTCGCGCTACGGAGCAGAGGGGTATAGACCGTTTCCAAGTGCTTTCGGATTTCCCCTTCCTTAGTGGAAAGAACGTCTAATATACCTTGCTTGAGTCGCGAGACAAGAATTGTTGTTCCGTGTATATCCGGGTCTTCTTTTTCTACATAGGAAACTGGCACCTCAAATCTCCCTGATTTAGTTAATGCATCAAAATCTAGATGGAGCTTAATCCAACATTTCTCTCCTGATTTCGTTGTCAGTATATCTGTTACTTCGCCAAGTCGTGCTGTTGCTATGTTAAAGCCCATACCAAATAAGCCCAAATTATGAATTGGGTCATTGGTAGTGTACCCTGCGCGAACAGCATTCTGAAGCTGATCTAGGCTCATGCCGCAGGCGTTATCTTTAACTTCTATAGTTCTTTGGTTTGGTGAGACTACGTCCTTTGACCAATCAATCCTAATTTCTTTTTGTGTGCCGTCTTCTTCTTTTGCACAGGATAAGTAGGCATCTATTGCGTTGTCTACAAGTTCTGCTATACATTGCCATGGTTTTAATGGAATTTCTCCAAGGGTTCTGAGAATTCGCGGGCTAGGTGTAATATCTACAGTGCTCATACTTTCGTTATTGGATTGATTTTTGCATGAAGTTGGCTATTGTTGCGGCGACTTGATAGGCTAATATGGGGGGTACAGCATTGCCGATTTGAGAAATGCTTGTCGTTTTCGAATGTTTGAAAACAAAATTGTCAGGGAAGGTTTGAATCCTAGCGCATTCGCGAACGGTTAGGCGTCTTGGTAACGAATAGTGAAACTGTACACGTGATTTAGGATTTGCCCGTATTGTGTATGCTGGTTTATCTCGTTCATTAGTTTCATCGCCTTGCCCATTGCCTTTTTTTGCACGAGATGCTTCAAAATATTCACTCTGATTTGGTACGCTTTCGTCCGTTATGCCTTCCAAGTCGGATATTGCCCAGGCTATGCTTCGTGGCTTATGGGAAAACTTCTCTTTCGGGTGGGCGGGAAATCCTTCTATATCGTCACGCACACAAATAAAGAATAATCGGTTCCTTGTTTGAGGGACTCCGTAGTCAGGCGCGTATAAATTCCACACTTCCACCTTGTAGCCGCAGTTTCGCAAGTCTTTGAGGATTGTTTCTATGACTTTCCCTCCATTCATTCTCATCAGGTTAATTACATTTTCACCAACGACAATTGCTGGTTTAAATGTTTGCATGTACTTTACCAGAACTTTGTACAGCTGGCCTCGTTCGCTATCTAGTCCACCTTGGGGGCCGCACGATGAAAATTCCTGACAGGGGAAGCCTCCTATCAGTACTTCTGTGCTTTTCAGTTGTGAAACATTAATTTGGGAGAGATCTTTTACTTCCGCTTTGCATTTAAAGTATCTGTTGTATGTTTCTACGCATGATCCGTTAAAATCATAGGCTGCCTTTATTTCAAAAGGCAGCTTGGGATATTGTTCATTCCGGTACTCAAACCCTCCGCAAAATCCAAGATCTAGCCCTCCGCATCCGCAAAAGAATGATGTTACACTATATGACTGCCCAGTCTTTCCTGCCATTGTTTTGTTTTTTTAACTATTTTGATTGAAAGGATTGTTTTGTTTTTGCTGTAGCTCGACTCGCTTTTTTAGAATAGCATTTTTTTCGTTCTTTGCAAGCTTTTTTTAATTATTAGATTGTAATACTGTTGTTGGATGTGATTCTTGCACGCAGATAGTATGTCGGAAATTGGTGCTATTACGGCAGGTACTGCTTGATGATTAGTTTCATGAGCAGGGCTTCTTGGCAGAGTTGGCGGGCGAATTTGGGCCAGTCCTTTTTGGGGGTGGATTTGACATCTGCATCCAAGAAGTGGCGGATGGTGCAGTCTTTGGCGCGCTCTGTCCAGCGGATGGAGCCTTGCGGTAAGGCTTCACGGATTTGGCGGTTGATTTTGGCGCGGTGCTTGTAGAAGGCTTGGTAGAGTTCCTTGTTGCCGGCAAAGTAGATGCCGCCGCCGATGTTCTTTTCCCTGGTGCGGATGAATAGGGTGACGCGGATGCCGGAGGTGCCGGATGCCAGGTCAGTGTATGGGCGGGTGGAGATTTTACGCAGGCTGATTTCATCCCTGAAGCCGGGGTATTTCTTGGCTTCTTTGTCGAAAACGGACCAGAAGTTGAAGTAGATGTCGTCCGGGGCGGCGTTTGATTCTTCTGCATCGTCCGCCTCTTGTTCCTCCTCTTCCCTGGGCTTGACAAGTTTGAGCTTCTTCTCGCGCCCGTGCAGCTGGGCGATGGCTTGAAGGATGGCGTAGGCATCCTCCGCGGTCATGGCGTAAAACTCACGCACGCGCTTCTTGCCATCGGTGCGGTCGATGGTCCGTAAGTCGGGGTTGATGGTGTCGATGAGGTTGTGGATCTTGACGTCGCCCGACTTCATGGACACCTCATAGGTGGCGTAGATGCGGAAACTGTAGGGCAAGCAGGATTTGTTGCTCAGCGAACGCAGCCGCTTCTCCACATCGGTGGCGTAGCCAATTTTGACGAACTGCTGGAAAGAAGGGTTGGTGAGGATGTAGATGTAGCCATGCTCGCTCATGATGGTGTACTCTAACACACCGCACACCGCGGTTCAAGAGAAAACGATGGGAGGGAATAGCACGGACTGGCAACGAAAGCGGCACCAGGGTTTCCCCTGGTGCCGTGTGAACAATTAGCGATGGCGAATTATTTGAAACCCGATAGGGTAGAAATATTTCAGGCATTCGTCATGCTCGTTATAGGCGTGTCCCGTTTTGAAAGGTAATTTCTCTCCGCCTAAATAAAGTATGTCGCTAAGGTCTTTAATGTCGGCCTCAGAGTATGGCTGAATTTGAATTGTTGTTGGGGAACTCTGGTCATGAAAGCTTACATCCAAGTCTGCGGACTGATTGGGAGTTAAAAGAAGGAAAGTATCATAATAGTATCCGTCTTTACGGACAAGCCCCCATAATTCATAAAGATTGGAAGAGTGTTCAAAGACATACGTGCGTAATTTCTTTATGAACGCCACGCCGCATAAAATCCTTCTCCAATCGCTTAATATATATAGCTTGTGGGGGCTGAGCATCATACATTTCGTCAGCTGGATATTTCTAACGACCAATTTTCTGCTAGCTTGCAACTTTTCGCCGATTTCGGCGAGATCTTCGTCTTTTTCTGGCATAATCATGTTTTAGTTTTTTGTATCCGCGAACCCTCTGTGGCGGAAGTGCCGCAGATTCGCGCGTATCTGACAGGCTAGCATCCTCTGTGAAGAATTTCAAGAATTATTAGATTGTATTACAATCGCTGATGCGGTCTAATGGTTTAATCAACCCGCGTGGCGGCTGGGATTTTGGGCGCGAAACTTTTTTGGGCAGGTCGTGTTTAGTTTTGTCGTTTGTTCGCCCTGCTCCTGTTCTCGGTGGCGCAAGGGGGACAGCAATGCCCGCTCGGCGGGAGGGCGTGCGGGCATGGGGTGGGTAGTTGGGTTGCCCGTCTTCTCGGGACTTGGTAAACAAGTCTCGCTTCCGTCTGCGCTGACCCGTCTCCGCTAAAGCTTCGCCGTGGCTTTCAGGGCTTCGGCGTGACCCGGCTTCGACAAGTCTATGCCGAGGCAGGCACGTCGCCGAGGCTGGCCCGGCATCGATAAGGCTTCTGTCTCTGCTATAGCTTCCGTCTTCGCTAAAACGCCGAGATAAAACGCCGAGGGGGGGGGGCGGGGGGCTGGGGGGTTAGGAGAGGATATCGATGAGGAGCTTGGCGAGGACGGTCATCATGATGAGGGCGGCGGGGTAGGCGGTGGCGTAGGCGATGACGGGTTCCTGTCGGTCGGTCTTGGCGGTGATGGCGCCGAGGGCGGGTGTGGAGGTCATGGCGCCGCAAACGCCGCCGAGGGCCTCCGGGAGGGAAAGGTGAAAGACCTTGCGTGCCAGGATATAGGCAACGACCATGGGGACGAGGGTGACGGCCACGCCGGCGAGGAACATGGCGAGCCCCTGCCCCGCCAGCGTTTCCACCAGCTTGGCGCCGCCGGCCACACCTGCGCCGGCGAGGAAGAGCATGAGCGCGAACTCCATGAGCAGCACGCGCGCGGGGCGCGGCATGTAGCCCACCACGGGGCCCACCTTGCCGAAGTGACCCAGGATGAGGGCGACCACGAGCGGGCCGCCGGCCATGCCGAGGGAGAATCCTTTGCCGCCACCGAGGCTGAAGGTGACGCTGCCCAGCAGGATGCCCAGCGCCACGCCCAACACCAGGGAGAAGATATCCGTGGCGTTAAGGGCGGAGCTGCGGTGCCCGCATGCCTCAGAGAATCGGCGGATGGCCTCCGGCGGGCCCACGATGGTGAGCACGTCGTTCGGGATGATTTCGGTGTCGCGCGTGGGGACGAAGATGTTGCCGAGGCGAGAGATGCGGGAGACGACGATGCCGAAGGCGTGCAGGAGGTTGAGCTCCAGCAGGGTCTTGTTGCAAAGCTTGCGGTTGAGCATGATGACCTCCGCCTTCTCATCGCGGAAGGCGCGGGGGTGGCGGGAGGGGTCCACGTGGCCGAGGAGCGCGGCATCGTGATGCAGGTGGCGGCGCTCGCCGAGCATCAGCAGCTCCATGCCCTTGGTGAAGGTATCCTGCTCGTCGAGCGGCAGCAGCAGGTCGTCCTGCACCTTGCGGGTGATGCTGCACTTGAGCAGGCCTTCGCCCAGGTACTCGTTGATGTTGCGGCCGAGGATGTCCGGGTGGGTCACCACCACCACACGGCGGATGATCTTGCAGGGGTCGTGCCCGGTTTCCTCTGCGGCGGGGGCATCCAGGCGCTGCTTGAGGAGGCGCGGGAGGAGCTGCACAAACAGCACCACGCCGATGACGCCGAAGGGATAGGCGACGCCGTAGCCGATGTTGACGAGGGCGGAATCCGCGCCGCTCTCCTGAACGGCCTCTGTGGCGGCGGCCAGAGCGGGCGTGCTGGTGCATGCGCCCGCGAAGAGACCGGCTGCCACCCCGGCATCAATCCCCAGCGCGGAGGAGAGCAGCCAGGCCACGAGCCAGGCGATACCCACGACCAAAACGGAAAGCAGCATGAGGCGGTTGCCGCGGCTGCGGAGGGAGGAGAAGAAGCGGTTGCCCACGCCCAGCCCCACGCAGTACACGAAGAGCGCGGTGCCGATGCCCATGATGCCGTCCGGCACCTTCAGCCCCAGGTGCCCCGCGAGCAGGGCCACGAAGAGCACGCCGGAGCTTCCCAGCGAAATGCCTTTGAACTCAATGTTGCCCAGGGCGATGCCCAGAGCGAGCACCGCAAACAATACGAAGGTGGGATTATCCAACATGGTTTTTTCTTTCCTTGCGGCGGTGGCATACACACTGCCCCGCCAAACGCGCGCCATGATACCACCGCCGCCCCGTTAGGTCAAGCTGACATGTCATTAACAGACAGAGAAATGTACAAATGAGCGAAATCGCGCGCCAAAGGCGAGGGAACAAAGAAGCCCGCCCGGTGCAACACCGGGCGGGCTTTGAAAATTCCCCGCGCCGCTAGGCGCGGCATTCTTTACAAATTGTAAATTCTTAGAAGTTCCAGCGCAGGGCGGTGGTGAACTCCCAGCCGTCGTAGCAGCTCTCGCCGCCCTTGCGGGCATGGGCGAACTCGGCACCGAACATGAGCTTGGTGGCGTTCTTGTCCTTGGCGGAGAGGTACACATCCGCGCCGAAGTAGAAGGTGTGGATGCTGTCCACCCAGGAGGGAGCGACAGTCTGCGTGCAGATGTAGCGGTCGGCAGCAAGCTTGCAGGAATCGTGGCCTGTGGAGCCGGAGTAGCGGAAGATGAGGTCCACGTTGGGGCAGATGCTGTACATGGGCTGGATCTGCAGGCCGACGTTGTTCTTGCCGATGCCGTTGTTGGCCTCCCAGCATGCCACCAGGTTGGTGATGAGGTAGAACTTGTCGAACTTGTACTCGTAGCCGAGGGAGAGGACATCCTGTGTGTTGAGGCCGAAGCAGTTGGCACCCTTGCGGCCGCGGTGGCGCACGTTGTTGAAGTCATGCCCGTACTGGGCGCTCACGGCCTGGAAGCCGCTCTCCGTCACGGCGAACTTGTGGGAAGCGCCCACGATGGCGTAGCAGCGGTCCTCCCAGCCGAACTCGCCCTTCAGGCCGCGGCCGTCACGGTACATGTCGGTGTTAGTCGTAATGTTCTTGTCGGTGGTGGCGCGGTCGTTGGCGAAGACCTGCAGGTAGACCTTGTCTTGCTTGCTGGGGGCGTAGGTCACGTCCACGCCCCAGTTGGAATCCAAGCCGAACTGGTTGCCGACGATGGAGCGCTCCACGCAGTAGATGGCGGAGGAGGGGGTGGAGTAGTCCGTGGTGATGAGGGGCTTGATCTTGCCGACCTTGACGGTGAGGCCCTTGACGGACTTGATGTCCTGGGACACCCAGATATCGAAGAGGTTGGCGTAGGAGTAGTTCTTGATGGTGCGGCCGCCCCTGTAGGAGCTGCGGTAGGGCAGGCCGCCGATGCGGCCCCAGGTGTGGAACTTGGTGCCGGATGCGAAATCGACGTTCAATCCCACCCAGGAGCGGCGGAATTCCTGGTTCACGGGGCTGGCGCCGGGCTTGAGGTGCGTGCCGTTGCCGCCGGCGGGCTGGATGTCCGCCACCTGGAACTGCTCCATCCAGGCGAACTTGACCTTCTGGACGAAGGTGTCCTTGTTCTGGTAGACGGTGAGGGCGCTCTTGACGGCGTCGGTCCAGTCCTTGGTCTCGGCTTTCTGGGTGACCTCCGCGGCGTTGGCGGAAACGGCCAGCATGGCGGAGAGGGCGATCATGGAATACGTATTCATTTTGTTGGTATCAGTTTGTTAGGTTGTTATTAAAAAAAGGGCCGCCACCGCAGGAGCGGCAGCGGCCGAAGGGGTTCCCCATCAGGAGAAGAAGCCAACGTTGATGAGCATGTAGGACATCACAATGGCCAGCGTGAAGCCGATGAGGCAGAGCACCACGCCAGACTTGGCCATGGCCGACTGCGGGACCACGCCCGTGGCGTACGCGATGGCGTTCGGCGGGGTGGAGATGGGCAGAGCGAAGGCCAGGGAGGTGCTGAACGCCACGGCCACCATGAGTCCGGCTGCATCCGGGCCGCTCATGCTGCCGGCGTGCATCATGCCGCCCGCCACGGTACCCAGGATGGGCATGAGCAGGGCAGCGGTGGCGCTGTTGCTCATGAAGGTGGCGGCAAACATGCTGATGAAGCAGGCACCCATCATGAGGGCGAAGAAGCTCCAAGAGGAGAACGGAATGGCGTTGATGAGGTCCTTGGCCAGCTGGGTTTCCTCCAGGGCCACGCCCAGGGCGAAGCCGCCGGCCACCAGCCAGAGCACGTCCCACTCCAGGAGCTTGAGGTCCTTGGCGGTGATGACGCCCGTGACGGCGAAGGCGGCAATCGGGATGATGGCGATGGTGTTGGAATCCACGCCCCAGCCGTTGAACACGCCGGGAATCTTGATGTCTGCGGTCACCCACAGGAAGATGGTGATGATGAAGGTGGCGTAGACGACGAGCGCGTGGAAGTCCTTGCGGAAGACGCCGCCGATATCAAGCTTGAGTTCCTTGATCTTGAAGGGGAACATCCACATGAGCACCAGCCACGCGAAGAAGAGCAGCAGGATGACGTACGGCACGCCGATGGCCATCCACTTGCCGAAGCTCACGTTGAGGTCCAGGCTCTGCAGGGTCTTGATAGCCACGGCATTGGGGGGCGTGCCGATGGGCGTGCCCATACCACCGATATTGGCACCCAGCGGAATGCAGAGGGCAATGGCGATACGGCCCTTGTCGCTGCCGGGGATGAGCTTGAGCACCGGGGTGAGAATGGCAATCATCATGGCGGCGGTGGCGGTGTTGCTCATGAACATGGAGAAGAGCGCCGTCACAACCATCAGGCCCAGCATCACCAGCTTGGGATTGGTGCCGAACGGGCGCACCAGCACGCGCGCCAGGTTCTGGTCAAGCCCGTACTTGGTGGCCGCGGCCGCCAGGAAGAAGCCGCCCAGGAAGAGGATGATGATGGGGTCCGCGAACGTGGCCATGGTGTTCTTGGAGTTCATCAAGTTCACGCTGTGAGAGGCCAGCGACTTGATGCGCTTCTGAAGGTCCTTGTCCACCAGCTTGACGGTGGCGTCCTTCAGGTCGATGGCCAGCTGCTGCTGGTAGGAGATGTTCTTGGAGAGGGCCTCCGGGGTGTTGGCCTCCTCAGCGGCGGTGGCGTAATCGGTGGCGGAGTTGTCGGCCGCGCCCTCGGCCAGAGCCTTGGCGGCAATGGACTCAGCCTTGTTGGCGGTGTTGAGGATGACATAGTTCATGGAGGTATAGAACTCCTCCTCATTGAACTTGCCCTTCTTGGTGAGACGCTCGTTGACGTCCTTCTCAATCTTCTGCAGCGGGGTGATCCACTTGATGGAGCCGTCCTTCTGCGGGTCCTTGACGGACTGCTGGTTGGCGGCGCCGTTCTGACCCACCACGTCACGGATGATGGCGCAGACGGCGTCCTTGTCATAGCTGGCGACGGGGCGCAGGAAATTGAACGCCTTGTTGGAGAGAGCCAGCAAACAGATGGCAATCACCATGACGGAGGTGGCCCAAATCGGAATGGGCTCCAGAATCCACATGAGGGCCGCAAACACGAACAGGGCGATCACGCTCACCTGCACGGAGTTCACCGGCACCCCAAGCGCCTCAAACGGAACAAAGAAAACAGCTGCCGATATCAGCAGTGTTATCAATACCTTAATCAATATGCTTTTGGTGTCTTTTGTCATGGCTTTGGTTGGTATGCCTTCTCACCCGAAAACGGGCGCGCGAAATTTACACCTCCCCCCCTGCCCTGTCAAGCGCAATCTGGAGGTCCGATTGTTTTTCGTTGCGCTGGAGCGCATTTTGTGTTAGAATATCCGCATGGCAAATCGCTTTATATTGAACGAGACCAGCTATCACGGGAGCGGAGCCGTGAAAGAGGTCGTCACGGAAGTCAAGGCCCGCGGATTCAAGAAAACCCTCATCGTCACGTGCGCGGATTTGGTGAAATTCGGCGTGGTGGGCAAGGTGACCACCCTGCTGGACGGCATCGGCCACCCGTACGCGGTGTACGACAAGGTGGAGCCCAACCCCACGGTGGAATGCGTGAAGGAGGGCGTGGCCATGTTCAAGGCCGAGGGGGCAGACAGCATCATCGCCATTGGCGGCGGCTCCCCGCAGGACACCGCCAAGGGCATCGGCATCATTGTGAACAACCCCGAGTTCTCGGATGTGGTGTCCCTGGAGGGCGTGGCCCCCACCAAGAACAAGTGCGTGCCCGTCATCGCCATTGCCACCACCGCCGGCACCGCCGCCGAGACCACCATCAACTACGTTATCACCGATGTGGCCAAGCGCCGCAAATTCGTCTGCGTGGACCCGCACGACATCCCGGTGGTGGCCATAGTGGACCCGGACATGATGAGCACGATGCCCAAGGGGCTGACCGCCGCCACGGGCATGGACGCGCTCACGCACGCCATTGAGGGCTACACCACGCTGGCGGCGTGGGAGCTGGCGGACACGCTCAACCTGAAGGCCATCGAGATTATTTCCCGCAGCCTGCGCCAGGCATGCGAGAACGACCCCAAGGGCCGCGAGGACATGGCGCTGGGCCAGTACATGACCGGCATGGCGTTCTCCAACGTGGGCCTGGGCGTGGTGCACGGCATGGCGCACCCGCTGAGCGCGTTCTACGGCACGCCGCACGGCGTTGCCAATGCGGTGCTGCTGCCCTACGTGATGCGCTACAACGCGGAGTACACGGGCGACAAGTTCCGTGAAATCGCGCGCGTGATGGGCGTGGCCGGCGTGGATGCCATGAGCCCCGCGGAGTTCCGCAAGGCTGCCGTGGATGCCGTGGTCACCCTCTCCAAGGATGTGGGTATTCCCCAGACCCTCAAGGAAATCGGCGTGAAGGAGGAGGACCTGGACGCCCTTGCGGATGCCGCCATGGCGGATGTCTGCACCGGCGGCAACCCCCGCCCCTGCAACAAGCAGGAGCTGCTGGCCCTCTACCAGGAAGCCTTTGGTTGATTGACAATTTGGAAATAATGCCGCGCCGTGGGCGCGGGGATTTTCGAAGCCCGTCCGGCGGTATGCCGGGCGGGCTTTTGAGTGTTACGTGCGTATGCGGTGAAATCCGTGCTTGTGGTGCGCGCGGGGGTGTGGTATAAGATGGGGGACAAACTATTTTCACATATCCGCCATGGCAACCCTCAAACTCAATACATCTCAGGCAAACAGCCCTCTGGGCTCGCTCGTCAAGACCGGCAACCCCGGCAAGCGCGTGGTGCTCAAGGGCACCGACGGCAAGGCAATCGGCCCCAAGAAACCCGAACCCACGCCGGAGGAGAAGGCCGCGCAGGACGAGGCAGCGCGCCGCGCCCAGGAGGAATACGAGAAGCAGATGGAAGAGTACAACAAACAGATGGAGGAATACAACCGCCAGATGGAGGAGTACAACAAGCAGATGGAAGAGATAAAGGCCGCCGAGGAGGCCGCCAGGGCTGCCGAGGAGGCTGCCAAGGCCGCAGCGGAAGCCAAGGCCAGGGAGGAAGCCGCCAAGGCTGCCGAGGAAGCCAAGGCCCAGGCTGCCGCCCAGCCCGTGGCGGAGCTTCCCAAGACGGTTGCCAAGCCTGCCGTCAAGCAAACCAGCATTCTCAAGGCACCCGCTCCCGCCAAGGGTTCCAGCCCGCTGGCGGGGGTCAAGATGGCCGGTTCCGGCAAGGCATTGGGCGGCGTGGCCGCCAAGCCCACGGCTCCTGCGGGCGGCGTGAAGAAGGCGGCTCCCAAGTCTCCGCTGGCATCTGCCATGCCGGCCGCCAAGAAGGCCTCACTGGCCTCCACCCCCGCTCCCGCTGCCAAGAAGGCGGCCCCCGCCTCCAAGATGGCCGCAACGGCAGCCGCCCCGGCCGCAGGGCAGGATGAGGCCGCCGCTCAGGAGGGTATGCCGGAGATGAGCGAGGAGGAGCTCGCCGCCCGCGACGCCTACCTCACCAAGCTGCAGGCGGACGCCTCCAAGCAGTCCGTGTGGCACAGCAAGGGTTTCTGGATTGGAATGCTCTGCCTGCTCGGCCTGGCCATTGGCTGCGGCATCTACGTGTCCAACGAGAACGCGAAAAACGAGCGTGCGGAGGCCCAGCGCCAGAACATCAAGAAGATTATGCACCGCTGCGTGGAGATTAACAAGAAGGGCGTGGAAACCACGGCCGATGCCACCGCCAAACATGTGGACATCTCCTGCAGCAAGAAGGATCTCCAGCTGCTCATGAAGGTGATTGTGGACCCCTACATCAAGAACGAGGTGGGCGGCAACCTGCTGGGCATGGATCCCGTGGGCGCCGGCTACAACGCGGGCTTGCTGCTCGGTCTCACCGCAGCGCAGGACCGGGGCAACCGCGACTACATCTTCGAGACTCTCGCCAAGAAGGCGGACGCCATTGTGGAGCCCAAGCTCTTCGACTGGGTGCTGCAGCGCATCGGCGTGTCTGATGCTGAGGGCGTGAACGCCAACCTCCGCACCCTGGCGGAGAAGATTGCCGCCAAGCCGAACTTCCCCCACAAGAACGAGCTCCTTGCCAGCACCTGGAAGGTCTACGGCCTCCGCGTCACCGAGGAGGACATCCCCCACATCGTCGCCCTGCTCAAGGACGACAAGACCGAGGGCAAGCTCATCAAGACCCTCTGCAACTGCCTGGACAACATCATCATGATGATTGACGACAAGGAGAAGAAGGCCAAGCTCGGCGACGAAATCTTCGACAGCGTGTCGGAGGAGCGTCTCAAGCAGCTCGGGCCCACACTCGCCTCCGCCTGCTCCCAGAAGGCGCTCGCATACTACAAGGGCAAGATTACCGATCCCAAGAGCATGAACCACAACAATATGCTCTTCCTCGCCTTCTGGGGTGACGACTCCATCCTCGACTACATCCTGGAGCTCAAGGGCAAGGCGGAGATCGCCAACGATCCCAAGGCCATCAACCAGGTCCACAACGCCATCGGTTCCTTCTTCGCCCAAAACCGCGAACGCTCGGACGCCGATGCCGAGAAGCTCATCTCCATCATCTGTGAGAAGCCCTTCGCCGACACCGCCAAGCTCCGCGACATCATCAACAAGATTGACAAGGACTCCACCCTCTACATCGGCGACAGCGACCCGCAGCTGCCCGCCCTCAAGGAAGAGGCAGAGGCCCTCAAGAAGCTCCAGCGCGGCAAGCTCGAAATCGTCAACACGCTCTCCGGCCTGCATGAGCTGGAATGGGTGAAGAACCTGCTCAACAAGTATGCCCAGGATGCCGATGGCGATGTTTCCGTGCTCGCCAAGCAGGGCCTTGAGAAGATTAAGGAGAACACCCGCAAGGACCAGCAGACCAAGGAGAAGTACCAGGGCCGCTCCAAGGGCTAAATTAGTGACGCGCCTAGGGGCGCGGGAAATTTCAAGCCCATCTGGTGGAATGCCAGATGGGCTTTTTCTTCCTTCCACCGAACTTTTTTTATTTTTTTCAAAAAAATTCGTGCATCAGGGTGTTTGCTTGCTTATAAGGGTATAGAGACACTTCCCTGATATATGAAAAAAACGATTATTGCTGCAGTTTCCGCGTTCTTGCTTGGCATGGGGGCCGCCCATGCTGAGGAAACGGACCGTATCACCTATGAGGACATTTGCGCCATGACCAAACCGGGGGCGCCGCCCATACCGGAGGCGAAGAAGAACGAGCTCTTGCTGTATGTGGCCACGGGCATATTCTGTATGGACGGCGAGCAGGCCGGCGCCGTGAAGCTTCTGCTGGAAGCCGGGGCGGATCCCAACGCGGTGGATTCCGAGGGCAAGGGGGCACTGCACCACCTCTCCGACGGCTCTAGCGACTTCGAGGCAGACAAGTGCCTGGACCTTCTCGTCAAGCACGGTGCCAATGTCAACATACAGGACCGGGAGGGAAGAACCCCTCTCATGATTGCCCTGGCGAACATGGATAACGTGTACGTCAATTACATCTGCCACCTCTTGTCATCGGGCGCCGACGGCAACGTGAGGGACCATGCGGGCAACGTGGCCTCCCAGTATGTGCCGATAGCCAACGGATGGGATGGCTCGCAAAGACAATGCATGAAGATGTACGAGCTGCTGGATTCCTACGGATACATTGTCGACGTACACGACAAAATGGCCCTGTTCTATATACTCCGGCCGTTTGAGGAAGACAACACCTATTGCTCGGAGGAGGAACTGCGCTTCCTCCTGCGCCACGGCGCCGAAACGGAATTGGAATGCGTGTTCGACACCACCAACAGACCCTTGAAATGGTCGATGCTGGACGCCATCAGGCGGCATCCCCAGTATCCCGATGGCAAGGTGCTTCCCATGTGGCGCGGCTTTAAGGATCACGAGCGGGACATTAGGGAAAAGAGGTACACCACGCTGAAGCGGCTTGAAGAAATCCTTCTGGAGCATCAGCGCAGCACGGCCAGCCCCCAACCCGCCGCCGATGACCTGGGTGCCCTTTACCTGAGAGTGTGGGATGTGGGAATAAGACCGGGCTTCCAGGGGAAGGACGGCTGGCGGGATGCCGTTGTTGTCGCCTTTTACAGGAAGGCAAGCCTGCTGGGACATGTGGTGATACCGCACGCAAACCACAGCGACATGGCGGACATCCGCTTTCATGATTCCAAGCACTGCACCATTGATGCCGGACGCGTGGCAAAAGTGGAGGTCGATCTGGAAAAGTGCGAATACGTTTTGTCACAGCCAGGTACAAACGGCGATACGGGGAAAAGGGAAAAAATGTCTCAATTCGACTTCTCGGCCGATGAAGTGGGATTCGGGAACAACTGTGAATTGTACTACCACCCGGCCAGGGAGGAATGGAAGAGCTTCTACCTCCGCTGGAGCGCATACGTATTGTGGTGAAACGGCGGGCCAGCCGCCCGCATGCCGCCCTGTGGCTTCATGCGGATGCGCAGCTCTTCCGGGTCTGCGCACACGGACGAACCGGAAAAAGTTGCCCGTTGGCGCAGATTTGCGCCCAATGTTCGTTTTTTTTGCGGCATTCGGAAGAATAGATGCAAATTTTGCTTGCCAAGGGGAGCGAAGTGTGTAAAATGGGCGCGGCTAACAACGAGCTGTAGCGCAGGCTGGTAGCGCGCTTCGTTCGGGACGAAGAGGTCGCAGGTTCGAATCCTGTCAGCTCGATGCAAATTGGAAGCCCGGAACCGCTGCAAGAGCAGCACCCCGGCACAGGCGGATTCCGCCGTGCCCCCGGGCGCACGCGGCGCATATCCCTTCCGGGAACTTCTCTCACCCCTGCTTAGCCGCACCCTCATTCCACAACACAATCCCAAGATTATGTCCGGTCATAACAAATGGTCCAAGATCAAGTTCACGAAGGCAGCTGCCGACGCGAAGAAGGGCAAGATTTTCGCCCGTTTCTCCCACGAAATCACGCTGGCAGCCAAGAGCGGCGGCGGTGATGTGGACACCAACCCGCGCCTGCGCGCCGCCATCGAAGGCGCCAAGGCGGCATCCATGCCCAAGGAAAACATCGACCGCGCCGTAAAGAAGGGCACGGGCGAGCTGCAGGGCGCCGCCATTCAGGAGGTCACCTACGAGGGCTACGGCCCCGCCGGCACCGCCATCATTGTGGAAGTGGCCACGGACAACACGAACCGCTGCTCCTCTGAAATCCGCACCATCTTCTCGCGCAACGGCGGCAACATGGGCACGCCCGGTTCCGTTTCCTACCAATTCGACCGCAAGGGCGAGGTGAGCGTCATCGACGAGGCACTGGACGAGGACGGCGCGATGGAGCTTGCCATGGATTGCGGCGCAGACGAGTTTGAGCAGGGCGACAACGACGGCGAGTGGGTGTTCACCTGCGGACCGACGGAACTGCAGGCGGTTTCCGCCGCGCTGAGCGGCGCCGGCAAGAACGTGACGGGCATGAAGCTCATCATGGTGGCGCAGAACCCGACCGTGATCTCCGATGTGGACACGGCGCACAAGGTGATGCGCATCTACGAGCTGCTCGACGACTACGACGACACGATGAACGTGTTCACGAACTTCGAGATAGACGAGGCTATCCTCGACCAGCTGTAAAGCTATCTCCACGCAAGTGCGCGTTATCCCGCCGTTATCCTCCCTTTCCCCGGTAGGTCCATGAGCGAGCCGAACGAACAAGGCATGCAGGAACGCAGGCACAGCGTCCACGTACGGAACGCCGGTGATTCCGCGCCGACCGGCGGCCGCAGCGGAAGGCACCACTACAACCGCCGCCACCACGGAGGCGGTCAGGGCGGCAACAACAACGGCGGCGAAACCCGCCACAGCCACCACCACAACCGCGGCAAGAAGCACGCCAACCACAATCTCCAGCAGCAGGAACCCCTGCCGCAGGGGCGTGCCTACGTGCCCGTCGGCGACCCGGAACCGCTTACCGGCATACTGGAAATCACCGGCAAGGGGTTCGGCTTTATCCGCACGCAGGAGACCGGCTGGGCACCATCCAACGAGGCGGTGTACGTGCCGGCGGACATCATCAGCCAGCACCATCTGCGCCCGTTCGTGGAAGTGAGCGGCATGGCGCAGAAGTACGAGCGCGGCCACCAGCTTGTCTCCGTGCAAAGCGTGAACGGCCTGCCGCCCGCGGAGGCCGCGGCCAGCCCGCACTTTGAGGACCTCAAGGCCGTGAACCCCACCCACCGCCTGGCGTTTGAAACAACCCCGTCCCGCTTCACCACACGCACGCTGGATTTGGTGGCGCCCGTGGCGCGCGGCCAGCGCGGGCTGATTGTGGCGCCGCCACGCACCGGCAAAACCACCCTGCTCATGCACATTGCAGAGGGTGTGCGTGAGAACTACGAGGAGGACATCCACCTGATGATACTCCTGGTGGACGAGCGCCCGGAAGAGGTGACCGAATTCAAGCGCACGCTTCCCGGCGTGGAAATCTTTGCATCCAGCAACGACAGCGGCGTGCGCGAGCACTGCCGCATCGCGGAGATGTGCATCGAGCGCGCCAAGCGCCTGGTGGAAACCGGCCGCCACGTGCTCATCCTCATGGATTCCATCACACGTCTCGCCCGCGCCTACAACAATACAGAGCGCGGCAGCGGGCGCACCATGAGCGGCGGCATCGACGCCCGCGCGCTGGAAACTCCGCGCCGCCTGTTCGCCGCCGCGCGCAACACGCGCAACGCCGGGTCCCTCACCATCCTGGCCACCGCGCTCATTGAGACCAACAGCCGCATGGACGAGCTCATCTTCCAGGAGTTCAAGGGCACGGGCAACATGGAGCTGGTGCTCAACCGCCGCATTGCGGAAATGTACATCTACCCCGCCGTGGACATCATGAAGAGCGGCACCCGCCGAGAGGAACTCATCCTCCCGGAGATGATGCTGGAGAAGATCCGCCTCATCCGCCGCGGGCTGGCCGGCTACAAGCCCACGGAAGCCATGGAGCGCCTGCTCTTCTTCCTCCGCAAATGCCCCACCAACGCGCAACTGCTGCTGGATATCAAGAGCCGCAATTAAGCCTGGTTGGCTGCGCTCCGCGTGGTGCAATTTGGGATTGGGGATTTAGGATTTAAGATTTAGGATTTGTTGGTATGCGGTGGCGGTTTGCAGTGGGATTGACGCTTTGCCTTGCACCGCTCGCGGTACAGGGGGCGGATGAACCGCAGGTTGACGAGACGATTATTGACGACGGACGCAGCGAGCGCGTGGTGATACCGGACGTAACGCCGCCCAAGCCGCGCGATTTCGTGGACACGACCGACAAGAAGGGCAACACCGTGGCACGTCCCGTGGGGGAGATTGAAAGGCCCAACAAACCCGACAAGGTCATCGAGCCGGAACCCACGGTGCCACAGCCGCAACCCAAGCCACAGCCGCGCCCCCAACCACAGGAGGAACCGCAGCCCAAGCCGCAGACTATCCCCCAGCCCCAACCCGCTCCCCAGGTGCAGCCCAAGCCGCTGCCCGAACCGCCGCCCGACACGGACAATGCCCACGACAGCGAGATTCCCCCGTGGGTACAGGAGGGCGAGGACATGGAGCGACAGCAAGACCTGGAACGCCTGAACGCCACCGCGGAGGAACGCCGCCGCGCGCGGGAAAGCGCGCCCACCCGTGTGGAGAAGGACCAGCATGTGGTATCGCAATCACGCCTGTTCTCGGTGAGCGGCGGCGACTCCCTGCGCATGGGAGCCATCGCCACGCACGCGGACGGCGTGTACTCGCGGCTGTGCTCGCTGCTGGAGCTGCCGCGCGACTGGAAGAACGCCATCTCCATCCGCCTGGTGGGTCAACCCACGGACCAACCCGTGCGCAACCCCATCCGCATGCGCGTCACCATCATCGGCGGTGCTCCCAACTTCCAGATCCGAATCTTCCCCGGCGGCGGCATCGACCTGGAACGGCTGAATGATGCCATCGTCACCATGGTGCTGTACGAGCGCGCCCTGAGAGACCTCTCCGCAGATGCCTTCCCTGACGAGGTGAGCCTGCCGCAGTGGCTGGTGAGCGGCATCCAGCAGGCCATGCTCTGGCGCGCCGGAAAGGCGGACAAGAAACTCTACCGCAACCTGTACGACCGCGCGGAGATGATACCACCGGAGGAAATCATCGGCATCGAGCACCCGGAGCGCCTGGACGCCGCGTCCCGCCAGGTCTACGACATCTCTTGCGGCGTACTGGTGATGAGCCTGCTGGACAGCCCGAACGGGCTGGACCAGTTCAAGAGCCTGCTCAGCGAGGCCGCCGTGACAGACCTGCCCGCCAAGGACTTCATCGCCGCGCACTTCACGGAGCTTGCCTCCAACAAGGACATGCTGGACAAGTGGTGGGCGCTGGAACTTGCCGCGCTCTCCCTGCCCAAGGCATCCGATGCCATGTCGCCCCTGGAATCCGAGAAGCAGCTGGCAGAGGCCCTCACCGTGGTGTACTTCGACTCCGAGACGGAAAGCGCGCGCACCGTGAGCATCGACAACGCATACGATCTGATGGAGGTGCCGGACTGGGAGAACCTGCTGCGTCCCAACATCGAGCGCCTGGTGTCGCTGAGCGCCACCGCCTTCCCCGCCTACCGCCAAATCGTCATCGAATACTGCCGCGTGCTCTCGTCGCTCATCAACGACAAGGACCCCGATGCCGCGCAGAACACGCTCGGCCCGCTCAAGGAACTGCGCGCCGCCTACACCGCCGCCGCCACGCGCGGACGCGACTATCTGGACTGGTACGAAATCACCCACCTGGGCCACACGGACACGCGCTCGTTCGATGCGTACCTGGAGGCCATGCACGCCATGCGCATGGAGACAGAGGGCGCGGAGACACCCATCAGCCGCTACCTGAAGGACATCGAGACACTGCAGCATCTGAAGGCGGACGACCCGCTGCCGGAGAACATCCGGGAACTCATCGGCACAGACCCGCAACAGAACGACAACGCCCATGAGTGACGGACCGGACATGCTCGCGGAGCAGCAGGCGCACGATGACGGGTTCGCCATCGTCGCAGGAATAGACGAGGCGGGGCGCGGCCCGCTGGCGGGGCCCGTGGTGGCCGCTGCGGTCATCCTGCCGCCGGGATTCACGCTGAAGGGGCTCAACGACTCCAAGCAGCTCTCCGCCAAAAAGCGGGAGGCGCTGTTCGCCGCGCTCATGGAGGACGACCGCGTGCAGAAAAGCGTGGCACAGGCCAGCGTGGAGGAAATCGACCGCCTGAACATCCTGCGCGCCACGCACCTGGCCATGGCCCGCGCCGCGCAGGGGCTGCACCCGCAACCGCAGATGTGCATCATCGACGGCCTGCCCGTGCCCAACTTCCCCCTGCCCTCCCGCAACATGGTGAAAGGTGACGCGCGCTGCCTGAGCATCGCCGCCGCCAGCATCCTCGCCAAGGTCACCAGGGACCGCATCATGCTGGAGCTGGACAAGCAGTTCCCGCAATACGGGTTCGCCCGCAACGCCGGGTACGGAACCAGGGAACACCTAGCCGCCATTCACGCCTATGGAATCACTGCACACCATCGCCGCTCATTTGCGCCTGTTGCACAAATGGAGCTGCCCCTGGGACTCTGACGCCGTCCCGCCGCGCGGGTTCATCGGCCGCTACGGCGAGAAGGTGGCCGCATCCTGGCTGCGCGCGCACGGCTACAAAATCCTGCGCTGCAACTTCCGCCTGGGCTCCGGCGGCGAGGTGGACATCGTCTCCCGCCAAGGAGACACCCTGGTGTTCACCGAGGTGAAGAGCAGCACCAGCCCCGCCTCCGGCGCACCATCCCGCATGGTGGACCACGCCAAGCGCGAGCTCATCCGCCGCGGCGCAAAAAACTGGCTCCGCATGCTCGGGCGGGAAGTCCCCTACCGCTTCGACATCATGGAGCTCTACCTCCTGCCCCGCCAAGCCCCGCAGGTGAACCTCATGCAAAACGCCTTCCACATGCATGAGGGGCGGCGATACTGAAAAGGCGCTTGACCCGCCGCGGCGCGGCGCATAGAATGGCGGTGTGATGCAGGAGTTGGAAATCATGGCACCGGCGGGGTCGTTCGAGTCCCTGGCAGCGGCGCTGCGGGCCGGGGCGGACAGCGTGTACTTTGGCGTGGGCATGTACAACATGCGCGCCCGCTCCACGGTGAACTTCACGGAGGAGGACCTGGCGAAGGTGGTGCGCCTCTGCCATGCGTGCCGGGCCAAGGCGTACCTCACATGCAACATCATTGTGTACGACGAGGAGCTGGCGGGCATGGAAAGCCTGCTGGAGCGCGCCAAGGCGGCGGGAGTGGATGCCGTTATTGCGGCGGACATGGCGGTCATCACGCACGCCCACAAGCTGGGGCTGGAGGTGCACGTATCCGTTCAGGCGAACGTGTGCAACGTATCCGCCGTGCGCTTCTTCGCGCAGTATGCGGATGTGATGGTGCTGGCGCGCGAGCTGAAGCTCTCGCAAATCCGCCACATCATCGGCACCATCCGCGAGGAAAACATCTGCGGACCGTCCGGCAAACCCGTTCGTATCGAGGTCTTCGCACACGGTGCCCTCTGCATCGGCATCTCCGGCAAGTGCGGCATGAGCCTCGCCGCCTACAACCACAGCGCCAACCGTGGCCAGTGCTTCCAGCTCTGCCGCCGCAAGTACCGCGTCACCGACACCGAGACCGGCTTCGAGATGGACGTGGACAACCAGTACATCATGTCGCCCAAGGACATCTGCACCATCCGCGTGATTGACCAGCTGGTGGAGGCGGGCGTATCCGTTTTCAAGCTGGAGGGCCGCGGGCGCTCGGAAGCGTACGTCTCTACCGTCACGCAGGTGTACAAGGAGGCCGTGACGGCATGCGCGGACGGCACTTGGAGCCCGGAGAAGGTGGCCGAATGGGAGGAGCGCCTGCTGCAGGTCTTCAACCGCAAATTCTGGCACGGCGGCTACTACCTGGGCGAGGAGTGGGACACGTGGAGCGGCTGCTCCAACAGCCTGGCCCTGGAACAGCGCCGCCACCTGGGGCGCGTGGTCCGCTGGTATCCCAAGGCAAAGGTGGCGGAAATCCGCCTGGAGGCGGAACCCCTCTCCCCCGGCGACAAGATTGAAATCACCGGCTGCACCACCGGCATCGTGCGCGTGGTGGTGCAGGAGGTGCGCTGCGACGATGCTCAGGGCGTCACCCACGTGGTGCCCACCGCGCCCAAGGGAGCGGTGGCCATGGTGGCCGTGGACACCAAGCTGCGCCACGGCGACAAGGTCTATCTGGTAACGCGCCGCAAGCTGTCATGAACGGGGAAGGCCACATTCGCGAGCTGTTCAGCGCGGCGGACATCCGCAGCGGGGTGGAGCGCGTGGCGCGGGAGGTGCAGGCGCACTTCGGCACGCAAGAAGAGGTGCTGGTGCCGGTGATACTGGATGGCGGGCTGATGTTCGCGGCGGATTTGCTGCGCCTGCTGCCCGCCAACTTCCGCATGGAAACCATGCGCGTGTCCTCCTACGGCGCGGGCAAGGAAAGCAGCGGCGAGCTGCAGTGGATTTTCTCCCCGCCGAACGTGGCGGGGTGCCGCGTGCTCGTGCTGGACGACCTGGCGGATTCCGGCATCACCCTGAGAGAAATCTGCCGCCGCCTGTCGGACATGGGAGCCGCGGAGGTTCGCTGTGCGGTGGCGGTGGACAAAACCGGGCGGCGTGAAGCCGGCTTCAACCCGGATTTCGCCGCGCTTCAGACACACGGAGGCTTCCTGGTGGGATACGGCATGGATTTCGCCGGAAAATACCGAAACCTCCCCTTTATCGGCGTGCATGAGGATTGATTTGCGGCATACGGAGCACATTTCGCAAAAATTCTCATCCTTTTGCTTGACATTGTGGCACACCAGTGGTAACTTGGTGTCCCGCATTGGCGGTCATACCCGCCACGGAGCAACAAATCAACCTCAAGAAACTTCGTTATATGGTAGCAATTCGTCTTACTCGCCAGGGTGCCAAGAATCGTCCCTACTACAAGGTTATCGTCGTCGATAGCCGCAACCGCCGCGACGGCGCGTTCATCGACCAGATCGGCACGTACGACCCCATGGCCGAGGGCGTGAACTACAGCATTGATGTGGAGAAGGCCGACAAGTGGATCGCCAACGGCGCCCGCCCGTCCGTGACCGTGGCCTCCATCATCAAGAAGGCTCGCGCCGCCAAGGCCTAAGCCTGCGCTTCCCTTTTTCATCCTTTCTTGTTCAGCACGCCTGCACCACGGGTGCAGGTGTGTTTTTGTTGCCCCGAAATCTCGGCGGTTTCATGCAAAATTAATTTGGAAATCTTACACATTCTGCTTGAAAAGGAGGGCGTTCGGGGTATAATTCACGCGTAAAGATGATAGATCAGCTGCGCAAGAGACTACTGGACCGGGAACACCCGGAACGCATTCACCTGATAGGCGTGGCCGGGGCCGGCATGAGCGGCCTGGCCCGCATGCTCTTGGAGATGGGCCATCTGGTGAGCGGGTGCGACCGCGTGACGAGCGAAGAAACGGAGCGCCTGCAACTGGCCGGGCTCGCGTTCTCCTGTCCGCACAACCCGGATGCGGTGAAGGATGCAGAAGTGGTCATCTACTCCAGCGCCATCCGCGAGGACAACGTGGCACTGGCGGCGGCACGCAAGAACGGCATCACCTGCATGCGCCGCGCGGAATGCCTGGCAGCCATCCTGAACGGCAAGAAAGGCGTGGTGGTGGCAGGCACGCACGGCAAAACCACCACCTCATCCCTGACGGCGCACCTGCTGCGCGAGGGGCGCCTGCGCCCGTGCCACTATGTGGGAGCGGAAATCCCGGTGCTGGGAGCCAACGCGCACTGGAACGAGGACAGCGAGTACCTGGTGGCAGAAGGCGACGAGAGCGACGGCACGCTGGTGAACTACCTGCCGGAGCACAGCATCATTCTCAACATCGAGGCCGAGCACCTGGACTTCTACCGCGACCTCGACCACATCAAGGAAGTCTTCCACACCCTCTGCAAGCAAACGCGCGGGAAAATCTTCTACTGCAAGAACGACCCCGGCGCATGCGATGTATGCTCCCAGTACCCCAACAGCGTCTCCTACGGCTGGCAGGATGCGGACTACACCGCCACGGACATGACCGTGAAGCGCGGCCGCACCCTTTACACCATCAACTACAAGGGCGAGCCGCTGGGGCGCGTGGAGCTGGGCATCCCCGGCCGCCACAACGTGCTCAACTCTCTGGCAGCCACCGCCGCCGCCCTGGAAATGGGGTGCGACTTCACCAGCATCACCCGCGGCCTGGCATCCTTCGCCGGAGCGCGCCGCCGCTTTGAGACCAAGTACCTTTCCCAAAACTACCGCGTGGTGGACGACTACGGCCACCACCCCACGGAGATAGCCGCCACGCTGCAAACCGCGCAAAGCCTGAAGCCCCAGCGCCTGGTGGTGCTGTTCCAACCGCACCGCTACACGCGCACCAAGCTGCTGCGCGACGACTTCGGCAAGGTGCTGCAAGCGGTGGACAAGCTGTACGTGGCGGACGTGTATCCCGCGAGCGAGCCACCCATCCCCGGCATCAGCGGGCAGACCATTGTGGACGCCGTGACCGAGAACGGCCCCGTGGAGGCGCAATTCCTGCCGAACCTGGCGCTGGCTCACCACGTGGTGGGCAACGAGCTGCGCCCCGGCGACCTGTTCCTGACGCTGGGCGCGGGCAACGTGCACGAGACGGGCAGCCGCATTGCCAGGGACCTGTGCCTCATGGCAGCCATGGCCGCAGAATGCGGCAATGACCTGAACTACCGCCTGTACGAGCCGATGAGCCGGCACACCACGCTGGGCGTGGGCGGCGAGGCCCAGTACTGGATCGAGCCCCACACCTTCGAGGCCATGCAGGCCGTGGTCAACTTCTTCAAGGACCGCAACCTCCCCGTGCAAATCGTGGGCCGCGGCTCCAACCTGGTCGTCCGCAACGGCGGCATCCGCGGTGCCGTCATCCATCCCGCCTCCGGCATCTTCGAGAAGCTGGAGCTGCAGGGCAACCACATTGTGGCCGGCGCCGGCGTGAAGCTCAAGAAGCTGGCATCCTTCGCCGCAAGCCACGGTATCAGCGGGTTCGAGTGGATGGACGGCATCCCCGGCTGCGTGGGCGGCAGCCTGCGCATGAACGCCGGATGCATGGGCGGCGACATGTGGAGCGTGTTCCGCTCCGCCACCGCGCTCACCGAGGACGGCGAGCTCGTGGAGTTCGAAAAGGACCACATGAAGGGCGCGCAGTACCGCCTCATTCCGGAGTTCGACACCAACATGGTCATGCAGGCCACCTTCGCCGGAACACCGGCGGATGCCCAGGCCATCGGTGCCGCCACGGACGAGTTCCGCGCGCGCCGCAGCAGTTCCCAACCCAAGGAACCCAGCGCCGGCTGCACCTTCGTCAATCCCGATGAAATTCCCGCCGGCAAGCTCATTGAGGAGCTCGGGCTCAAGGGATACGCCATCGGCGGCGCCAAGGTTTCCGAGAAGCACGCCAACTTCATCGTCAACACCGGGAACGCCAGCGCCACGGATGTCACCCAGCTCATCGACTTCATCCGCGAGAAGGCCAAGGCCGAGCGCGGCATCACCCTGCGCACGGAGGTCCACGTCGTCGGTGACCGCGAGCCGCAATTCTGACACCCCCTTTCCACCATGAACAATTTAACGAACGACACGAAGATAGCGCTGCTGATGGGCGGCCCCGGCTCGGAGCGAGAGGTTTCCCTCGTCTCCGGCAAAGCCGTGCTGGAAGCTCTGGCAGAAGAGGGTTTCACCCACGTCACCCCTGTGGTGGTGGACGGCGAGCGCCCGCCCATCCCGGAGGGCACGGAGCTCTGCTTTAACATCATCCACGGCACCTACGGTGAGGACGGCGGCCTGCAGGCCTACCTGGAGGAACTGGGCATCCCCTACACCGGCGCCGGTTCCGAAACCAGCCGCAACTGCTTCGACAAGCTGCTCACCAAGCAGGCCTTCGTGGCAGCGGGCGTGCCCACGCCCAAGAGCGAGGTGGTGCCGCACGGCCAGCGCCCCACCCTGCCCTGCCCCTGCGTGCTCAAGCCCCCGTGCGAGGGTTCCTCCGTCGGCGTGGAGATTGTGCATGAACAGGCCGAGATGGATGCCGCGCTGGAGCGCGACGACCGCTTCCCCGGCCCCCTCCTGGTGGAGGAATACATCAAGGGCAAGGAACTCACCGTCGCCATCCTGGACGGCACCGCCCTGCCCGTTGTCCACATCTGCCCCCGCCAGGGCTTCTACGACTACCGCAACAAGTACCCCTCCATGACCGGGGCCGTGGGGTCCGACTACATCTGCCCCGCCGACCTCACGGAAGAGGAAACCAAGGCCGTGCAGGAAGCCGCGCTGGCAGCCTACCGCGCGCTGCATGTAGAGGTGTACGGTCGCGTGGACGTGCTGCTGACGGACGACGGCAAGCCCTACGTACTGGAAATCAACACCATACCCGGCATGACGGGAGCCTCCCTGTTCCCGAAGGCCGCAAAGGCCGTGGGCATCGGCTTTGGCGAGCTCTGCCGCCGCATCGCGCAAATCTCCCTCAACCAGAGCCGCAGTTGATTTTTTCTCCCCATGCCTGGGAACCGCAACAGGTACCGCAAAGCTCACAAGAGCGGCGACAACGTGCGCGCCGTGGAGAGCAGCATGACATTCGGGGAGAAGTACTTCAACATCCCATTCCTGCGGCGCAGCTGGTCAGCGGCGAAAAAGTACGCGCTCTACGCGCTCATCATCGTGCCGGTGGCCCTGCTGCTCTTCTACGGCATCCGCTACGCCATCGCCCGTGCGTACCACATGGAGCTGGACAACATCTCCTACGAGGCCGCGCACAAAATCATCAGCCGGGAACAAGCCCTGGACCTGCTCGGCATCCACAACAGCATCAACCTCACCAAGCTCAATCCCGTGGACTGGGAGAACAAGCTCATGGAGCATCCCTGCATCGCCGCCGCACACATCCATGCAGAGCTGCCGGACACGCTGCACATCGAGGTTGAGGAGCGCATACCCGTGGTGTTCGTGGAAATGGAAAGCGGGGCGGACACGGGCAACCGAGCCAAGCTGTACATGGACCAAAACGGGCGCTTGTTCCCCATTGTGCCGGAGTTCCATGAAAACTTCACCAACCTGCCGGTGTGGTACCTGCAAGCGGGCGACCTGGAGGAATTCAAGGCGGGTGCGGAAGTGACGGAGAAGGCGTACCGCCCCATCGTGGAGCTGGCTGCGGCCGCCAACCACTACTCGCTGGAAGAGATTCCCACCATCAAGGAAATCTTCCGCCCCAAGGAATGGAAAATCATCCTCACGCTGGACAACGGTGCGGAGGTGCTCATGCAGGTGTACGACATCAAGGGGCAGATGGAGCGCCTGGCCATGATTATCGAGCACGCGGCCGCCGAGGGCAAGCGCCCCGTCAGCATTAACGTCATCCCGCGCATCAACCCCACCGTCATCTACGCCAAGGAGGGCAAGTAGGCACCATGCGCACCCGCATTGCAGAGCATGTGCTGGAGTTCGCCTTCCCCGCCGGGACCTCGCGCGGCGTCTACACCACGCACCGCGTCTGGCGCGTGGAACTGCAAGACGAAACGGGGCGCGTGGGCATAGGCGAATGCGCGCCGCTGCCGGATTTGAGCTGCGACGCCCTGCCGCCGCACGAGTACCGCGCCAAGCTGGAGGAAGCATGTTCCCAACTGGCGCGCACCGGGCAGCTCCCCGTGGAGCAACTGCGGGACTACCCCTCCATCCTCATGGGACTGGAAACCGCCGTGCAGCATTTGCGCGCGGGCAGCTGGCGCCTGTGGGACACGCCCTTCAGCCGCGGTGAGGAAGGCATACGCATCAATGGCCTCATCTGGATGGGCAACTTCCCCACCATGCTGGAGCGTCTGGAGCACAAGCTGCAAGCGGGTTTCCGCTGCATCAAGATGAAAATCGGCGCCATCGACTGGCAGCGGGAGGTGGAGCTGCTGCGCCGCATCCGCGAGCGGTACTCCCCGCGGGAAGTGGAGCTGCGCGTGGATGCCAACGGCGCGTTCCCTCCGCAGGATGCCCCCGCGCGCCTGCAGGAGCTGGCCGCGTTCCACATTCACTCCATCGAGCAGCCCATCCGCGCCGGGCAATGGCAGGCCATGGCGGAACTGTGCAGGAATTCCCCCGTGCCCATCGCGCTGGACGAGGAGCTCATCGGCGTGAACGCCCCCGCCCGCAAGGCGGAGCTGCTGGACGCCATCCGCCCGCAGTATATCATCCTGAAACCCACGCTGCACGGCGGGTTCAGCGGTGCGGAGGAATGGATGAGCCTGGCGGAGGAGCGCGGCATCGGCCACTGGGTCACCTCCGCGCTGGAATCCAATATCGGCCTCAATGCCATCGCCCAGTGGTGCGCCACACGGCCGCACCCCATGCCGCAGGGCCTCGGTACCGGGCAAATCTACACCAACAATATCGCCCCCTTCCCCCTCTCCATCCGCGGAGAGCAGCTGTGGCACGACCCCGCCGCCGCTGCGCCCTGCACAGCCCTGAACGCCTTCCTGGACGACTGGAACAGCCCCGCACCCGGCATCACCGTGCACACCTCCGGCTCCACGGGCGAACCCAAGCCCATGCAGGCAAGCAAGGAGTTCATGGAAGCCAGCGCGCGCATGACCTGCTGCTTCCTGGGGCTGCGGGAGGGCGACTCCGCGCTGCTCTGCCTGCCGCTGCGCTTCATTGCGGGCAAGATGATGGTGGTGCGCTCCCTGGTGGCGGGGCTGCGGCTCATTGCGTGCGAACCGAACGGGCACCCGCTGCGCGGGCTCGCGGAGCCGCCCGACTTCGCCGCCATGGTACCGCTGCAGGTCTACAACTCCCTGCAAGTGCCGCAAGAGGCCGAGATGCTGCGCGGGATTAAAAACCTCATCATCGGCGGCGGCGCGGTGGACGACGCCCTCGCCGCGCAGCTGAAAGATTTCCCCAACGCCGTGTGGTCCACCTACGGCATGACAGAAACCCTCTCCCACATTGCCCTGCGCCGCCTCTCCGGCCCGCAGGCAGACGCGTGGTACACACCCTTCCACGGCGTGCAGCTTTCCCTCAACGAGCAGGGATGCCTCGTTATCACCGCACCGCACATCGGCTGCATCAACATGGCCACGCGCGACATCGCGGAGATGGACGCCCGCGGACGTTTCCGCATCCTCGGCCGCAGCGACAACACCATCAACTCCGGCGGCATCAAGATCCAAGCCGAGCAGGTGGAGGACACCCTGCGCCGCCACGGTTTGGCAGACGTCATGCTCACCGCCGTTCCCGACCCCAAATTCGGCGAATCCACCGTCCTCCTCACCACCGCCGGCACGGCAGAGGCGGAGCGCACCTGCCGCGCCTGCCTGCCGCCGTATTCCATTCCCCGCCGCATCATCCACATCCCCTCCCTGCCCTTCACCCCCACGGGCAAACCCAACCGCGCTGAGGCCAAACGCATCGCGCAAGCGCACGGGTAACCAGCGTATAAAGAGAGGCAATGGCGGTATGCCTCACATGGTGTACCGGTCTTCGGGGAAGTTGCGGTAGCCGATGGTGAGGGGGCTCATTTCGTTGAGCAGTTGGCGGTCGTAGCGGCGGGAGGGGGGCTTCATGTTGCCAAGGGTTTTCACCTTCCCATCGTCGAAGAAGAGTTGCAGGTAGTAGGTTTGGTTGTATCCCTGCTGGCGGGCCTCGCGGATCATCTGGAGGATGTCGGCCTCGTCCAGCAGGTCGGGGTGCACGGTGGTGCGCACCTCATGGGGTACCTTGTAGATTTGCAGCAGGTGCAGGGTGTCCTTGAAGCGGTCGAACAGCAGCGCGCCGCCGGGCAGGTGCCAGCTGCGGGTGGAGGGCATCTTGTTGTCCAGAGCCACATAGTCGATGAGCCTATCCTCCAGCAGGGAGCGCACCACGTTGGGGTTGCTGCCGTTGGTGTCAATCTTGACGAGGTATCCCAGCTCCTTGATATGGCGGCAAACCTCTGCGATATCCGGGTTGAGGGTGCATTCCCCGCCGGAAAGCACCACGGCGTCCAGGAATCCCGCGCGCTCGCGCAGGAAGGCCATCTCGTCCACGCCGCCGCCGCTGCCCAGCACCAGCTCAGGGTTGTAGCAGTACGGGCAGCGCAGGTTGCACCCCGTGTACCAGAAGATGCAGGCTGCCTTCTTCGGGTAGTCTATAAAGGTGAGCGGGGTGATGTCGGACGGGTGACGCAACTGGGATTTACAATTGACGATTTGGCAAAAAAAACGCGGGGTGCCTGGCGAGTCAGGCACCCCGCGGCGTTCAGCATTACTTGAGGATAGAGTCGCCGCAACCGCAGGCACAGGGTTCCACGAAGTGCTCGCGCTCTTCGAATTCGCCCTGCTTGCCGGCGTTGAAGGTTTCCACGGGGCGGTGGTAACCCATCACGCGGGTGTAGACGGTGCACTTGGTGCGTTCCGCAGCGTGCTCCTGGAGGAGCTGCTCATCGGTCTTGACGACTCCTTTGATTTCTTGTTCTTCCATGGTATTGTATGATTGCATTTAGGTTAGATGTTGAGGGGGAGCTCCGGCTGCTCCTCCATGCGGGCCTTGGCGAGGAGTTCCTCGTCGCACTTCGGGCAGTAGTCGTGGCGTCCCTTGAGGTAGCCGTGCTTCTCACACACGGAGAAGAGCGGCGTGACGGTGATGTAGGGCATCTTGAAGTTTTCCAGCACCTTGCGCACAATATCGCGGCAGGCCTCCGGGGAGGAGATGGCCTCGTTCATGTACATGTGGAACACCGTACCGCCCGTGTAGCAGCACTGCAGCTTGTCCTGCATCTTGAGGGCCTTGAAGAGGTCGTGCGTGTAGCTGGCGGGCAGCTGGGAGCTGTTGGTGTAGTAGCGGTGGCCGGGGGTGCCGGACTGGATGATGTCCGGGTAGCGCTTGGCGTCCTCACGGGCGAAGCGGTGGGTGGTACCCTCCGCGGGGGTAGCCTCCAGGTTGTAGAGGTTGCCGGTTTCGGCCTGGTAGGTGCGGATACGCTCGCGCATGTGGTGGAGGAGCTCCTCCGCGAAGGCGATACCCTCCGGGGTGGCGGTGTTCATGGTATCGCCGGAGAAGTTGCGCAGCATCTCGTTGACGCCGTTGAGGCCGATGGTGGAGAAGTGGTTGCGCAGATGCGGCAGGTAACGCTTGGTGTAGGGGTAGAGGCCGCGCTCGTAGAGCTCGTTGATGAACACGCGCTTCTTCTCCAGCGTGCTCTTGGCCAGGTCCATCAGCTCGTCCAGCTTGGAGAACAGCAGGTTCTTGTTGCCCTTGTACAGGTAGCCCAGGCGTGCCATGTTGATAGTGACCACGCCGATGGAGCCGGTCATTTCCGCGGAGCCGAACAGGCCGCCGCCGCGCTTGAGCAGCTCGCGAAGGTCCAGCTGCAGGCGGCAGCACATGGAGCGCACCGCATCCGGCTTGTACGCCTCCTCGTCGATAACCTTGTTGCCGTTCTCGTCAATCTTGTACTGGGAGCCCACAAAGTTCTGGAAGTAGGAGGAGCCGATCTTGGCGGCGTTCTCGAAGAGCAGCGGCACGTTCTCGTCGTCCCAGTCGAAATCCTCCGTGATATTGACGGTGGGGATGGGGAAGGTGAAGGGCTGGCCGGTGCTGTCGCCCTCGGTGAGCACCTCGTAGAAGGCTTTCTGGATGACCTTCATCTCCGGCTGGAAATGCTTGTAGGTCATGTTGTCCAGGGAGGATGCGCCGCGTTCCTGGGCCAGGGCCTCCAGCTTCTCGTTGTGCAGCTCGGCAAAGATGTGCTGGCCGCCGGAGAAAGGCGGCTGCTCGCGCAGGTCGCGCGGCACGGTCCAGTCGATGGTGACGTTGGTGAACGGGCTCTGTCCCCAGCGGGAGGGCACGTTCAGGTTGTACACAAAGCTGCGGAGGGCCTTCTTCACTTCCTCGTATGGCAGCTGGTCCTTGAAGAGGTAGGGGGAGAGGTAGGTGTCGAAGGAGCTGAACGCCTGGGCTCCGGCCCACTCGCTCTGCAGGATGCCCAGGAAGTTGGCCATCTGGCCCAGGGCCTCGCGGAAATGTTTGGGCGGGCGGCTGTTCACGCGGCTGCGCACGCCGTTGAAGCCCTCGTTGAGCAGGTTGCGCAGGCTCCAGCCGGCGCAGTAGCCCGTCAGGCAGTCCAGGTCGTGGATGTGGTAGTCGCCGTTGCGGTGGGCGGCTCCCTCCTCCGGGGAATACACCTGGTCCAGCCAGTAGTTGGCGATAACCTTGCCGGCGGTGTTGTTCACCAGGCCCGCGTTGGAGTAGGTGGTGTTGGAGTTGGCCTTGATGCGCCAGTCCGTGTTGCCGATGTACTCTTCAATGGTCTGCTTGCAGTCCACCCAGGTGTTGCCCTGGTACATGCCGCCAATCTGCTCGCGCTGCATCTTGTGCAAGAAGCGGTAGCGGATGAAGTTGCGCGCCGTCTCGTACGCGCCCGCCTTCATGAGTTCCTTTTCGATGATGTCCTGCACCTTCTCCACGGGGATGAAGTCCTCCGTCTTGAGGATGTCCAGCACGTTGGTGTACACCAGAGGGTCGTATTCCTCATGGGAGGCATGGAACGCCTTCTCGATGGCCTGCTGTACCTTGTAGGCCTCAAAGCGCTCGCGCTTCCCGTTGCGTTTGATGATTTCCGGCATGGTTTGTCGTTTTTAAAGGTTGGTCCTGTGTCTTGTCGCATACGCCGCCCCGCTGCTGAAGCTGCTGTGCGGCGCACGCTTTCCGCGGTCCGTCACAGCCCCCTCACCAGCGGAGCGGCAACAGTGCAGAAACTACCATCCTCCCCTTCCCCTGGCAAGCAAAAAATTCATTTTTCCGAAATTTTTCCACACGAAATATGGTAGGTGATTTTCTTTAACTACACCATATATTGTGTTTTGACTACATATTGGCATTTTTGGAACACCTCCAGGAAGAAAGGGGGCAAGGCAGGGAATTCCAAGGTGGGAACAGGGAGTTACAGGAGTTATTTTCCCTCCGTCTCCCCCAGCTCTGCGGCAACCTGCCGCCGCCAGATATGGGGCGTGAAAAAAAAGCTCCTCCCCCCCGTACCGGGGGTGGGAACCCCGCTGGGAGGCGCCCCTCGGCGAACTTGCCAAAATCGTCAATTGTCAATTGGCGCGTGTTGTGGCATATTGTGTTCATGCAACACGAGGTACACGTATGTTCGAACGGGATGACGGTTCTGGCGGCGGAACGGCGGGCGTTTCCGCTGGTATCGCTGCAGGTGTGGGTGGGCACGGGCTCTGTGCTGGAAGGCGCGCACCTGGGCAGCGGCATATCCCACCTGCTGGAACACCAGGTGTTCAAGGGAACGGCGGAGTACAGCGGTGAGAGGTTGAACAAGCGCGTGCCGGAGCTCGGCGGCTCCTGGAACGCCTACACCTCCACGGACCGCACCGTGTACCACATCAACGGCCCGGCCGAGCACTGGCGGGAATTCCTGCACCTGCTGGTGCAGCTGGTGTTCCACCCGGCCTTCCCGCAGGATGAGTTCGAGCGCGAGCGCGATGTCATCCGACGCGAGATGGACATGTACGCGGACGACCCGCAGGACGTGGCGTACTATGCGCTGGTGGAGACACTGTTCAAGGTGAACCCGCGGCGGCTGCGCGTAACAGGCGAGCGCGCGCGGTTCGATTCCCTGACATACGCGGACATGGTGGCATACCACCGCGAGCGCTATGTGCCGGGCAACGTGTTCATCTGCGTGGCGGGCGATGTGGACGCCGCAGAGGTCTTCCAAGCTGCGCAGGAGGAGACGGCGGATATCCCCTCCGCGCCGCTGCCGCCGGCAACGCCGCCCGCCGAGCCGCACCAGTGGGGCCCGCGCACCGAGCGCCGCGAGTTCGCACAGCCCACCAGCACACTCATGCTCGCCTGGCGCATCCCGTCCTCCAACCACCCGGACGCCGCCGCACTCTCCATGCTCGCCTCCATCCTGGGGGATGGCCGCGCCGCCTGGCTCTACAAGCGCTTCCACGATGAACTCGGGCTGGCGCACGACATATCGGCCTACGCCATGGCAGACCGCCACGGGGAAGGAGCCTTCGTGATTGAGGCGGACGTGGAGCGCGAGCGCCGCGACACCCTGCGCGACGCCCTGCTGGAGTACATGGAAAACCTGCCGCGGCAGGCCTTCAACGCCGCCATGGCGCGCTGCCGCAAACAGCTGCTCACCGCGCGCATGCGCACGCTCGCCAAGGTGCAGGGCGTGGCAGACACCCTCGGCATGGCCTGGCACCTCTCCCGCAACGCCAACTGCATGGAGGAGTGGGACGCCGCCCTCGCACACCTCGATGCCATGGATTTGGTCAACGCCACCGCGTACTTCACCCGCGACCGCCTGTGCGAGGTGAGCGTGGACCCCGCGGGCACCAACCCGCCCCCCGCCGCCGCTGCACAGGAGGCGCTGCCGCAGGAGCCGCAGGTGTGCACGCTGCCCAACGGCATGCGCCTGGTCACGCGAGTGGACCGCCGCGTGCCGCTCATGTACGCCACGCTCGCGGTGCGCGCAGGCTGCCCCACGGAAACGGCCCGTGATTCCGGCGCCAACTCCCTGCTGGCGGAATGCCTGCTCAAGGGCACCTCCACCCGTTCCGCCGCGGATCTGGCGGAGGCCGCGGAGAAGCTCGGCGGCGGCATCAACAGCCTGGCGGGCAACAACACCCTCTCCGTCTCCGTGGATGGAGCCGCCGCGGATGCAGAAACCCTGCTCGACCTGCTGGCGGACGCCGCCCTCCACCCCTCCTTCCCGCAAGCCGCCATCGACACGGAAAAGGAGGCCATGGTGGCCGATATCCAGGACGATGCGGAAAACCCCGTGGCCCTGGCCTTCCGCGGCCTGCGCGGCCTGTGCTTTGGCGACGCCTCCTACGGGCTCTCCCCCAAGGGCACGGAGGAAAGCGTGGCCTCCCTCACGCGCTCGGACCTGGTGGAGCGCCACGCACGCCTCTTCTGCGCCCGCAACGCCGTGCTCGCCGTGGTGGGGGATATCGACCCCGCCGCCATCCGCGACGCCGCGGAAAGGCTCTTCTCATCCATGCCGCTTGGGCAGGAAGTCCTCGGCACGCCCACGCCCGCGCAAACGGCTGCGGATGCCGTGGTGCCCTGCGACAAGGAACAGGCCGTGCTCGCCCTCGCCGTGCCCGCCTGCCGCGTGGCGGATCCCCGCATGCCGCAGCAGGCCCTCTTCTGCGAGTGGTGCCGCGATATGGCAGGGCCGCTCTTAACCGCCATCCGCGAAGAGCGCGGCCTCGCCTACTACACCGGGGCCACCACCCTGCAGGGAATGGATGCAGGGTGCCTCACCTTCTACCTCGGCACCTCCCCCCAACAGGCCGGACAGGCCCGCGCCGCACTGGACGACACCCTCGCCCGGCTCGCCCATGACGGCATGCCCCTGGATGCCCTGGAGCGCACCCGCGCCGCACTCCTCTCCGCACGCGAGTTCGCTCGCCAGTCCGGACGCGCCGCCTGCGAGCAGGCCGCCATCGACGAGCTCCTCCACCTCGGCGCGGATTACGAAGCCAGACTCACCGCCGCCATCCGCGCCGCCTCCCAAGACAGCGTCAACGCCTTCATCAAAGACATCCTCTCCCCATCCGCAACACGCACCCGCATCCAAATCGGAGGTGCCGAATGACCACCGCCATCGCGTTTCAAACGAATTATACACATGAGCCCCACTGCCTTCATTGCGCGCGCGCGTATATTAGAGTGAGTCCGACAACAAATCTATCCTTTTGCAAATTTGCCTTGCATAAGTCACCGCTTTGCAGTAGCATACACATGTGTGCAGGCTTTTGCACCCTCCACACAACCTCTCTTTCCATTCAACCAGTAACAACATTTTACCAATAACATCATGAAACTGCATTTGCCCAAAATGCTCGCCGTTGCCCTGCTTTCCGCTTGCGCGGCAATCAGCGCCAATGCCGATGTTCCTTCCTACACCGGCAGTGTCTACACGTGGAACAACACCACGAGCGGGAGTGACCCTGCATTCGGCAACTACGCCTTGACGACGTATGATGAACAGGGTAATCCCACCGTCACCAGCACCGTAATTTCCGGCAGGGCCGGCAACTGGGGCAATGTCCAGGCCATCTTTGCCAGCGACGCCATCCAGACCGGCAACACCATGCGCTTCGACAGCACGCACGGCCAGAACGTGAAAACCCTTACCTACGGGTTCACTCCCTTCACCGTGGGTGGCATCATTGTGGAAGAGGGAGCCACCGGCTTCTCCATCCAATCTGGCGGTACGAACAACCGCGCCTTCTTCCTCGGCAACAAGGACGGCTCCGCCTCCTACAACAAAATCCACGAGGATTTCGCCATCAACAAGACCACCGGCAACCTTACCCTGACCCTGCGCGGCGCGGAGACCATGGAGGTGGCCAGCGGCAAGACCTTCACCCTGAAGTCCAACAATCCCATCGCCATGTCCGGCTCGCTGAATGTCACCGGCAAGGGCACGGTGGACTTCGCCCAGGGCAATGCGGCCATGGCCTCCGATTTCACCCTGGAGGTTCAGCAAGGCGCCACCCTGAAGTTCGCCGGCGCGGTGACCGGGCTTTCCAACACCATCACCAACAACGGCACCATTAATTTCGGCAGCACGGTGGCCGTGGCGGGCTTCGACGGCTTTGACGGCACGGTCGCCTACTCCGCTGGCAACAACGGTTTCGTCACCTCCGCCGAGTACACGCTCATCGAGGGCACCGGCACCAGCAACCTCACCGCCGTCCAGCACGGCACGACCACGCTGACTGTCACGAACAACAAGGTCAACGTTGGGGCTGACTACTCCACCTATTACCTCAACGACAACAATGCCACCATGTCCATTGCCTCAGCCGTTGCGGAGGCGCAGTCGCACGGGGGCTCGTTTGCCAATATTGTTGTGAAGGGCACGGAGACCGGAATCACCTCCGATGCCAGCGGGATGATCCTGAACAGCCTGTCCCTGGGCGCGGGCGCCGGCACCACGGTTTCCGGCACTGAGCAGCTGACCATCGGCACCGTCACCTTCGGTGCCAACAGCAAGCTCGCCCTGGCGGAGAACGCCAGCGTGAAGGTGCTCACCAAGCCCACGTTCACCACCGGCACGCAAGTTACCGTGGCCGAGGGTTCCGTGCTGGACCTGAGCAGCTACTCCTCCAATCCTGATGCAATCGAGGCCATTGCGGCCAACGTGACCGGCGCCGGCTCGGTGAAGATTGCGGCGACCGGCGAGCTGTCCTTCAGCGAGAACGGCACCACCACCGTGCTCACTGCGCTGGAAGGCTTCTCCGATGCCGAGTTCAACGGCAAGGGCTGGGTGGCCGGCAGCTACGGCCATATATTCAATATTGGCGACGGCTCCCGCACCGGCTCCCTCAAGGCGGCCGGCACCCTGCGCCTGGAATCCAAGGTGCACGTGAACGTGAACCAGGGCAGCTCCCTGGTTGTGGACGGCACCCTGGCCATGGGCCACAAGCAGGCGGGCAACCCCGGCCACCTCGTGGTGAACGGCGGTACCCTCACCGTGGGCCACATCCTGCTTCAGGACGACACCACTGCCAACACCTTCAGCCTGACCAACGCCACGGTGGAGGTCACGCAGGCCGGTGACGTGTTCACCGGCACCGGTGCCGCCACCGCGGTCACCACCTCCGGCCTCTTGGTGAAGAACCTCTCCGATGGCGACATCACTTGGAACCACGCCTCCGACTACGCGGGCGGCGACCTCGCGGTGGATGCCAACGGCCACACCATCACCCTCGGCGTGGCGGGCGGAACCTCCACCCTCCACAACACCATCGAGGTGAAGTCGGGCGACACCGTCGGCTTTGCCGGCACCTGGGATGTGAGCCACCTCGCCGGTGACGCCCAGCCCACGTACAAGGGCGGCGTGTCTGACGGCAACGGCTATGCCTCCCTTGAGATTGAGGTGCAGCTTGCCACAGGCGCCATCACGGCCGAATCCGATGCCGCCACCTTCATCGTCAAGGGTGTGGAGGGCACGCTGGATCACGCCACCGGCAAGGTTACCACCTCCAGCGAGCCGGATTACGCCACCTACTTCCTCAACGAGAACGCCGAGACCTACAGCGATATCATCGAAGTCGCCGCCCAGCATCAGGAGCTCACCGGCGGTATCGTGGTGGCGGAGGACGCCTACCTGCGGGCAGACAAGGATATGAGCATGTCTGTGGTGGCAGCCTCCTCCAAGGGCACCGTGGATATTGACGATGGCGTGGTGGTCACCGCCGCCGGCGGCACCCAGACCGTCGCGCTCGTGGGCGCTGGCACCTACGCCCTGGCCAGCGGAGCGCAGACCCTCGGCAGCGTGAACGCCGATGACTTCGACGGCTACGTGCGCCTCAGCGGCACCATCACCGACATCAACCTGGTTGACAACCTGGGCAGCAACAACGTGGAGTTCAAGGGACTCTCCGGCTACTTCAAGAACCTGACTGAAGGTACGGATGACACCTACGAGGGCAATATCCACCTGGAGAACGACGGGGACACCCCGGCACTCAAGATTACGAACGGATACTCCCGCAACGAATCCGAGTACATCTTCACTGGCTCTGTTTCCGGCGAAGGCACGTGGGAGCTGAACTGCGGTGCCACCCAGCACTATGTGTTCACGGGCAGCCTTGAAGACTGGACCGGTGAGTTCAAGGTCACCAACTCCGGCCCCAACAACAACGGCACCAGCCTTGCCTTCCGCGGGGATGCCACGACCGTGAACGCGGCCATCACCCGCAACGGCGGCACCCTCAAGCTGATTGTTGAAAATGATGCAACGTTCCGTAAGGACGTGACCGGGATCACCAGCCTGACAGTGTCGGAAGGGAAAGAAGCCACGTTCAACGGCGGCACTACCTCCATCGGCTCCCTGATTGGTGAAGGCGATGTGACGGTGAATGGCGATCTCACGCTGACGGGCACTACCACCACCTCCTCTGAGGCAGAGGGTGCCACCAACTTCACCGGCACGCTTCTTCTGGATGGCGATGCCACGTTGACGGTGGCCGGCAATGTGGATCTGGGCGGGCACCTGAATGCTGGAGAACACGCCATTACCGTGCAAGGCAGCCTCACGCTGACGGAAGACAGCACCATTGGCTCCGTCATCAGCAACAGCGGCTTCGTTTCCCTGACCGGCCTCACGCTGGATGATAGCGTATTCACGGAGACCGAGGGCGAGGATGCCCACTTTGACCTGGCCGGCCACATGACTGACGACGCCAACTACTTCGAGGGTACTGCCGCCGACTACGTGCGGGTGGTGAACGGTGGCACTTCCACTGGTTCCGGCCTTGTCTGGAGGGATAAGGACGATTATGTGCTGACCGCTGATGGCAAGATTATCACCGGGGTGGAAGATATCGACTATGGTACGTTCCACGTGGGTAGCGAGATTTCCACCTCGACCATCAACGGCAGTGAGCATGTATCGGAAATCGCCAACATCAATGTGGGCGATGGTGCCACGCTGACTGTGGATGAGGTAGTGGAGCAGGCCGCCATCCATGCGGGTGACGGAGCCACGGTGGCGGGCGAGCACGCGCAGGATACGGTGCAGATTGTCATGGGCGAGACTGTTACGTATGCCGATGGACTCAAGGCGGCGGACAATGACAGCGCCGAGTTCACCGGCGATGTGCAGGTGACCAATGCCGCTGATGAATCCTCCTTCAGCGTGACGAACCAGAACATGGTGGTGCAGGCTGATGCCCTCACCCTTGGAGAAGGCGCTCTCGCCAGGCTTGAGATTCAATGCGGGGTCGATGTCGACACCATCACCAACCAGAGCGGGCAGGAGCTCGTCCTGAGAAAGCTGGTGGCATCCGAGCTTGCCGGTGTCTCCGCCCTTTCCGGCGATATCGCGCTGGTTTCCACCCAGGACGAGCTGACCATCAACAAACTCGTGATAGAGGCAGAGCAGTGCGTTCAGGCTCTCAAGGGCACGAGCGGTGCAGAGATTACCGTGACCGTCACGGATACGCTGGTCTCTAACGAGGGCACGCTGCTCGCCAACCTGGTGATGGATGACGACTCCGCCCTGCTTGCCGGCGGCGTGGAGAAGGCCCTGTCCATCGGCAGTGTGCTCACCATGAACACCGGCATCCAGCTGGATGAGGCAACGCTGAAGGCCCTGGACGCCATGGCCGTTGGCGATACCTTCGTGCTGATTGGCGCCGTGGATGGCAAGCCGATGGAGTACTACGGCGAGTCCGGCGATGACGCCTGGTACGGTAGCGTGTTCTCCCGCACCGCCTACGATAGCGGCTACGAGCTGAACGGCGACTTCAACATCATGTTCGACGAGACGGACGGCTTCGGCCTGAAGAAGTTCAGCAACACGCCGGAACCGACGACGGGCACGCTGAGCCTGCTGGCTCTTGCGGCTCTCGCCGCCCGCCGCCGCCGCCACTAATTTACAATTGACAATTTTCGATTTACAATTTGTAAGTTAGGCGGCTTTGCCGCATCAAGATTACCAAGCCCCGTACGGTTGACGCCGTGCGGGGCTTCTTGCGGGGCTACGCCGAGGCAAGCAAGGGCGGGGAATGGGCGTGGATTTTTTTCACCGGCATTTTGTATGCTGGTGTTGCTACAAAAAACGGTCAGTATGGTGCAATCCTGGCGTGAACGGCCGTGGTTGGTTACGCACGCCCACACCGGCCCACACCGCCATTCGGCGGCGTTACCGTGGATTGGTTGGCATGCCGGGTGCCCCACGGGTTAAAGAAAGCCGCCGACGGCTGGAAGGCGGATTAGCCTGCCGCACAGCGGCAGCCCGCAGGGTGAGGGCGCGTGGGGCGCGCCCGAAGCAACCCGTGGCTTGCGCACCGCCGCCCCCAAAGGGGGCTTCATCTTGCGCGCCTGGCGGCGCGGGGAAGATGATGCCGCGCGAGCGCGGCGATACCATGGACCTTGCTTGACTTTGGGCCTTGCGCCGTTATAATTGCGTAGTATGGGACATTCCTATTACAAAAACTACGGCCATCTGGTTTATCACGTGAAGAACACGAACATCAGGTCATCAGACCTGCCGGATGTCCATGATTTCTTGTTTGGCGAACTGAGGCGTCTGGGAGGAAAATCCATTGTAATCGGCGGTATAGGAGACCATGTCCACATTCTGTGTGATTTTCCTATCACGCGCACCATCCCCGATATTGTCCAGCGCGCCAAAGCGCATTCCTCCGCATGGATCAAGCACAAGCATCCTGGCTACGCTCGGTTTGCATGGCAAACAGGGTACGCATTCTTTTCCGTGAGCGCGTCCCAGTACAACAGGGTTTCCAAATACATTCAAAGCCAGCGTGAACACCATCTCGAGGAAAACGCCGAACAAGAATACCGACGTCTCCTTGCCAAGCATGGCATTGAAATCGACCCGCGCGACGACATCTGGCGTATACGCGCGACATGATGTTGTTGCCACGCGCCGTCAGGCGCGCGAACTGTAACCCCGCCAGGGGTGATGATGCGCAAGCCACGGGTTCTTTAACCCGTGGGTAACCACCCCTGCATACACACCACGGTAACGCCGCCGAATGGCGGTGTGGGCCGGTGTGGGCGTGCGCAACTAACCACGCCCGTCAGTGATTTACAATTTGGCGGAGGTGCCGTTTCTGATGGAGTTGATACCGGAGAAGATGGAGCCGGCGGCACCGATGGCGGAGCCGAGGCTGCGGATGCGGGATTGGCGTGCCTGGTTGCGGAGGTCCCAGTTGTCCAGCGCGGATTGGGAGCGGAGGGTGTTGACCTCCTGCAGGGCGGCGTTGGTTCGGTTGTTGATGTCATCCTCCAGGCGGGAGGCGAGGTCGGTCTCTCGTGTGAGGGTGGATCCGTCTGCGGCGAGATTGGATCGTGCGGCGTCGCCGCGCGCGCGCGCGATTTCCATGTGAGCGTTGCGCTGGCTGCGGCGCTGGTTGTCCAGCGCGGTGTCGGCCATGGCCTGGGCGCGCTGCTCGTTGAGACGCTGTTGGAGGTCGGCGGCGGATTTGAGGGCCTTACCCTGGTCGTATTCGGCCTTGGCCTGAATGGCCTTGCCAGCAACGGCGGCGGCAGTGGTGAGAATAGCGGTGGTGGTGAATCCCATAACGGCACGGAGCGTATCATGGCACGGCGCGATGCGGCAAGGGCGGCGGGGAAACGCGCATACCCCGCCCGCCCACGGGCTCCCCATGCAGGTATGGCGGTAGCGGCAGCCTCGTTCCCCCGACGCAACACGGCAGATTGAAAATTAGCATGCGCTGCCACGATGAAAGCTTGCAATCCTGCGTGAAATTTGCCATTCTAGACGGAATTCCGCATACTTTCCATGTTAGAGACACTTCACAGCCTAGTCAACACGCCAGCCTTCTACTTTTGCACCGGCATCCTGCTCATCGTCCTGTTCTTCTGGTATCTAGCGGCAGAGAACGACAAGGTGAAGCGCAACGCGGGCACCCTGTTCATCGTGGGTCTGTCGGCCTTCTCCATTATCTCGCTGATGCTTAACGGCATGCACTACGGCATCGACATCAGCGGCGGCGTGGAGCTCACCCTTGAGGTGCAGCCCAAGATGGGCGACTTCGGCGAGATGGTGCCGCCCTCCGAGGACGATATGCAGCAGGCCTGCAACATCCTGGGCGAGCGACTCAACTCCACGGGCACCAGCGAAGTGGAAATCCTGCACTCCGGCAACAAGATTCTCATCCAGATACCCCAGCAGGACAACGACCCCGACAAGAACAAGGAGAAGCTGGACTCCATGGTGAAGATGCTCACCAAGATGGCCAAGCTGGAACTGCTGGCGGTGTACCCGGAGCAGGACCGCGTGCTGGCGGACCCGGAGGTGCAGGAGAGCATTGCCCAGTACGAGCAGCGCATGGACCACTACAACAGCCTGAGCGAGGACGAGCAGAAGCGCACCCGCAAGCCCGCCCTGCCCCGCATCCCCTCCAGGATGGGTCTCAACGACTACCTGATACTGCCCGGCCCGGTGACGAACGATGAGACGGGCGAGCCGGAGCTGGACAAGCACGGCAAGCAGAAGGTGTACTACTATGTGCTGCAGAAGCCCTACGTGGCCATGCAGAAGGACGTGTACATCACGGGCGCGGAGGTTTCCAAGGCGCAGCCGGACTACGTTCGCAAGGGCTATGTGGACGTGGTGCTCAACCGCACGGGTGCGGAGCGCATGGGCAAGCTGACGGGCTCCATGCAGATTGGGCGCGACCGCATGGCGGTGGTGCTCAACAGCCAGGTGAAATGCGCCCCCGTGGTGCAGGCTGTGCTGCACAAGGATTTCAACATCAGCGGCCTGAACGGCAAGGGTGAACCGGAGGACATCTCCAAGGCCCTGGCCAACCCGCTCTCCAGCGATTTGAAGGTGGAGGGCCGCAAGGACGTGTCCGCCCAGCTGGGCCAGAGCGCGCTGGAACAGGCGGGCATCGGCGGCCTGGTGGGCATGGTCGGCGTGTTCGCGTTCTGCTTCTGGTACTACCGCGCCAGCGGCATGGTGGCCATGGTGGGCTTGGCGTTCAACGCGCTGGTGCTGCTGGGCCTGATGAGCCTGTTCGGCTTTGTGCTGACGCTGCCGGGCATAGCCGGTATCGTGCTGACGATGGGCGTGGCGGTGGACGCGAACGTGCTGATTTACGAACGCATGCGCGAGGAGCGCAGCCAGGGGCGCTCGTTCCTGCTGAGCCTGCGCAATGCGTATGAAAAGGCCTTCTCCGCCATTTGGGACTCCAATATCACCTCGCTCATCACGGCCGTGATTCTGTTCTGGCTGGCCAGCGGCTCCATCAAGGGATTCGCGGTGACCACGAGCGTGGGTATCATCACCTCGCTCATCGGCGCCATTGTGGTGACCCGCGTGCTCTTCTTCTGGGTGGAGCACCTGGGACTGCTGCCCAAGGACTTCAAGTTCGCGGGCGCCCCGTTCGCCGGCAAGGAGTTCGACTTCATGGGCATCCGCAAAATCTGCATGTGGAGCTCGCTCATCGTCATCGGGCTGGGCATGGTGTACACGGTGTTCATCCGCGGCGAGAAGGGCCTGGGCGTTGACTTCACGGGCGGTGCCAGCGCCACCTACGTCATCCCCGGCGACTCCCAGCTGGACTACAACGCCGTGGAGGACTACGTGGTCGGCATGCAGCTCTCCAAGGAAGCCACCGCACAGAAGTTCACCAGCGGCACGGACTGGAACATCAAGGTCCGCTGCGCCAACAAGGACGAGGCCATCCAGATTGACAAGGAGCTGCGCGAGAAGATTCCGCACATGGCCGAGCTGGAGGCGCCGTCCATCGACGACGTGAGCTCGTCGCTGGGTTCGGCGTTCTTCAGAACGGCGTGCTTCGCCCTGCTGGCGGGTATGCTTGGCATTGCGCTGTACCTGGCGCTGCGCTTCGAATGGAGTTTCGCCATGGGTGCCTTGGTGTCCACGGCGCACGACGTGTTCGGCATCATCGCGCTGGTGGTGGTCATGGGCACGGAGCTGAACATCATCCACATCGGCGCGTTCCTGACGGTGGCCGGCTACTCCATCAACGACACCATCGTGATTTTCGACCGCATCCGCGAGCGCCTGCGCACGGCGGAACCGAGCGAGAAGCTGGTGGACATCATGAACGAGGCCATCAACACCACGCTGTCGCGAACGCTGCTCACCTCGCTGTCCACCATCGCGGTGCTGATATCGCTGATTGTGCTGGGCGGTCCGTCCATGCGCGACTTCTCCATCACCATGCTGCTGGGTATCTTCATCGGCACGTACTCCTCCATCTACATCGCCTCTCCCGTGGTGCTGTACTTCAGTGAGAAGCACAACCTGCGCGAGGAAATCCAGAAGGCGGCAGACGCCGAGGCTTCCGTGTAACCCACGCAACCGCCGCAACCCGTGAAGCGCGGCCGCAACCAAGCGCTGTTCATCCTGGGCTGCCTGGCGTTCCTGGCCGCCGTCTGGGGGTCGGTGGATTGCGGCGTGCGCCTTTCCCAAGCGGAGCTGGCTGCGGAGGAGGAAACGCACCTTCGGCACCTGATCTACTTCCACTTTGCGGTGGCGCAGCTGCTGCTGGCGGCGGCGGGCGTGCTGTTCTGGCGGCGGCACCACAAATGGAAGCGCTACTACCTGGTGGTGAGCTACAATGAAAAGGGCATGGCGCTGGACCCGCCGGGCATCCGCATACCATCCAGCCGCCTGTTCCGCTGCCACCTGCACGAGCCGATGGAAAGCGCCAGCCTGCCCCCGCCGGACGCTCCCATCCTGGTGTACCCCATGTTCATGCTCAGCGGCACCAGCAGCGGTGCCAAACTGCAGCAGTGGCTGCACCATGCCTACGCCCGCCGCTTCCAGGGAGCCACTCCGCCATTGTTCTTCCAGCCCGTGCTGGGGGCTTCCCCCTGGCTGGCGGAAGCCGCCGCACGCCGCCTGCGGGAGCATGACCGCTTGCAGGCGGACACGGGCATCCTGGTGGTGGCTCACGGCTCCAAGCTGCCGGAGCCGCCTCCGGAACCCGCACTGTTCTGCCGCCGCCTGCGCGAGCTGCTGCCCGGCACCGAGGTGGCGCTGGGCTACTTCCATCAAACGCCGGAGGCCGCAGCCGTGATGGAGGGCATGCAGTCCCGCCACATCCTGCTGCTGCCGTTCCTGCTGACGGACGGCATCCACACGCACCGCGATCTGCCCACACCGGAGCAGGCGGCAGCCTGCGGCAAGGAGCTCACCCGCCTTCAGGTGGCCGCCTCCATGCTTGATTCCTCTTCCCGCCCATGAAACTCGCCGTCAAAGTAACCCCCGGGGCCTCCCGCAGCGAAATCATCGGCTGGGAGCAAGACCCCCACGCCGGCCGCGTGCTCAAGCTGCGCATCGCAGCCCCGCCCGTGGACGGCAAGGCCAACAAGGAGGTCGCAACCTTCCTCGCCAAGAGACTCGGCGTGCCCAAATCGTCCATCGAGCTCCTGCACGGCGATTCTTCGCGCGTGAAACTGCTCAACATTCCGGATGCCGCGGCAGAGCGCCTGCCGCAGGAATAGGCGGGCGGCAGCGCTCACACGCCCCGTGACCCCGCCCCGCACAATTCCCTGCCATGGCCGCCATTTCAGGCTTGCCTTTTGGTGCATTGCACCTATAATTGCCGCGAACAATTTTTCCCTCTTTTCTCATGAATCTTGCCATCATCGGTACCGGATATGTCGGCCTCACCACGGGAACCTGTTTCGCGGAAGTGGGTCACAACGTGATTTGTGTGGACAACAACCAGAAGAAGGTTGAAGCCCTGCGCCAGGGCAAGATGCCCATCTACGAACCGGACCTGGAAGACCTGATTGTCTCCAACGTGGCAGCCGGCAGGCTCTCCTTCACCTCCGACCTCGCCGAGGCCGTGGCCCAGAGCGACATCATCTTCATTGCCGTGCCCACGCCCCCGCACGAGGACGGCTCCGTGGACCTCTCCTACATTGAAGCCGTGTCCCACGAGATAGCGGAAGCCATGCGCCCCGAGTACGGCTACCGCATCGTGGTGGACAAATCCACCGTTCCCGTGAGCACGGGGCAGAAGGTGTACGAGGTCATCTCCCGCTACGCCGGGCTGGATGTGGACGTGGATGTGGTGTCCAACCCGGAATTCCTGCGCGAGGGCAGCGCGGTGCAGGACCTGATGAACCCGGACCGCGTGGTTATCGGCACCAACTCCCAGCGCGCCATGGACATGATGAAGCGCGTGTACCAGCCCTTCAACGCCCCCATCGTGGAGGTGGACCTGGCCTCCGCGGAGCTCATCAAGCACGCCGCCAACTCCTTCCTGGCCCTCAAGATTTCCTACATCAACGCCGTCTCACAGGTCTGCGAGAAATCCGGTGCGGACGTGCAGCTGGTGGCCATGGGCATCGGCATGGACAAGCGCATCTCGCGCCACTTCCTCAACGCCGGCCTGGGCTACGGCGGCTCCTGCTTCCCCAAGGACGTGAAGGGCTTCATCAATATCTCCCACCAGCTGGGGGCTCCCCTCCACCTGCTGGAGGAAGTGGAGAAGATCAACGCCCACCAGCTGGACCACTTCATGGACCGCCTGCGAGAGAAGCTCTGGGTGCTGCGCAACAAGCGCATCGCCGTCTGGGGCATCGCCTTCAAGCAAAACACGGACGACGTGCGCGAATCCGTGGCCGTGAAGCTCATCCGCCGCCTGTGCGAGGAGGGCGCCATTGTGAGCGCGTACGACCCCAAGGCCATGGAGACCGGGGCGAAAGCGCTGGAGGGCTGCCAGGTGACCTACTGCGAGGACATGTACGAATGCACCCGCGATGCGGAGGTGCTGGTGGTGGCCACGGAATGGAAGCAGTTTGCCAACGCGAACCTGCAGCGCGTGCGCGAGCTCATGAAGCTGCCCATCATCTTCGACGGCCGCAACGTGATGCACGGCGATAACGCCGTCCACGCCGGGTTCGAGTACCACTCCGTCGGCCGTAAGAGCCTGTACCCGCAAGCCTGACGGCTCGCAATTGGGGATTAAGATTAGGATTAGGAAGGGCGCCTTTCCTCGGCGCGGGGGGATTCAAATCACGCGCGGCGGAGGAGCTGGGCCAGCTCAAACTGGAAGGCCTGCATTTCCTCCGGGGAGGGGGTGCCGGTAAGGTCGCTCCAGCCGAAACGGCCTGCGTTGTCGATAAGCCAGGCGCCCTTGGCGCCGCCGGGGAACACCACCTTGCCGGAAATCACGGCACCGGGTATCTGGATCTCATCCAGCGTAACCACGGGCTTGCCGTCGGCGGGGGCGGATGCATCGGCAGCGGTCTCCGCCTGCGGAGCGGCCTGTGCGGAGGGTTCCGGCTTCTTCTCCGGCTCCGGCGCGGCGGCTATCTCAATACCGTTGTCGAGCAGCAGGAAACGCACATCCATGTAGGTGAGATGGACCCCGCATTCGGAAGCCAGACGCTTCTGGATGCCGTTCAAATCAATGCCCTGTGCGGCCCAGGCGCGCACTTGTTCCAGTTGCTCGGCGTTTACCTTCATGCGGGTATCATACAGAGCGGGCGCGGATGGTGCAAGGCGGATGTATGTCAACAAGATTTACGATTTACGGATTGACGATTTACAATTTGGAAAGTTAGGCGCGCTCCGCGCGCAGGGGCTTTTGCGTTATTGGAGGCAGCGAACCTCAGCGTGGAGCATGCCGCACACCACGCGTGTCAGCAAACAAATCCCAAATCCGAAATCCTCGAAATTCCCAATCCAAAATTGCCCTTTCATTTTCCGCGGAAAAAGGCAGTTTAGGCTTGAAAAGGGAAGGGAGAGAGGGTACAATTCCGGCGCGCGGGCGGGCATGAATGTTCCCGCATGCGGAAAATCTGCTTATGAAGACGACCAAGACTTTAGAAGTCCCCGATACGCTGGGAGCCGGGGCGGCCTATTTGGAGAACGACGCCGACGAGCGCGGCGAGCTTGTGACGCTGAACGTAGGCCCGTCGCACCCCGCGACACACGGCGTGCTGCGCTTGAAGCTGGTGGTGGACGGCGAGGAAATCGTCTCCTGCGACCCCGTGATCGGCTACCTGCACCGCGGGATGGAGAAAATAGCGGAAAACTGCCACTACAACCAGTTTGTGACATACACGGACCGCATGGACTACCTGGCGCCGATGAGCAACAACATTGCCTACGCCTGTGCCGTGGAGAAGCTGCTGGGCTGGGAGCTTCCGGAGCGCGGGCAGGCCATCCGCGTGCTGTGCAGCGAGCTTTCCCGCATCTCATCCTGCTTCCTGGGCACGGGCGTGTACGCCATGGACACCGGTGCCATGACCGTGTTCCTGTACGCCTTCGAGGAAAAGGAGCGCGTGCACAACCTGTACGAGAAAATCTGCGGCGCGCGCTTCACGTCCAGCTACACGCGCATCGGCGGCATGACCCGCGACCTGCCGAAGGGCATCGAGAAGGAAATCCTGGACTTCTGCGACAGCGCGCTCAAGACGGTGGACGAGATGGAGCGCCTGCTGCTGCACAACAAAATCTTCATTGACCGACTGGTTGGCGTGGGCGTGATCCCGCGCGAGATGGCGCTGCAGTGCGGCATGACCGGCAACAACCTGCGCGCCAGCGGCGTGGAGCGAGACCTCCGCAAGACCAACCCCTACCTGGGCTATGAGAACTACGAGTTCGACATCCCCGTGGCCAAGGAGGGCGACTGCTACGCCCGCTTCCAGGTGCGTATGGAGGAAATCCGCCAGTCCGTGCGCATCATCCGCCAGGTCATCAAGAACATGCCGGGCGGCCCCATCTGGGTGCAGCTGGACAAGGGCATCCTGCCGCCGAAGCAGGACGTGATGACGGGCATGGAGGAGCTTATCCGCCAGTTCATGGTGAGCACGCAGTGCGTGAACGCGCCGGAGGGCCAGGTGTATTTCGCCGCGGAGAACCCGAAGGGCGAGCTTGGCTTCTTCCTGGACTCCAAGGGCGGCGGCGTGGCCAACCGCCTGAAGATGCGCAGCCCCTCCTACTGCACGCTTTCCATCCTGCCGCACCTGCTGCCGGGTCACCTGGTGAGCGATATTGGCGCCATCCTGGGCTCGTTCGACTTTGTGCAGGGCGAATGCGACCGCTAACGAAAAACCACCTTAACCACCTTACATACCATGTCTGAGAAACCTGATGCCATCGACCGTCTGGCGGAAACGGAACCCTCCCCCGGAGAAAAGCACTTCCCGAAGTTCGAGGTGACGCCGGAGCTGACCGCCGAAGCGCGCGAATACATTGCGCAGTACCCGGAAGGCAAGGAGCAGTCCGCCATCCTTCCCCTCGTCCACCTGGTGCAGGAGAAGTTCGGCTTCATCACCCCCGCCGCCGTGGAGTGGATTGCCCAGGAATGCAAGAGCACGCCCATCCACGTGGACGGTGTGGTCACCTTCTACCCCGGCATCCACCGCCGCTGCCCCGGCAAGTACCACTTCCGCGTGTGCCACACCATAGCCTGCGCCATGAGCGGCGGCGAGGAATTGATTGAACACATCTGCAAGAAGATTGGCGTGAACGCGGCGGACATGGGAGAAATCGACCCCATGCTGGTGAGCCCGGACGGCCTGTTCAGCATCGAGCCTGTGGAATGCCTGGCGAACTGCGGTTTCGGCCCCAACGTGATGGTGAACGACACGCTGCACTCCCAGATGACCCCGGAGAAGGTGGATGCCCTCATCGATGAACTGAAGAACAAGTAACCCTTTGCGAACATGAGCGAGATTACCTACAAACCCGGACGCGAGCCGCACCCCAAGGAGACGCGCCGCATCTTCCGCAACGTCGACAGGGAGGGCTACAACCCGTCCATCGACTGCTTCATTGCCGACGGCGGCTACGAGACCTTGAAAAAGGCCATCCAGATGAAGCCGGAGGATGTGATAGCGGAGGTGAAGAAGAGCGGCCTGCGCGGCCGCGGCGGCGCAGGTTTCCCCACCGGTGTGAAGTGGACCTTCATCCCCAAGGGCAACACCAAGCCCGTGTACCTGGTGTGCAACTGCGATGAATCCGAGCCCGGCACCTTCAAGGACCGTTTCGTGGTGCACCAGGACCCGCACCAGCTCATCGAGGGCCTTGTGATTGCATGCTACGCGGTGCAGGCCCACTTTGCGGTCATCTACATGCGCGAGGAGTTCCCGGAGGGCGCGCAGATTGTGCGCCAGGCCATCCGCGAGGCGGAGGAGCGCGGCTTCCTCGGCCAGAACATCCTGGGCAGCGGGTTTGACCTGAAGCTCATCCTGCACCGCGGCGCCGGTGCCTACATTTGCGGTGAGGAAACCGGCCTCATCAACTCCATCGAGGGCGTGCGCCCCTACCCCCGCATCAAGCCCCCCTTCTTCCCCGCTGCCATCGGCCTTTACGGCTGCCCCACCATCGTCAACAACGTGGAATCCCTCTGCCAGGTGCGCCAGGTCATGATGCGCGGCGCGGAGGCCTACGCCGCGGAAGGCGCCCAGCGCTCCCCGGGCACCCGCATCATCGGCGTGTCCGGCGACGTGAAGCGCCCCGGCTATTATGAAATCGTGTCCGGTTCTTTGACCTACGGCGAGCTGCTGTACGACCTGTGCGGCGGCCCGAAGGACGGGCGCACGTTCAAGGCCATCATCCCCGGCGGCGCATCCGCCAAGGTGATGCGCTGCGACGAGGTGCTGAAAGCCAAGAACCCTGACGGCTCCGTGAAGGAGATGAGCGTGTTCGACATCCCGCTGGACCTGGATTCCATTGCCCAGCACGGCTCCATGAGCGGCTCCGGCGGCGTCATCGTGATGGATGACACCCGCAGCATGCCCAAGATGCTCAACAACCTGAACCGCTTCTTCGCGTGGGAATCCTGCGGCCAGTGCACACCGTGCCGCGAGGGCAACCCGTGGATGTACAAGCTCTCCACGCGCATTTGCGAGGGCAAGGGTGCACCGGAGGACGTGGACCTCCTGAAATCCGTGGCCGACAACATCTGCGGGCGCACGGTCTGCGCCTTCGGCGAGGCCTGCAGCTGGCCCACCCAGGCCTTCACCACCAAGTTCCGGGAGGAATTCCTGGCACTCACCAAACCCATCAACGCCGCCAAGGCCCACAACCCGGAAACCGCCGCGGCCAACAAATTCCTCACCCGCGAAGACTAACCTTTCACTAGAATGAGCACTCAACCCGCAATCCTGCCGAAAGACGAGGCCGCCGCCGAAGGCAAGGTCAACGTCCAGATCAACGGCAAATGGTACCGCTTCCCCAAGGGCACGCGCATTGCAGACGCATGCAACTCCGTGGGCGCGCATGTGCCGTGCTTCTGCTACCATCCCAAGCTCTCCATCGCCGGCTCCTGCCGCATGTGCCTGGTGGAACAGGGCATGCCCCCGCGCCTCGCTCCCGGCGCTGAACCCGTCTACAACGCCGACGGCTACCAGACCATCAGCTGGATGCCCCGCGCCATCATTGCCTGCGCCAACACCGTGGCGGAGAACATGGGCATCCGCACCAACAGCCCGCTCACGCTGGAAGCGCGCCGCGGCGTGCTTGAGTTCCTGCTGACCAACCACCCGCTGGACTGCCCGATTTGCGACCAGGCCGGCGAGTGCAAGCTGCAGGAGTACGCCTCCGACTACGGGCGCGGCACCCACCGCTTCACGGAAGCCAAGATCAAGAAGGGCAAGAACATCTCCATCGGCGAGCGCGTGAACCTGGACCAGGAGCGCTGCGTGCTCTGTCGCCGCTGCGTCCGTTTCATGAAGGAAATCGTCGGCGAGGAAATCCTCGGTGTCGTTGGCCGCGGCGGCCACAACGCCATCGCCTGCCACCCCGGCAAGCGCCTGGACAGCAACTACTCCCTCAACACCACGGACCTCTGCCCCGTGGGCGCCCTCACCAGCAAGGACTTCCGCTTCAAGATGCGCGTCTGGTTCCTCAAGAGCACGCCCACCATCGACGTGAACTGCGGCACCGGGACCAATATCAACATCTGGAGCCGCGAGCAGCAGATCTACCGCATCACCCCGCGCCAGAACGACGAGGTGAACTCCTGCTGGATGCCGGACAACCACCGCCTGAACTACAAGTACATCAACGCGGAGACGCGCCTCACGCACCCGCTCGTGCGCACGGACATTGGCGCTCCCCAGCGCAAGGCCGCCTGGGAGGCTACCCTCAACATGGTCTCCGAGCAGATCCGCAAGTGCGACGCCGGCCAGACCGCCGTCATCGCCTCCGCCCGCATGACCAACGAGGAACTCTACCTCACCCGCACGCTGGTGGACCTGCTGGGCATCACCAAGTACGATGTGGTGCCGCGCAAGGGCGAGAGCGACAACATGCTCATTGCCGAGGACCGCAACCCCAACACCAACGGTTCCAAGCTCATCCTGGGCCGCGACGGCTCCGGCTTGGCCAACATCCTGGACGGCGTGCGCAGCGGTGCCATCCGCTCCCTCATCGTCCTCAACGAGGACGTGGTGGCCGCGGGGCTCTCTGCGGACGACCTGAAGAAGCTGGACTACCTGCTGTGCGTGGCGCACAACGAGGACGGCACCACCCCGCATGCGGACGTGGTGCTGCCGGGCACGACCTTTGCGGAGAAGTACGGCACCATGATCAACGTGACGGGCCGCATCCAGCGCCTGAACCGGGCCATCGAGCCGGTGGGCAACGCCCGCGACACCTGGGAAATCCTGCGCTACCTGCTGGAGCGTTTCGGCTGCGACAACGATATGATCACCGCATGCCCGAGCGCGCGTCACCTGTTCGACCAGCTGGCGGGCGAGTACGAGCCGCTGCAGGGGCTGACCTGGGGTGCCATCGGCAACCAGGGCAGGCAAGTCATTGAAACCGGGGTCACCATCCCCCTCATCGAGCGCGAGAAAGCCAAGAAGTAAAACCCTCACTTAGCAACAGACTATGGAAACAATCATCAAATGGTGGGACGAGCTCATGAGCAACGAAATCGTGTTCTACAGCCTGACCACAGTGGTCAAGCTGGTGCTCATGTTCGCCGTCATCCTGGCCTTCGTCGTCATCTCCGTGTGGATTGAACGCCGCGTGGCCGGCTGGATCCAGGACCGCCCCGGTCCCAACCGCGCGGGTCTTCCCCTCTTCCTGCTGAAGCGTTTCGGCAGCAAGGAGCAGCAGCCCCTCAAGAGCTGGCTGCAGTTCTTCGGCGTGCCGGAGACCTGCTGGATTGCCAAGCTCTGCAAGTGGCTGCGCTGCGACCGTGAAATCCCCCTGCTGGGTCTCATCCAGCCCTGTCTGGACGGCGGCAAGCTCTTCCTGAAGCAGGAAACCACGCCGGACTATGTGCGCCGCCTGTACTTCATTGTGGCGCCCATGCTGGTGCTGGGTCCGCCGCTGGTGGCGGCGGCGGTGGTGCCGTTCTCCTCGCACGTGGACACGTGCTACGGAGCCATTGAAATGTGCGTGGCGAACCTGGGCATCGGCCCGCTGTGGATATTCGCCATCTCCGGGCTTTCCGTGTACGGCCTCACGCTGGCCGGCTGGTCCTCCAACTCCAAGTTCCCGTTCATCGGCGGCCTGCGCGCCACCGCCCAGCTCATCTCCTACGAGGTGGCCATGGGCCTGGCCATCATCCCGCTGCTCATGATCTTCGGCACCCTCAACCTGCAGGAAATCGTGCAGTACCAGGCGGACAACGGCTGGACACTGCTGCCCGTCTGGGGCGAGGGCCTGGGCATCGAGCGCTGGCTGCTCATGCTGCCGCTGCTCATCAGCTTCGTGGTGTTCGTGACCTGCGTGTTCGCGGAGGCCAACCGCACGCCCTTCGATATGGCGGAATGCGAAACCGACCTCGTCGGCGGCTACCACACGGAGTACTCCTCCATGAAGTTCGCCTCGTTCTTCATGGGTGAATACGCCGCCATGGTCATCGGCTCCGCCGTGGTGGTCACCCTCTTCCTGGGCGGCTGGTCCATCGGCTTCGGCGCGGATGCCGCGCTGGCGGGCTACTGCGACTGGCTGGCGGTGCTCTGCCAGTTCATCGCCTTCCTGGTGAAGCTGCTCGCCTTCATCTTCTTCTTCGTCTGGGTGCGCTGGACCCTGCCCCGCTTCCGCTGGGACCAGGTCATGAAGCTCGGCTGGCTCGTCTTCCTCGAAGTCACCGTCGCCAACATCTTCCTTACCGCGGCCATCCTCTATTTCGTCAAGTAACCTCCTTCCCCCCATGTCCTACATTCACATCAAACGACCCAAGTTCTCCATCCTGGACAAGATATACGTGGTGGAGCTGGTGAAGGGGCTTGCCCTCACCTTCAAGCACCTGGCGCTCTCCGTGTGCCACAAGAGCCGCGGGCGCAACGACTTCAACAGCCACGGCATCGGCGTGTGCATGGAGTTCCCGGAAACGCGCTGGGACGAGCGCCTGCCGGAGTACTACCGCGGCGCGCCGACGCTGGTGCACGGCGAGGACGGCCGCGAGCGCTGCGTGTCCTGCCAGCTCTGCGAGTTCATCTGCCCGGCGCGCGCCATCCGCGTGGTGCCCGGAGCGGTCTCCCCGGACTCCAACTGCCAGAAGCAGGAGAAGGCCCCGGCGGAGTTCGAGATTGACATGCTGCGCTGCATCTACTGCGGCATGTGCCAGGAGGCCTGCCCGGAGCAAGCCATCTTCCTCTCCAAGGAATACCTCATCACGCCCACGGACCGCAGCCAGGCCGTGCGCAACAAGGAGACCCTCTACCGCCTCGGCGGTACCAAGAAGGGCCTCGTCAACAAATGGAACGAACACAAATAATCCACCACCATGACTGAAACCATCCTTTTCTACGTGTTTGCGGTGCTGGCCGTCATCTTCGCCATTGGCGTGGTGGCCTTCCGCAATCCTGTGACCTCCGCCATGAACATGGCGCTCTGCTTCGCCAGCACGGCGGGCATCCTCTTCGGGTTGGGCGCGCAGTTCCTGGGCATTGTGCAAATCATCGTGTACGCGGGTGCCATCCTGGTGCTCTTCCTGTTCGTGGTGATGATGCTGGACCTCAAGTGCGAGGAGCGCCCGAACTTCCTGGCCAACTTGTTTGGCGTGGTGGTGGCGGCCATTTTCGCCGCCATGGTCACCAGCGTGGCCATCCACCTGCCGGGGGCCTGCACCTGCTGCGAGGGTGACCAGCCTGCGCTCGCCGTGCAGGACGACACGCCCGCCCTGGGTGGCGCCCTGCCGGAGCTCAAGCCGGAAGCCGCCGCCAAGGTGATGCAGCACGTCACCGGCCAGGAGCAGCCCGCCATGAACAGCATCCCGGACACCAAGCTCCTGGGCTTCGCCCTGTTCAGCAAGTACAGCATTGCGTTCACCATCCTGTCCTTCGGCCTGCTGGCCGGCGCGGTGGGTGCCGTGGCGCTCTCCCGCAAGCTCCGCAAAGACTAACCCCCTTCCCCGCCATGATTACATTAGCGCATTACCTTATCCTCTCCGGCATCCTGTTTGCCATCGGGCTTGCCGGCGTGCTGATCCGCAAGAACATCATCGTGGTGTTCATGTGCCTGGAAATGATGCTCAGCGCCGCCAATGTGGCGCTCGTGGCCTTCTCCCGCGCACAGGGCACCCACGGCCTGCCCGTCTATGACGGCCAGGTGATGGCTCTCTTCGTTGTCGGCATCGCCGCCGCGGAGGTCGCCATCGGCCTCGCCCTCATCGTCTGCATGTTCCGTGCCCGCAGAACGGTGGAAAGCACCGCCCTCAACTCCATGAAAGACTAACCCCCGAACATTCTTATGATGAACAACCTTCCCTGGCTATTCCTTCTGCTGCCGCTGGTGGTGGCTGCCATTGACTGGCTTTGCTTCAGCAAAAGCCCGCGCACGGCCGCCACGCTGTCCATCCTGTCGGTGGTGGCCACCTTCGTTCTCTGCTGCCACCTGCTGTTCTGCGGCGGCAGCTGCACGCCTGATGCGTACACCTGGCTGCCCTGCGGCGGCGATGTGGCCAAGAGCCTGAGCATGGGCCTGGTTCTGGACCCGCTGGCCCTGCGCATGATGCTGGTGGTGACCGGCATCGGCATGCTGGTGCACTTCTTCTCCGTAGGCTACATGAAGGGGGACGACTCCAACCTGAGCCGCTACTTCGCCGGCCTGAGCATCTTCATGTTCAGCATGAGCACCATCGTGCTGGCGGACAACCTGGTGATGACCTTCATCGGTTGGGAAATGGTGGGCTTCTCCTCCTACCTGCTCATCGGCCACTGGTTCCACAAGGACTCCGCGGCGGACGCCGCCAAGAAGGCCTTTATCACCAACCGCGTGGGCGACTTCGGCTTCCTCATCGGCATCCTGCTGACCGCGGGCGCCTTCGGCACGCTGCAGTTTGCCGGCATGGGGGCTGCCACGGCGCAGGTAGCCCCGGCCGTGCTCACGGCTGTGGTGCTGTTCCTCTTCTGCGGCGCGGTGGGCAAGAGCGCCCAGTTCCCGCTGCATGTGTGGCTGCCTGACGCCATGGAGGGCCCCACCCCGGTATCTGCCCTCATCCATGCCGCCACCATGGTGGCCGCCGGTGTGTACATGCTGGTGCGCCTTCAGGTGAGCATGGGCACGGGTGCCTTCACGGAGACCGCCGCCACGGTGATTGCCTCCGTGGGTGCCATCACGGCTGTGATGGCCGCCATCATTGCCACGCAGCAGGACGACATCAAGCGCGTGCTGGCGTACTCCACGCTCTCCCAGCTGGGCTACATGGTGATGGCCGTGGGCCTGCTGGCCGGCGAGGCCGCCATGTTCCACCTGTACACGCACGCGTGGTTCAAGGCCCTGCTCTTCCTGGGCGCGGGCGCGGTGATTGTCTGCTGCCACCATGAGCAGGACATCTGGAAGATGGGCGGCCTGGCCAAGCGCATGCCGCTCACCGTCCTCTGCTTCATCCTGGGCACGGCGGCGCTCATCGCCATCCCCGGCACCTCCGGCTTCTTCTCCAAGGAGGCCATCCTGGATGCCGCGCTGGAGAAATCCCCCGTCTTCTTCTACATCGGCGCCGGAGTGGCCGCCCTCACCACCTTCTACATGACCCGCCTCTGCCTGGTGGCATTCCTCGGCAAGGCGCGCGACCACGGTGCGGAGCACGCCAAGGAGGCTTCCGCCTGGATGCTGCTGCCGCTGATCATCCTGGCCGTGATGGCCGTGATTGCCGGCTACGGCTTTGTGGCGGATGAGCTGGTGCCCTTCGAGGGCTTCCACGCCCACGGCATGGAAATCGGCACGCCGTTCTTCGTGAGCCTGGGCGCGCTGGTCATCGGCCTGCTCGCCGCGGTCATCGTCTACGGCTTCGGCAAGCGCAGCCAGGACCCCCTGGCCGGCAACTGCATCTCCACCGCCCTCCGCAAGCGCCTCTACATTGACTGCTTCTACGACAAGGTGGTCATCGGCTTCTTCCAGGACAAGCTGCTGGCGGGCGTCATCGAGGGTGTGGACACCGCGCTCATCCGCGGCATCCTGGTGCAGGGGCTCGCCTGGGCCACCAGCCGCGTGGGCAAGCTGCTCAGCTGGATCCAGGGCGGCTCGCTGCGCGGGTACGCGCTCGTCACGGGCCTCGGCCTCGTCATCGTTGTCTTCCTTTTCGTCTTCTTCCACCATTAACCTGATTTGACTACCATGCTTATCTGGCTTATCCTCATCCCTGTGATTGCCTCCGCCCTCATCGGTCTGGCGAAGGCTCCCGGCCGCCTGACGGCAATCGCCAGCGCCGCCCTCACCCTGTTCATGGCCCTGGGCGCGGTCTTCTGCCCGCACTGCTCCGCGGAGTGCTGCGCGTCCACCCTGTTCGGCTGCCCGGTGCAGCTGACGGTGGACCCGGCGGTGCTGCCGCTGGCCAAGGTGATGGTGCTGCTCACCGCAATTGTCACGCTGGCCGCCACCATCGGCCTGAAGGCCCCCAACAAGGACGCCGAGCGCAGCTGGGCCATCTCCGCCCTCCTGCTCTCCACCGGCGCCATGGGCGCGTTCATGTCCGACAACATCATTGCCTTCTACGGCTTCCATGAGCTGGCCCTCATCCCCACCTTCGTGATGATCGGCTGCTACGGCCGCGGCGACCGCCGCACCGTGGCGTGGACCGCCACCCTGTACCTGGGTCTGGCATCCATGGTGCTGCTGGCGGGCCTGCTGATGCTCTGCTGGGAGATGCACGCCTACAGCTTCAGCATGATGGCGCGCGCGTTCCACGCGGGCATTGCCCCGGAGCACGGCTGCATCATCGGCGGCCTGCTGCTGGCGGGCTTCGGCACGCTGGTGTCGCTCTTCCCGTTCCACTCCTGGGCGGCCCCCGCGTATGCGAGCGCGCCCACGCCCATTGCCATGCTGCATGCGGGCGTGCTGAAGAAGTTCGGCCTGTACGGGCTGTTCACGCTGGCGTACGTCTTCGGCCCGCAGGGGCTTGATTCACTCTTCGGCTGCTGGAACAACCTGCTGCTCGTCCTGCTGCTCGGCAACGTGCTCTGGGTGGGTATCGTCACCATTGCACAGCGCAGGCTCGACGACATGCTGGGCAACTCCTCCGTCATGCACATGGGCTACCTCTTCCTGGCGTTCGCGGTGCTGGTGGCGGGCTGCGGCCCCGTGGCCTCCGAGCTGGCGGTGAAGGGTGCCGCCCTGCTGATGCTGGCGCACGGCCTGACGATTTCCATGCTCTTCCTGCTCACCGGGCAGATTGAGAGCCAGACGCGCACGCTGGAGATGGAATCCATGGGCGGCCTGGCGCGCAAGCTGCCGTGGCTCGGCTTCCTCTTTGCGCTGGCCGGGCTGGCCTCCATCGGCCTGCCCCTGCTGGCCAACTTCCCCGGCGAGTTCTCCATCTTCTACTCCTGCTTCGTGGATTGGCATCCCGGGGCAGACGGATGCTGCGCGCTGGCCAACTGGCTCGGCGGGCTCGGCCCCGTGCAGTTCACGCTGATCTTCGCCCTCTGGGGCCTCGTCATCAGCGCCGTCTACATGCTCCGCGCCTTCCGCAACATCTTTGAGGGCGACGTCTCGCACGCCTCCGACCGCGCCACCGGGCTCACCGCACTGGACACCACGGCCGCCGTCGTGCTCACCGTGGCCATCGTCCTCTTCGGCATCCTGCCCTACATCGTCTCCAACCTCGTTCCCGCCATCGGTGCCTAACCTGAAACTCATTCCCCATTATGTGTCCCTATACTGAAACATACACTTGGTGCCAGTTCATCCCGGCCTTCGTCCTGGTCGGCATCGCGGCGCTCATCCTCATGGCGGACGCCTTCCGGCCCAAGCTGGACAAGCGCGTGTACGCCGTGTTCGGTGCGGTGGCGGCCATCGCCACGGGCTGCTTCATGCTTGGCGAGCCGTGCAACCTCTTCGGCTTCCTCGCATGCGTGGCAACCGGGCTCACCCTCCTGCTTGCGTACGACTACTACGCCGTGAGCTGCGACTCCATTGCCGGAGGCGACAACGCCGAGGGCTACGGCGAGTTCCTCGCCCTGCCCCTGGTGGCTTGCGCCGGCATCTTCTGCCTCACCCAGGCGCACGACCTCATCATGCTCTTCGTGAGCCTGGAGGTGCTGACGCTCAGCTCCTACACGCTCGCGGGCTACTTCCGCCGCAACCAAGGCTCCGTGGAGGCCGGCATCAAGTACCTGGTGCTCGGCGCCATGAGCACCGGACTGCTCGTCTTCGGCGCCGCCTGGTACTTCGGCATGACCGGAACCTTCGAGCTGAACTCGCAGGTGGCCCAGGTGGCCCTGCAAGGCTCCGCCATCGGTGCCCCCGCCATTGCCGGAGGCTTCCTCCTGGCCGTGGCCATGCTCTTCCTCGGCGCCTTCTTCAAGGTGGGCGCCGCCCCCATGCACGTTTGGATTCCCGATGTGTACCAGGGTGCCCCCACCCCCACCTCCAGCTTCCTGGCCGTGGCTTCCAAGGTGGGCGGTTTCGTGGTGCTCTGCACGCTCTTCGCGCCGTTCTCCCGCTACATGCACCCGGAGTACAGCCTCTGCCACGTGCTCGTGTGGATTGTGGCCCTCGTGGCCGCCGCCACCCTGCTCATCGGTAACCTCGGCGCCATCAACCAGAACAACGCCAAGAGGCTCCTCGGATACTCCTCCATCGGACAGGCCGGCTTCATCATCGTCTTCTTCCTCGGCGTCGGCGCCTACGGCATCGGCACACGCGAAAGCAACGTCTTCACCTACCTGCTCGCGTATGCCCTCGCCACCATCCCCGCCTTCTACGCCATCGCCATGGTCCGCACCCAGCGCGGCAGCGAGGAAATCTCCGCCTTCCGCGGACTCGCCAAGACCAACCCCCGAACCGCCTTCCTCGTCACCGTGGCATTCGCCTCCCTCGCCGGCGTGCCCCTCACCCTCGGCTTTATCGCCAAATTGAAGGCATTCCTCGCCCTCATCGACACCATGACCGTCTTCGACGGCCTCTCCTGGCTGCTCGTCATCATGATCATCTGTGCCGCCGCCGGCTTCTACTACTACTTCAAGATCATCCGCGCCATGTATTGGGAGAAACCCCTCCCGGAGGACAAGCCCCTCCAGGTTCCCGGCATCACCACCGCCGTCCTGGCCATCTCCGCCGCCGCCTCCATCATCCTCGGCACCCTCCCCCTCCTCATCACCAGCGGTTCTTAAACCACGCAACAGGGTACATCACCCCGCACAAAAAAGCTCCCAGCATGCAGTTGGGAGCTTTTTTGTGCAACATCGAGAACAACAGCGGGAGTTCCTCGAGTGCAGCATTCCTCCGCCATGCAGAGGGATTACCATGGCATGATGTGCTCTCCGTATGACGCACGGCATACAGAAGCCGTGGGGTGGGGCTTAAAGCCAAACTGACTTCACGAGTCGGAGGCTTTCATTGGCATCGCCAGGATTAACCCTGAGTTCACCGGCAACGTAGTCTATGAAAAAGGTATAGCGTGGAGTTCCTGTCCGCATATCGTTGCATTTTTTACAGAAAGCGCGAAGCTTTTCAATTTCACAAGAGTAAAAATACTCAACACCACCAATGTTGCAATAAAAATAGTACTTCCCTCCGTCTAACAAAGGAGACGCCAATTTTTCTATGCCTATGTTCATCCAGCAAAGATTGGGGTATTGGAGCGTCGTCGTTTTAGAGGTTACGATGTTGTATGCTCTTCCAGAGTAACGCATTTTTGTATATCCTTGGGACATAATGATGTTTTCTGCTATTTCTTTTCAAAGTTTAGGACCATTCTGAGCGAGCGCAAGCATTTTTTGCGCATCAATTTTGTTTGCATGCCTGCCTCTCTATTCCCATGCACATTAAAACCATTTCACGACAGGTACAATACAGGACTTGCCCGCCAGACTGATACTTACTCTATCCATTATGATCCTTTAACCATTGTATCAATGAATTACGATGCCTTTTCGTCCACTGGCTGCACAAGTAATAACTCTTGCCGTGAATAGTTAGCGATGTTTTGTAGTAGCGCTTATCGCTCTCCCTTCTAAGCAATGGAAAACTAAGTTTGAATTCCCGCTTAGTGTTCTCCTTATCTAAAAAATAGAAAGCTTGCTCTTCTGTACACTTATGCTCCAACCATTTACATAAATCTTGAGCTGCTATCTCCCCAACTTTACGCCCAAGATATCTAGATTCCTCATCACACACGGAAACAGTTTCAGTTGGTATTTTGTTCGCGCTTGTATGGTCAAGATTACACCTATTTCGTTGCGTCGCGTTTATCATATCTAAGCTGTACTTACTCATCAGCTTATGAATTCCGAGTGCGCGCGCACACAGTTCACTCGTGTCATATGCTCCTTGCGCATTGACGACGTCTAACACAGGAATCCAAATTTCACTGCAAAAATCATCATTAAATATTAATTTAAACTTATACTCTAAACGATTTTCCTCAAAAAAACGATTAATATCATTCTGCACGCCTTCTAATGCTGTAATTGTCGAGCGATTAATCTTTGGCGAAATGAAACTCAACTCTGCTTTCTTCCGCCCGAGATAACAATATACGCTCATGGCGCTTCGTATCGCCTTTGCAATGATCTTTCTCTTGGTAACTTTCTTACCTCCACTATAATTCAAGCCTTGCATGTGGAATGCCACTTCTACCGCATAAACTGTGATATCACCTTTATCCCCAATATGAATCCCTATCACATCGCTTTCTGTTTGTCGTAAAATCTGCAACATATTAGCGCTCTTTTTAAAAATACTTTCCGGTTCTTTATCTGGCGAATCCTTGACAGAGCTTCTTGCAATTGAAAAAAACTTTGCAGCATCATTGATCATCTGCTCCGATTCTTTCCTATTCTGCATATTCCATTCATCCGATGGCTTCCAATTTGTTTGAACAACCTGACATTTTTTAATATGTCGAAGCCACGAACACGCCAATGATTCTGCTATTTCAATTTTCATAATATATATTTTGCGCTGTTTGCGTCATATGCATATTACAATTAGATGTGCCATTTCATCAAGAAACACCTAACACGCCCCTGCTATAACCCCACTTGTATACACCCACTGCCACTCTTCTGCAAGCTATTTCTCGTCAGCGGCCCAATTTTTCGCCCCGTTCTGCCTTTCCAGCCGCGAGTGATTGTCTGCGGCGGAAGGCGGGGGCGGGGTTGTGGCATCCGTTCACTTTGAATGCCCCGGAGGATTGAGGAGGTTTTCAAAATGGCGTAGCTTCTCCGACTTCTCCTCGTTTTTCAGGCGCTGCGATTCCTGCGAAATATAGTTTGGCAGCATTTCATATTGATTGTAAATCGCAGAAAGCGTTTCGCATAATTTGGTATGCAAGTCAACCGACATGCGCTGCCGATCGCCATCGTCCAACGCGAAGTTCAGCATCTCACCATCATGCAAGGAAGCGAAATCCAAAAACCGGATTTCACGAAAATGCTGCATGACTTTCTTCTTCCAGCGTAAGAACCAGAACCTTTGGGGGATGGTCTTCCATCTGCGGCCATTCGGGTTCATGAGCCAGCCGACAGAATACACCACGCCATCTTTGTTCCAACGTATAGTCGGGATATTGCGCCACACCTCGAAAGCATCCAGAAGCCAGTTAATTCCGATTTGAATCGACTGGTATGATGCGCCCGGTTTATCCAAGCACAAGCACTTGTTGTCGCAAAACGACTTTTTGTCGGGTGAACTGATTTGCTGCTTTCCGCTTTCCACGGTGCCGTTGTTGAGCAGGCAAGCGGCGCGGTCGCGTACGATGGGCAGAAGTGCCTCCAAATGAGGAAGCAACTGCTCCAGCATGCGGATTTTCTCATCTGAGGTATATTTACTGGAACTCATGGTATGTATGAAGGTGTACAGCACAGCGCGTTCAGCCTTTCCGCGGCAAGGTTTTGCCAGCGGCGGAAGGCGGGGGCGGCGGCGGGGTGGAGGAGGGAGGGGTCTTTGTGGAGGACCTGCTCCATGAGGGGGAGGTCGCCGGACATGGCGGCGAGGGTTAGGAGGTTGATTTGGTTGTTGCGGTTGGGCTGGAGCTTGACGAATGCGGCCAGGGCGTGGACGAGGTGGGGGATATCGTCCTTGCGGGCGTTCATAAGCATGGGCAGGCTGCGGGTGGGGTGGCGTTTCTTGAGCGCGATGGAGAGGGGGCAGGTGCAATCCGCATCCGCGCCGTTGGAAAGGAGCATCTTGGCGATATTGAATTGCCTGGCGAGGATGGCCACCTGCACGGGGCGCAGGCCGGAGTTGTCCACGGCATTGGGGTTGAAGCCGGCGTCAAGGAGGATGTGGGCCATCTCCGCATTGCCGTTTCGGGCGGCATGGTGGAGGAAGTTGCATCTCTCCGCGAGGCGATATTCGGGCGCGGGGTCGTAGCGCAGGAGGAGGCGGAGCATGGCGGTGTTTCTCCAGCCGACGGTCCAGGAGAGCAGGCTGTGCCGCTCGTCCGCAAACCCCTCCGCGGCGGTGTAGCCGAGCAGGATGAGCGCCTCCGCGCATTCGAGCGAGTTGTGCATCACGGCCTCCGCAAGCGCGGAGTCGCGCCCGAGGTCGGGGTGCCAGGCTGTGGGTGCGCCGAGCTCGCCGAGGGCCTCGATTTCGTCCGGGCGCTTGCGGCGGGCGGCCTGTGCCAGCAGGAAATCCCCGCGCGCGAAAGAGTCCTCCCTCAAGCTGACGCCGGCGCGCTTGCACGCCCGCAGGAGGGGCATAACCTCCCCGCGCCCGGTGATGGCCAGCTCCAGCGGGGTTTCGCACGCATGGTTGCGGAACTGCACGGGGCAGCCGCGCTTGATGAGCATGTAAGCGGCGTCCTCGTTCTCATAGGCGGCGGCCAGGTGGAGCGGCGTGTTGCCGTCGCCATCCGCCACGCAGGGCCTGGCGCACCTGCGGATGAGCAGGGCGAGCGCATCCGTGCCGTGGTGGCGCGCGGCCTCATGGAGGGCGGTGCGGCCGCGGGCGTTCGCGCGGTTGATGTCGGCCCCGTGATCGAGCAGCATACGGATGCCCCCGCAGAATCCGGCGGCGGTGGCGGCCATGAGCGGTGTGCGCCCCTGCTCGTCGGGTTCATCGAGCGGAATGCCGCCCTGCTCCAGCAGGCGGCGGGTGGTATCGGAGTCGTGCGCCGCCAGTGCGGCGAATAGGTCTGTCATGGGCATGAATGTTGAAAGGATAGGGTAGTCGGGAAGCCCCGACCTACACCGCCAAGCGGTATAGGCCGGGGTTGTGCAGGGTGGCTTTCACCAGGTGGCGGGGAAGCCTCTGGGCCACGGAATCCATGAGGTCGATGAGCCCCTGGCTTTCCATCAGCCCCTCCAGGCGCCAGCAGCTGCGGACCAGCGCGCGGTGGAGCCAGGCGCGGGCCATCAGCAGGTCCCGCTTGACCCCGAAGCCGTGGGCGTAGCAGCGGCCCACGCCGAACGCGCCCATGTAGCTGCCGCGGCGGGCGGCCGTCATGTACCAGAAGAACTCCTGCTTGGCGCTCTTGCGTACAATCTTGGTGCCGATGCCGTAGGTGGCTGCCACCTCCAGCTGCGCCTGCAGGTCCCCCTGCTTGGCGGCCATCAGGAGCTGCTGGAACGACTCTTCGGCGTCGGCGCGGCAGGTGGAGAAGAAATCAAGGTAGAACCCGTATTCGGAATGTCCCCTGGCGGTTCCCTCCCTGGCCCCCAGCTCGTAGTGGTAACGGGCGTTGGCGGTGTCCTTTTGCTGTTCGTAATAACGGGCGAGATCGTGTTGGGCTTCACTCTGGCCCGTGGCTGACGGATGATGGTATGATTTATTTTTAAACATAAAATTTGGCTTTTTTATGGTGGAGGTTTCACGTTTAGGTTCAATCTCTGCATCATAGCGTCTCCTTAACTTATTTATCGTCGTGTGCGATTTTTGAAGACGATTCAACGCACAGAGAACCAGTTTGTTAAAGCGTCCTTTAGGGGAGTGGGAAACCCCGCCCGGTCCCCGTTCGAGCGGTTGGCGTCCGGGCACAGCGGCAGCCCGGCATACGAATTTGGGTTGTTCGCCAGGGCAAGACCTTGGGCCGACTCACAGGCAGGGTAAGATGAAATCTTTTCAGGGGATGGAGTCTTTCAAGCCGGTCTGTTTAGCAGAGCCCTTGAGCGGCCGCCCGCGTTTCGGATAAGAATCCGTTTCGGCGCGCGGCGGGAGGTATTATACCACACTTTTTGGCGACTCTTGAAAATTTTTGAAATTTTATTCCAACCCAATGAACACCAACGACTTGAAAAAGCCGTTTTCCGCGCACCGGGACTTTCGGCGCGCGGAAAACGGCGGTCGACTCACACCAACTCCTGACGCATCTCGCGGAAGTTGCCTTCGCTGTCGAACTCGTAGGCGTCGCACTCGAGCACACCGGGAGAGCTCTCCCCGATGACGCGCACGGTGTTGCCGCTCACCTGCAGCTGCTTGTTGCGCAGGTTGCCGAGGCCGCAGTTGTACACCAGGCACGATTTGTAGTACACTTGCAGCTCATCGCCTTTCAATATGGCATAGATCATGGTTTCTTCTTCTTGGGTTTGGGGTTCGGACGGGAAAACAAGGGGCGCGCTGCGTCCGTCCGCCGCAGCGCGCCACCGATACCTCTCGGTCGTTCTGTTATAGCACGGATTTCCCGCGCAGCTGAAATTTTCAGGAAAGTTTTTTCAACAAATCCGCCGCGTGGGCGGCGTGGTACTTGGCGGGGCGGGATGCGGGCTTGCATGCCAGCACGGTTTTACGCCATTCGGCGGGGATGGCGGAAATGCCCATGTACGCGCCCAGCAGGGCGCCCGCAATGGCCGCGTTCGTGTCGGGATCCCCAATCAGGTTGACGATGCGCAGGATGGCGGAGGGGTAGTCCTTGGCATGCAGGAGGTGGTAGAACGCGGTGGGGAAGGCGCGGTGCAGCCAGCCGCCCTGCGGGTAGACCGCGGGTTCCGTGTCGGCGGCGTCCAGCAGGAGCTGATGCAGGGCGGGGTTGCCCTTGGCGGCCTCCAGCGCGCGGGCGTAGATGTCCTCCCCGGGCATGCCGTTCAGGGCGTCCAGCACGGCGCCCACATAGACCACGTTGGCATCCGCACACTTGGGGTTGATGTGGGTGAGGGCGGCATCCGCGCGAGCTGCGGCCCGCCAGTCCAGCTCCGGATGCAGGGCGGCGAACACGGCCAGCGGCGCAATGCGCATGAGCGCGCCGTTGGCCTCGGAATCAGGGTCGTAGTGGTTGCACGACAGAGCGTCGCCGATGGTGCGACCGCAGTCGTCCGGCCGCGAGTTCACCCAGTCCACATAGTTGCAGCGCACGGCGGCGGCATCGAACTTGCCCTCGTCCACCAGGGATTGCAGCAGGCAGATGGCCATCTCGCTGTCGTCCGTGATTTGGCCCGGTTCCAGGTAACGGGTGAAACCCCACCCACGGACGAGCCCCTTCACGCCGCCGGGGTGGCGCTCCTCCAGCTCGTCGGGATTCTTGAATTCCACGGGAGCGCCGATGGCGTCGCCGCACATCAGCCCCCACATACAGCCTTCGATTCGTTCTTGCAGAGTCATGGTATCAGCATATCACAGGTTGCCTCAAATGTCACTCTTGTCGGACGCGCCGTCGCCATCCTCGTCTGGGGCTCCCTGCCCCGTTTTGAGCAGTTCCCCGACGCTGGAAAGGTATCTCCGCTCCATCCCATCCAGCCACGCGAAGAATGGCTGACTGTCGTACGCATCTTCAAACATATCGCAAATGGCGTCGTGAATGCCATCGCGTTCCGCGTTCAAGCGCAGCATGTGGCGCGCGATTTTCTCCACGGAAGCATCCTGCGGGAATCTCCCATTCTCCCGGGCTTTCGTGACCAGCGCCACCATGGCATCCCAAGCGACTTCCTCCCGCCCCTCCATTTCATCCATGGTGTCCGCGGCGGCGCTGTAGAGTCGCCGCCAGTCGGAACCTCTGGGTGCTTTGGGGAAGTAGCCCACATCGATGTCGCCGTCCTTGATGCGGTAGTACACGCCCTTCTTGGTTCTGCCGGCAGAAGAGCGCACCGACTTCGCGCCTCTCTGCTCGTACATCTCCAGCGCGGCGGTCACGTTATCGGCGATGGCGGCGCGCCGCAGATCCGCGAGTTTCTCGGAGACGACTTTCAAGGATGCCTCGCTGTCGGCAAACAATGCCGGGTCGAAATCCGCGAAGTGCAAGGAATAGGTGGTGTATTTGGTATTGGGTGTCTTGCTCATAGTGAAATCAGGTGTGTCTTCCGTTATACCACAAGTTTGCCGCACTCCCGAATTTCGGATGTTTTTTCAAAAAATTCCGAGCGAAGCGAAATCGCGTGTATAATGGGTGGCGCGCGGCCCCTTGCGGGGACGCGCTTTTTTTCCAACCATGAGCGACACCCCAGACACCATGCAGGAGCTGCTGCGGCAGCTGAAAGCCCAGAACAAGACCAACCGCGCCGCCATCAACGCCATCAACCGCATCCTCAAACAACTTGCCAAACAAACACCCCAGCCCGCAGAGCCGCAGGAAGCCCCCGCAGATGATTTCGCCCCCCAGATATGCACGCACGAAGACAGCCCAGAGGAGAGCATGCAGAGGATGCGCAAGAACGCCCTGGACACGTTCGCTTCCTATGCCCTCTTGAAAAAGGGGCGGGGCAGCACATTCCACGATGAAATGATAGACCAGGCCATGTTCGAGGTGGAGGACGTGAGCGACACCATGTTCCGCGCGCTGCTGCTGCGCGATTTTCCCCCGGAGGTGGAGGAGGCGTACCGCCAACGCAGAATGCATCGGAAAGTGCTGTATGGGATGGTGTTGTACTGCGCGGAAATGGTAAACTGCGGTTTCCTGCGCATCTACGACCCGGAATGGGCGGAAGCCGCGGATGCGCTGGAGAGGGAAACCCCGCCGCAAGAGACAGCCGTGCTGAAGCCCACCGCCGGGGCGTTCCGTCTGCCCGGACGAAAGAAGCTGGAAACCTTTTTCAACCGCGAGGTGGTGGACATCGTGAACAACCATGCGGCATACCGCAAGCTCGGCATCGACTTCCCGGAGCATTTCGTGCTGGAAGGGGTGCCCGGCTGCGGCAAGACATACGCCGTGGAGGCGCTGGCCAAGCACCTCGGCTGGCATGTGGAGCGCATCACCTCATCCACCGTAGGCAGCAAGTACGTGCATGAAACCGCCCAGCATATCGAGCAGCGCTTCAACGAGGCGGAAGCCCACGCGCCCGCCATCATCATCGTGGACGAGATGGATGCCTTCATGCGCAACCGAAGCGGGCACATCGCCGAGGTGCAAGCCGGCCTGGTGGAGGAAGTGGCATCCTTCCTGCGCTGCATTCAGGACGCCGCCAGCAAGCGCATTCTGGTGGTGGGGATGGCCAACTCCCTGGAGGGAATAGACCCCGCCATCCTGCGCACGGGACGGTTCGGCACGCACATCAATATGGAGATGCCCAACGCCGCAGAGGTGGAATCCCTGCTGCGTTTCCACCTTCGGAAGCGTCCGCATGCCCGCTTCCCGCTCGCGCGCTACGCCGCGCAGCTGGCCAACCGCCCGCTCTCTGACGTCACGCACGTGGTGCGCCAAGCAGCACTCCACGCCGCGCGGCTCCACCACGCCAAGCTGCAGGAGAGCGACCTGCGCCTTGCCGTTTCCGCCCTGCTGCGCAACAGCGCCCCCCGCACCGCCACCGTGGGCTTCCTAGCGTGAATGCGCAGAAATGCGAGAACGCCGCCACACGCGCTTGACATACGTTCGGGGAACGTGCATATGAGAATCGCTATGGCGCACCCCGCTTAGTTTCCCGCAAGGGAAACGCGCATTAGGGTGCGCCTTTGTTTTTTCAGGAAAGTTTTTCAAGGTCTTCGCGTGCGCGCTCGAGCGCGAAAACTTGTCTCCAACCATCCGGCGTGGGAGGGTTATCTCACGCGGAAATAGAGCGGAAGCACGCGCAGCTGCACATTGCCGTCGCTATCACGGAAGGTGCCGCGGTACAACATGCAGATCTTGAAGAATTTTCCGTCCGGATGGGCCTCCACGCCCATGAAACAGGCATCCACTTCCTTACCGACCACCGCGCGCAGGTAATCGTGCACCGCCTTGTCGGTGGCCTCATCATCCGCATCCTTGCCCAGGAAGGGAATCAGGGTGATGGCGTCCTCGTCTGAGGCACCGCGGCCACCGCCGTATACGGTCTTGTCCACGGCATCGTGCTTGGCCTGCAGGGAAGCCAGCCAAGCCTGCTGCTCGCGCTTCAGCTCCGGGGAGGGCTCCCTATCGTGCGGAATGGAGAGCTCTGCCCCCATCATTTTGTCCTCTTCCAGCATGGTTTCCGTGATGGGGGTGTAACGGATATAAAACTGGTAGACCAAAGCCGTGGCACAGACAATATCCGGGTCGTCGCAGCGCTCCCCGCATTTCCTCCAGGCCTCCGCCACCGCCGTGAGCGCATCGCGCACGGCCTGCGCATCCGCCTCCGTGGGTTTCGGTGCATCTTTCGCCACCAGCTTGTCCAAGGCATCGAACCCGGCTGACACCGCTTCCGCCGTCTTGTCGACGTCGGCTGCGGATTTCAGGGCATCCAGCGCTGCGGCGGCCTGCTTCAGCAGCTTCACGCATTCGACGATTTGCGGAGTCGTCGCCTCGGCTGGAGCCTTTGGAGCATCGGCCTCCGCAGGGGGCACGGCCGGAGCGGTTGGAGCGGCGGAAGGATTGTCCTGCGCGTTCAGCGGAAGCATCAGGGCACCGGCAATAATGGCAATGTACTGCATTTTCATGGTTTTGTTCATGGTAAGTTGTTTACAAAGAAGTTTTTAGATATGCGTCAACTTGATTGCGACGCTCTTGTTCCGGAGCTCGTTTCCCTTATTGTTTGCATTTGTGCCACAAATGGCTTCCAATAGAAGGTCCATCGTTTCCCCAGAGAGGAACATTTCCACCGTTGAGCAACCATGCGGCGCATCGTCGATGGTCACGCGGTCCTCGTCCTTGTTATTGTAGATGACATTGAGGAAATCGCACATCCGGCGGTTTTCATTCATCCGTTTGTTTTCATTCAAGGGTAGGTCAAAGAGAAAGAATGCATGATCTTCATCCCGACGGGCAAAGGTCAATTGATTGATCAAATACTCCTTGCCTTCAAGGTCATAATAGATATGGACCTCATTGGCTCGTTTATCTGTGCATACTGACAACATAAGCTAAAATGGACATTTTTCCAAGAGAGCTGCAAGCGCGTTCCCCCTTCCCGACGACCTGCGGACGGAATACCCGTCATGAAGCATCGGGGGATGAGGCGACGCATGCGTCACTCTATACCCTTATAAGCAGCAAATTCCCCCAATGCACGATTTTTTTTAAAAAAAGTTGAAAAAATGTATTCCGCTCCTGCTCAGCAGAAAAGCAAACCCGTCTCCAATCATCCGCTGGGAAGCCCGATGAATGCACGGCGATTTTTGAAAAAGTGGAGAAAAGCAAAAATTCCGCTTGACATGGGCAAGGGGTAGTGATAAAAAGCTCTCAGAAACGTGGAGTGCCCTAAAGGGTCGTTGCTATGTTGCCGCGAAAAAATCCACAGACTCTGTACGGCCCGAGGGGAGGAAACTCACTTCGGGCCACCTCTTTTTATAGAAGCCATGACACCTCACTTCTGCAAAACCCGCAAAGAACTTGCCTTCCTTCTCGTGTCGCGCGGAATGGTAAGTTCAGCAGGGATATCCGCAGACGAGCTGCAACGGGAGATGTGCCACCAACTCTCTCGGGTGAACTATTATCGCCTTTCCGCTTATTGGCACCAGTTCCAGCGCATCTTGGACGAGACACAGCCCATGAAGCGCGCCAAGGATTTTCGTCCCGGCACATGCTGGGAAAGGGTCATGGAATACTACCGCTTCGACCACCAGCTGCGGCTTTTGTTGTTCGATGCCATTTCCCGAATCGAAATCGCCCTGCGCGAGCAGGTTGCATCCGTGCTGGCGGCGCGAATGCCCGATAGCGTCAATCCGCAAAACAGTATTGCCCATTACCGCTCCACGTTTCACACGGCCAAGCATGGCAGGAACGGCAAATCACACTTCACCTCCATGATGGAAAGGGTGGATGCGGTCTATCACGGCAGCGACAGCATCGAGGCGCGGCACTATCTCCATGACAAGCACATCGCGGAGGCAAGGAATCTGCCCGTGTGGGCCTTCATGGAGTTTGCCACGTTCGGCAATCTGAACATCATGCTCTCCGTTGGATTGAAAAGCACGATTGTGGCGGAAATCGCGGCGCAATTCGGCTTCTCGTCGCGCGAGTTCTTTGTTTCTGCCGTTTCGCTGTTGCACCGCGTCCGCAACGAGTGCGCCCACCAGGGGAGAGTGTGGAACCGCCATTGGCTCCAGTTTTCCCCGCATGGCAAGGCCAAGCCCGTTCTCAAAACGCCAGACCGCCGGGAGTGGACATACCAAATCCCGAAGCAGGATGAGTGGCAATTGGCGGAGGACGATCCGGACTACCTTTTGCAATCGCCCGTGTGTACGGCAGCGGCATTGACCGTATGCAGCGTCATGCTGAAGGCGATAGCACCCCGCTGCGGTTGGCGCGAGCGATTGTTCTCCCTGTTCGCGGACTGCGGTATTTCCACAATCCATTATGAGGTGGGGTTCGCGTATGGCGATTGGCAAAGGCATCCGCTCTGGAGCGAGGAGGCGGTCTATTGATAATGCCCCGCCGTAATATTTACGCGAGAGAACGCAAGGAGCTTGCCTGCACAAAAATGCCGGCAAAATATGCGTGACAACGCAGGCGGGCAATGTATACTGCGTTCAGCAATCCGCCGGGGCAGCGCGCCAGCCCGCCCCGCCGGGCATAAAGACTTATGAACACGCTATTCCTGGAATACCCCAAATGCAGCACTTGCCAGAAGGCACGGAAGTGGCTGGAGGACTGCGGCACCGCCTTTGACGCCCGCCACATTGTGGAGCAGAACCCCACCGCCGCAGAGCTGCGGGAGTGGTGGCAGCGCAGCGGACTGCCCCTGCGCCGCTTTTTCAACACCAGCGGCATGAAGTACCGTGAGCTCCAGCTTTCCGCCAAGCTCCCGCAGACGAGCGAGGAGGAACAGCTCGCCCTGCTGGCAGGCGACGGCATGCTGGTGAAGCGCCCCCTGCTCATCACCTCCAAAGGCGTGTGTCCCGGATTCAAGGCAGAGACCTGGGCCGCCCTGCTCTCCTGACGGGGCTCCCATCACCACCCCGGCTTTTCCCGGAGGGCGAGGAGTTGGCGGTGGGTGAGTCCGGAAATCTCCGCACTAATCCCTGCCGCACAGGTGGGAGGGAATGGGAATGATGTTGTCGTACCTATGAAGGAGTTGGGCAATCAAACCTTTGACATCGGCCTCATAGGTGTTCAGATAATGGAGCGTGAGGGTGAAGGTGTCGTGATAGGGGAAATAGGCGGGTTCGCAGAAGGTATCGACACAGATTAACTCGGCGATACATCTATTGTTGAGGGAGAACTCGCACACCTGATGGTCGGGGAAGAAGCCATCCTCCTTGGTTGGGGCGATATCCCATTTCCCGTGGTCGGAGGAAGCTTGGGTCAGGGAACAAAACAACGAGGGGATCTGCCAAAATTGACTCACTTGAACCGGATTTCTTTTCTGGTCGAAATAGGTCATGATAAAATCGACCGATGAGGTATCGCCGAGCAAAGAAGTTTGGGGAAACAAATGCGGTTCGTTTGGCAAAAGCCAGCCGGGGTACACAACATAGGCCATTTCCACGGGCTCTGCGAACGGTTGGGAACCACCATCAACCCTGCGGTAGAACGGACTGGCCGAGATGTCTTTTTCAAGAATCCGCATCTTTTCCGCTTCCGCGGCTGAAAAAAACTCTGGCACGGGCTCAGGCGTAGACCCCGTAGCGTAGTGGAAGCCATGAGTGCAGAAGTTTCGATGCACGAGCCGAATCGCCGCCCCGTTTTCGAAAAAGAAAATCGTGTCTGTTTTGGACGAATATGCACTTTGAAGCTCCGATAGATGCTCTCGCGATGGTCGTTCATTGCCTTTTTTATGAAAGATGGCCAGCCTACCTTTCAACTTCAAAACATCTGAGGCATGAGGCTTCTCGGTTAAAGGGATGATTCCTCCCTCCCTCAAGAGGAACAAGCCTTCATTTGTGTCTGCCACCAAGGAATTGGGGCGTATGCACGGATCATAGTAGTAGGCTTGAACAATCATACGAAGCGATGTCCAGTATAGGACGAAAAGCCGAAACGCACAACTAAAAAATGCATTTCCCCAAAAAAATCGGCATCTTGGCCATGACCCTGTGTCATAAAATCCGGAAAAACGGTCCAACTTTTCTTGCAAAACAGGGAATGGCGTGTCTATAATAAAGCGTGGAGCATGCGCGGTTGCATGCCGCACACGCAGAACATCAACCAAATCACCGATTATGGAAAACGCAACCACCACGCCGGAAGAGAAGCCGGCCACCGAAATCAAGGACCGCATCGAAGCCGCACGCGCTTTTGCCGAGGAGAAGTACCACCAGGTGCGCGAAGCCGCCGACCCCTATGTGGAGAAGGCCCGCAAGTATGCGAACGATGCCCGTGAGCAGATCAACGCCAACTGGGACGAGACTTGCACGAAAGCCAAGGAACTTCACAAGGCTGGCGAAGACTACGTGCGCGCCAACCCGACCGGCAGCGTGCTCGGCGCATTGGGCGTGGGCCTGATTCTGGGTCTGCTGCTCGGTTCCCGCAACTGATTCATCACATGTTTACCCAGCTTAGGAGCTTGGTGCAGGAGCCTGTCCAAAAAGGACAGGACCTGCTGGGGCGCGCTCGTGAAACCGCCGCAGAAACGGTGGAGCACGCGAGCGCGCTGGCAGAGCTGTTGGGCATAGAGCTGCAGGAATACACGGCAGCGCAGATGCGGCGCATGGTGCTGCTGATGCTGGGTCTGCTGTTCACGCTGGCGGCGTACGCGCTGGTGTGTGCGCTTGCATGCGTGCTGCTGGCACCTGTTCTGGGCTGGGCATGGGCGCTGGGAGCGCTGCTGCTGCTCAACCTGGTGCTGGGCGGCATCCTGCTGTATGCGTTCAAGCGCAGCCAGCCCGGGCCCGTGGCACCCGCAACCCGCCAGGAACTTCAAAAGGACGTGCAATGCCTGAAGATTTTGCTCAACGACGACAAGCGGCGCTGATGCGTGTGGGAGAAACCCGCATGAAAGCGCTGGATTCCGCCGCCCGGGCCAACACGGGGGTTCATGAACTGGCACCCGTGCTCTCATCCCGCCTGGCGACGCTCAAGACGCTGGCCGCAGTGTGCGGCGGCGTGCTGGTAACCACCACGGTGGCGCGAACCGCGTTCAAGAGCTCGCGGAAGGCGGCAGTTGCCGCCGGAGCGGCACGCAGTGCCAACCCGTGGGGTGCGCTGGCACTCCAACTGGCCACCGCGGTGGCCATCCCTGCCCTGCGGCGCTACCTGGCGGCAGACCACGCGCCGACCGCTCCCGGCGCAGCGCGCGCGCCGCACCCGCTCGGCGCGGTCGGCAGCCTTTTCAACCTGCCCAGAATCGACCTCAACCCCACCCGCGCCTTCTACCGGTGGCTCGGTCTGGAAAAATGATTTTTCTTCCTCTTACGCCATGAAAAAAGTATTTGTATCCGGAGCGTTCAACGTGCTTCACGCCGGCCATATCCGTTTCTTCGAGGACGCCAAACAGTTGGGCGACTACCTGATTGTATCCGTACCGAACGCCGACCTTCTGTGGCGTCTGTACGGCAGGAAATCCCTGCTGGAGGACGACGACAAGCTGGAGCTGCTGCGCAACCTCACCATGATCAACGAGGTGATACCCTCCACGGACGAGGACAAGGCGCTCTCCTTCCGCACCGCGTTCCTGAAAGCCAAGCCGGATATCCTGGCGGTGACCACGGACGACCAGTACATGGACGCCAAGCGCAAGTTCTGCGAGGAAAACGGAGCTGAATTCGTGGTGATGGAGAAAAACGCGCCGGAAGGCAAGCAGACCTCCAGCTCAGAAGTGGTGGACCGCATCAAGGCGCCCACGCACGTACCGCTGCGTGTGGATTTCGCGGGCGGCTGGCTGGATGTGCCAGAGAACGCCATCCCCGGAGAATTCATCGTCAACTGCGCCATCTCCCCCACCGTTTCGCTGAAGGAGTGGCTGTACCGCAAGGGTGCCGGCCTGGGCGGCAGCGGCGGATGGAGCGTGCTCAACGGGTGGGACCCCGTGGCCAGCGAGCTCGGATTGGGCGTAGGCTGGCAGGACCCCGCCGTCATTGCTGAAACGGGTGCCTGCGTGTGGAAATCCGGCCGCTATCCTGTGCTGGACTTCAAGAACACGGGAGAATTCCTGAAAGGCTGCATGGCGGTGTACGACACACGCATCCACCACGACACGCCGGGGCTGGCCTGCCTGAGGCGCAACTTCAAGAAGATAGCGCAAGCCGGACGCGCGGCGCGCATGGGCGTGCTGATGCAAGACATCAAGATGCTCTCCGTGGGCATTCAGTTGAGCTACCACCTGCAAATCAAGGAAGGCATGCAGCACCTGCCGGAAATCGGCGACTGCCTGGCGCACAAGTACTGCGGCGGCGGCCACGGCGGCTACGCCGTGTACCTGTACGAGAACGCGGAGGCCCGTGAGAAAGCCCTGGAGGAATGCCCGGACCTGTATCCCGTGGAGCCGTACTGCCGCACCTTCGGCAAGGACGAGCCCGTGGAATGGCAACCCAAGTACCTGCAGCGCCTCAAGGACCGCGGCGTGATTCAATAACCCACACTTTCCCACCACCATGCCGAAAGTCTTTGTTTCCGGTTGTTTCGATGTGCTGCATAGCGGACACATCGCGTTCCTGGAGGAAGCCGCCACCTACGGCGACGTGTACGTATCCCTGGGTTCCGACGCCACCGTGATGGCTCTCAAGAACCGCAAGACCATGTACAACGAGCAGGAGCGCAAGTACATGCTGGAGGCCATCAAGTACGTCAAGAAAGTCTACATAGGCCCGGCCACCGGGCAGATACTGGATTTTGCACCGCTGCTGGACGAGGTGAAGCCGGACATCTTCTTTGTGAACGCGGACGGCACCAACGACGAGAAGAAGGCCTTTGTGGAATCCAAGGGCATCAAGTACGTCACCAGCAAGCGCATACCGCACGGCGACCTGCCCACCCGCTCCACCACGTCCATCCGCGGCACGCTGGGCAAATAACAGTTCTCACCCATGCAACCATCATTCCATACCTACCGCGTGGGGGAAGCCGGAGAGCGTCCCTGGGGACTGTGGCGCGTGCTGGACATCCAGCCCAACGTCGTGGTGAAGAAACTCTACCTCAATCCATACAGCCGTATCTCCCTGCAGCGCCACAAATTCCGCTCGGAACGCTGGATTGTCATCAACGGCACCGCCACCGTGCGCTGTGAGGACACCGTTACGCATCTGGGCGTGGGCGAGTCCGCCAGCATCCCCTGCGGCAACATCCACCGCCTGAGCAACGAGACGGCAGAGCCGCTCTGCCTCATTGAAATCCAGCTGGGCGAGATACTCAGCGAGGAGGACATCGAGCGCTTCAACGACGACTACGGCCGCACGGAGTAACGCCGCGCCATCATCCCCACCATGCCCTGAAAACCACATTTTTTGCCCCTTTTCCGCTGATTTGGCTTGAAAAACGCGGAAATATGGGGGATAGTAGGGTTTCACCACTCTGATATGTCGGAACAGAAAGAACGAAAGACACTGGAAGAGCGCAATCAGGCATCTGACCTGGAGCGTCTGCGCCACTCGTGCGCACACGTCCTGGCCACCGCCATTTGCCGCATCTGGCCGCAGGCGCAGCTTGCCGCCGGCCCCGCCGTGGAAAACGGCTTCTACTATGACATCGAGCTTGACCACAACATCTCCACAGCCGAATTCGAGCTCATCGAGGCTGAGATGAAGAAAGTGGTCAAGGAGAACCAGACTTTCGAGCGAACAACCATCACCCGCGACGAGGCCATGAAGATGGCCCTGAGCGGCGAGCTGGGCTCCGTGGGGCCGCGCAACGTGCCCTCCAAGTTCAAGGTGGACCTCCTGAACCGCATTCCGGAGGGCGAGGAAATCTCCATCTACCGCAACGGCGACTTCACGGACCTTTGCGCCGGCCCGCACGTGGGGCGCACCGGCAACTGCAAGGCCTTCAAGGTCATGAGCGTGGCCTCCGCCTACTACCAGGGAGACGCCAACGGCCCGCGCCTTCAGCGCATCTACGGCACCTGCTTTCCCAACCGCACCCAGCTGGACGAGCACTTGGCACGCCTGGAGGAAGCGCGCAAGCGCGACCACCGACGCCTTGGGCGCGAGATGGGACTGTTCGCCATCGACGAAATGGTGGGCCAGGGCCTGGTGCTGTGGAAGCCCAAGGGAGCCATCATCCGCCGCGAGCTGCAAACCTTCATCACCGAGGAGCTGGACCGCATCGGCTACTCCCAGGTGTACACCCCGCACATCGGCAAGCTGGATCTGTACATGACCAGCGGCCACTGGGACCACTACAAGGAGAGCCAGTTCCCGCCCATCCCGGACCCGGACGACTTCAAGAAGCTGCGCGACGAGAACGCCACGTGCGCGGACCTGTTCAACTCGCTTGACACCCACGTCATCAGCGGGTTCATGCTCAAGCCCATGAACTGCCCGCACCACATCCGCATCTACGCGAACGACCCGCACTCCTACCGCGACCTGCCCATCCGCCTGGCGGAATTCGGCACCGTGTACCGCTGGGAGCAGAGCGGCGAGCTGGGCGGCATGACCCGCGTGCGCGGATTCACCCAGGACGACGCCCACATCTTCTGCCGCCCGGACCAGGTGAAGGCGGAGGTGCAGCAGTGCATCGGCATCGTCAAGCACATCCTCGGCACCCTGGAGATGAAGGATTTCCGCGTGCGCCTCTCCCTGCGCGACAAGGAGTACACCGATCCCAAGTACGTGGGCTCCATCGACAAGTGGAAGAACTCCGAGCAGGCCCTGCGCGAGGCTCTCTCCGAAGAGGGCTTCGAGTACACCGCCGCGGAGAACGAGGCCGCCTTCTACGGCCCGAAGATCGACTTCATCGTGCGTGATGTCATCGGCCGCGACTGGCAGCTCGGCACCGTGCAGGTGGACTACAACCTGCCGTACCGCTTCAAGCTGGTGTACACGGGCGCGGACAACCAGAACCACCACCCCGTGATGATTCACCGTGCGCCGTTCGGCTCCATGGAGCGCTTCACCGGCCTGCTCATCGAGCACTTCGCCGGCAAGTTCCCCACCTGGCTCGCCCCGGAGCAGGTGCGCATCCTGCCCATCTCCGAGAAGGTGGCCGCCTACTCCGCCACCCTCCGCCAGCGACTCGCCGCAGAGGGCATTCGCGTCACGCTCGACGACGCGCCCGACAAAATCGGCGCCAAGATCCGCAACGCCCGCCTGGACCGCGTGCCCTACATGCTCGTGGTCGGCCAGCGTGAGGCGGAAGAGGAGAAGGTGGCCGTGCGCCACCGCGATTTGGACGACCTCGGGCCTATGGACGTGGATGCCTTTGTGGCAGCCATCCTGGACGAGATCCGCAACCGCCGCATCCGCCCGCTGCTTCAACCCGTCAAGAAAGACACACCCCCCGCACAGCAGGGCTGACGAACCCCTTTGCCGCCGGGCGCACAGGCAACCTGCCCATGCGCCCGGCGGTAAACAAAGAAACAACAACAACACTCCACGTGCCACTACCACCACGACCCAACAAGCCGGCCGGCAACAATAATCGCAACAACCGAGACCGGAATGCAAAAACACCGCAGGTGCGCGTCAACGACCGCATCCGCGCCCCCAAAGTGCGGGTTGTCACCGCCAAGGGAGACCAGCTCGGCATCATGCAAACGCGTGACGCCCTCGCCAAGGCCAAGGAAATCGGGCTCGACCTCGTTGAGGTTGCCCCCAATGCAGACCCTCCCGTCTGCCGCCTGATTGACTACGGCAAGTACAAGTACATGCAGGCCAAGCTCCAAAAGGGCAACAAGGCCAAGACGACACGCCTCAAGGAGGTCAAGCTCCGCGTCGGAACGGACGTCAACGACTACAACGTCAAGATGGGCCGCACGGAACAGTTCCTGGACCACGGCCACAAAGTGCGTTTCCAGCTGCGCTTCCGCGCCCGCGAAAACGCGCACAAGGAGCTGGGCCTGGAGATGATGGCCAAGGTGGTGGAGGACATGAAGACCATGGGCCAGGTGGACCAGCCCGCCAAGCTGGCAGGCAACACCGTCACCATGGTTCTGGCTCCCCTGCCCGCCGGCCAGCGCGTCAAAAAGTTCAAGAAGTACGAGGACGAAAACTTCGATACCGAATCCGAAGAATTCGACGCCCAGGACGACGACGAATGATTGACTAGGTACTAGGTACTAAGTACTATTTAATACTTAAGCCCGTCTGGCGTGTTGCCAGCCGGGCTTGTTTTGTGCTTCCACAGGGGTGGGGGGCTTTACCACGAATTCCCCATCGTTATATGAACCAGCATGGTAACGAGACAGCGCTTCATGGATGTGCGGGAAGGAAAGGTAATCTATACCACAAATGGGGCTAAAAGTCAAGAATGCAGGGCGGCATGCAGGCGGGTTTCAGTGAAACGGGAAAGGAATGGGAAAGAATTTTTCAGCAGGCGGGTGAATAGGCTTCACGGAAGCGCGGGGAAATGTTAGGATGAGGCCGTGGGGAAACGATTTACACTGGTTTCCCTTGGTTGCGCAAAGAACCAAGTGGACTCTGAAATCATGGCCGGCATCCTGAAGGAGGCCGGGTACCGGGAGGTTTCCAGGAACAAGGCTGATATCCTGGTCATCAACACCTGCGCGTTCATTGATCCTGCCAAGCAGGAGGCCATCGACACCATCTTCGATGCCGTGCGTGCGCGGGAAGGCGGCGACACCCCCGCCGGCCAGAAAATCCTGGTGGCGGGCTGCCTATCGCAGCGCTACGCGGCACAGCTGCCCAAGCTCATCCCGGAGGCGGACTGCTTCATCGGCGTGGACCGCATCGGCGAGATTGCAGAGATAGCCGCCGCATGCCAGGCGGGCAAGCAGGAGAAGGTGTACACCACCAAGGTGTCCAAGCTGGTGCCGGACTTCGGCCAGCCGCGTGCGCTGATATCCCCGCCGCACTACGCGTATGTGAAGATAGCGGAGGGCTGCAACCACGCCTGCGCGTACTGCGCCATCCCGCGCATCCGCGGCGGCCACCGCAGCCGCTCCGTGCAGAACATTCTCAAGGAAATCCGCCACTGGCTCAAGCAGGGCGTAAAGGAAATCAACCTCATTGCCCAGGACACCACCTACTACGGCGTGGACGCCGGCAACGGGGATTCCCTGGCAGGCCTGCTGCGCGCCATCAACGCGCTGCCGGGTGATTTCTGGGTGCGCGTGCTCTACACGCACCCCGCACACTGGAACCGCGAGCTCATCGATGCCTTCGCCGAGTGCGAGAAGGTGGTGAAGTACGTGGACATCCCGCTGCAGCACATCTCCGACCACCTGTTGGAGTCCATGAGGCGCAAGACGGACGGGGAGTACATCCGCCGCCTGCTGCGCGACCTCCGCAAAGACGTGCCGGGAATCGGCATCCGCACCACCTTCATCAGCGGCCTGCCCGGCGAGACCGAGGAGGACCACGCCGAGCTGCGCGACTTCATCCGCGAGTTCCGCTTTGAGCGCGCGGGCGTGTTCCCTTACTCCCGAGAGGAGGGGACGCTTGCCGCCAAGATGCCCGGCCAGGTGCACCACGCCACCAAGAAGCGCCGCGCCAACGAGCTTTCCATGCTGATGGCGGGAATAGCGGACGACATTGGGCAGAACCTGGTGGGGAAGCGCCTGCGGGTGCTGGTGGATGCGCCCGGTTTGGCGCGCGGGCCATGGGATGCGCCGGATGTGGATGCGGCCATCCATGTGGACCCGGCCCTTCCGGTGGGCGAGTTCGCGGAAGTGGAAATTGAAGATTCCATCGCGTACGAGCTGTTCGCCAAGGGAGCCGCCACGGAAGATTGAAGTTTTTTTCCATATTATGGCAGAGATTACGACAACTCATTGGATATGCCTGCTACTGACCATCCTGGTGGTGATCGTGGCAGGCATTTTGTATGCCGGCAAGCAGACGGGTGCCGCGGGCTTCAGCCTGGCGGGGCGCAAGTCGGGCCCGGTGATGATAGCGGGTGCCTTCGCGGGTTCCGCCCTGGGCGGCGCCGCCACCGTGGGCACGGCCACCACCGCCGCGTACAACGGCATGGTGGCGTGGTACTTCACGCTCGGCATGGGCATTGGCATGATCCTGATGGGATTGTTCTACGCGCGCAAGCTGCGTGAGAGCGAGCTGGAGACCGTGCCGCAATTCCTGGGATTGAACTACGGCAAGATTGCGGCGCCGGTGGCGAGCGTCATCACCTGCTGCGGCATCTTCTTCGCCTGCTCCGGCAGCGTGCTGCCCGGCTCGCACATGATATGCTCGCTGCTGGGGGTGCCGCCCGTGCTGGGCGCGTGCATCCTGGTGCTGCTCATGGTGGCGTACATCACCTTCGGCGGGCAAAAGGGTTCCAGCTTCAGCGGCGTGCTGAAGGTGGCCGTGCTCTTCACCGCCCTGCTCGCCGCCACATTCATCGCCCTGTACAACTACCATGACGGTTCCTCCGTGTGGAACGGCATGTCCTCCATGTTCGCGGAGAAGGGCGTGTTCTGCAAGGGCGGCATGTACGGCTTCAGCTACATTGCTGCCACCGTGGTGGGCACCGTCACCGCGCAGATGTACATCCAGGGGCTCTACTCCGCCTCCAACGCGGCCACCGCCTCCCGCGGCGCCTACCTCGGCGCCCTGTTCACCATTCCCGTGGGTCTCATGGCCTGCTTCATCGGCATGTACATGGGTGCGCACCACCCGGAAATGCTGGAGACGCCGGCGAAGGCATCCCTGGTGCTGCCGATGTTCCTGCTGGACGGCGCGGTGGTTCCCGCCTGGGTGGGCGGCATTGCGCTGGGCGGCATTGCACTCTGCATCATCAGCTCCGCCGCCGTGCAGGCGCTTTCGGTGAGCACCATGTTCTCGCGCGATATCATCGGCGACCTTGTAGGCGTGAAATCGGACCGAGCCATCATGCTCACCAACCGCATCGGCATGGTGGTGGTGGCCATTCTGGTAGCCACGTTCTGCCTGGTGAACTGGCAGGGTTCCAGCCTGTGGCTCAACTACCTGTCCATGGCGCTTCGCGGCGGTGGCGTGGTGTTCCCCCTCACGCTGGCCATCTTCCTGAACCGCAAGACCCTGCGCAGCTACATCTCCGCGCGCTGGGTGGTGGCATCCATGATTATCGCCACGCTGGGTTCGCTGTGCGTCCTGCCCGTACCACAGGATGCCGCGCTCGTGAATTGGCTGGCGGAGGGCTCCGGCATCACTCCCAAGGACATCCACGACATGCTGCCCGTGGTGGTCGGCATGGTGCTCAGCGCCGTAGTGCTCGTCCTGGGTCTCGTCTGCACCTCTCTCGACAACCGACGGAAAGATCGATGAATGTACAATTGACGATTATTGCCATCCCATAGCGCTCCAGTAGTGGAGCGCTAACCCGCATGGTTGCGGGGTGTGGTCTGCTGAAACCAGAAAACTGGGTTTCAGGGCCGGCATCGGCCCATCCAGTCGACTTGCACGGCCTTGCCCTCCTCAACCGCCCCGCAGAGGAGGTAGAGGGGGTGCCTTTCGAGACAAAGTGAGGTCTGAAGTCAATTGGACGAAAAAAACGTCAAAAAAAGTTAAAGCTGTAAGATATTGCATTTTGGCGAATTACAACAATCGCGAGAAGAAAATCGAGTTCAATGTGAATTTTTTTTCAAAAAAA
>CALCWC010000151.1 GCA_937905985.1 uncultured Verrucomicrobiales bacterium | reverse complement strand
CCAGCTGCGCTGGGGATACCCGCCAAGGGCTGGCCTTGGCGGCGAGGGGGCGTGGCTTGCCACTGGCAAGCCACGCCCACGACACCGGAACCAGGGCTAACGCCAGTCCTCATGCCGTATGTCGAATCCAACTGGGCACCCGTAAAAAAAAGCCCGCCGTGAAGGCGGGCTTTTTTAGGGTGACCAGTGGGATTCGAACCCACGACAACCGGAACCACAATCCGGGGCTCTACCGCTGAACTATGGTCACCATTACAACGGTAAGTTGCGGAGGAATTATAGCGTTTTTTTTGTGGAATGCAAGCCCAAATTTGAAATTCTGGGATTTTTTTTTGAAAGGCGTGTGCGAGAGTCATTGCGCAGCCTGGTCTCCCAGCATCAGGAGGCCGAGGCAGAGGCCGCCGCCGCAGAAGAGGGCGCAGAGGGCAGCGGCGGCAATGGAGCGTGGCCAGGAGAACTTGCGGGAGAAGTGGAGCTCGTTCATGGTGCCCAGCACGAGCACGGTGCCGCAGATGCCGCCCAGGATGGGCATGGGGAGCTCCATTTGGGAAAGAAAAAAGCCCGCGCCCATGATGAGCATAGCGAGCTTGATGGCTGTGGTGAAGGCTTGTTTCCAGAGGCGGAAGGGGTCCACGCACCAGACGGCTGCCGCGCATCCCAGCACGGGCAGCAGCATGAAATAGAGCAGCAGCAGTCCTTGCCCGGCCGGCATGCGCGTGTGCGTTACGCCAGGTTGGCGCGGTCTGCCTTGTGCACCATCTGCGCCTCCTGCTTCACGCGCACCTGGAGATCCGCGAGTGCGTTCATGTAGTAAATGTACGCATCATACGGGGAGGGGTAGGGGGTGAAGCCGTTGGTCTTCTCCATGTAGTGGAAGTGGTCTGCGCTCTGCAGTTTGCGCCAGACGTGGATCATGTCGAGGTCCTCGCTGGCCTTCACGGCGGGTTCCAGGTCGTAAATCTTCTTGATGGCCTCCTGCTGCATGACGTTGCCGTTCCACTGGGTGGTGGTGCCGAAGGTGGTGCAGGACACGGGGTTGGGGCAATCCAGCGTTCCGGTGGAGCGGAATCGCTTCACGGCGCGGCCCGGGGTGGTGAAGGCGTTGCCGTTGAACAGGGCCGCCATAATCAGGGTGCGCCAGAACTCGAACACGCCGGTGGAGTCGGTCTGCCGCTCGCCCAGGGTCTCGTAGTCCATGCAGAGGTTGACCACTTGGCCTTCCTGCTCGGAGAGCCAGTTGGCGAAGGTGTACGGGGAGAGGGGGTATTCGCTCCAGCTCGGGTCCACGCGGCGGTGTGCCAGGTCGTTGGAGAGGTTGCGGTTGCGGATGAGGGTCTTGGTCTTGGCGATGAGCGGGGCGCACTGCAGGTCGTTGACGTGGTTGTTGCTCATCATGCGGCTGTTGCCGTCGGCCATGATGCCCTTGAACCCCATGTCGTACGCCTGTGCGGCGATGGCGTTGGAGTAGAGCATGCCTGTGTTGAAGAGGACGGTAGGCTTCTGGCCGAAAAGCTCCTGCATGAGGTCCATGTGCTCGTTGACCTGCTGGACGAACTCATCCGTGGAGTAGAGGGAAGCGAGGGAAGCGTAGTACGGCATGGCCAGGAATTCCACGCAGCCGGTTTCCGCCAGCTCCTGGAAGGAGGTGATGAGGTCCGGGCGGTGGTACTTGGCCTGCTCGAGGATGACGCCGGAGAGGGCGAGGGAGAACTTGAACTTGCCGTCGGAGAGCTCGATGAGCTGCTTCATGAGGCGGTTTGCCGGCAGGTAGCAGCGCTCGGCCACGGCGGAGAGCACGCGTGCGTTCAGGTTGTCGTCCTCGTAGAAAGCATGTTCGCCGATTTTGAAGAAATCGTACGGGATCAGGCGGTTGGGCTGATGCGCGTGAAAGGTGAGGGTGATGTTCATGGCTTGATACTGGATTGTTGTAGGTTTACCATCCGAGCACGTGGTGATAGACGCGGATCATCTTGTCCGCCGCCGTTTCCCAGCTGGAGTTCAGGATATCTTGCGCGCTTTCCGCCGCCACTCTCTTGTACAGCTCCTCGTCCGTGGTGAGGTCGATGATGTGCTTGGCCATCATGTTGACGTCCCAGAAGTCCGCCTTGAGGGCTCCCTTCATCACTTCTGCCACGCCGCTCTGCTTGGAGATGACGGCGGGGATGTTGAACTGGGCGGCCTCCAGTGCGGAGAGGCCGAAGGGCTCGGAGACGGAGGGCATGCAGTACACATCCGTCATGGAGAGCAGCTCGTTGACCTTCTGCTTGTTCAGGAATCCGGTGAAGTGGAACTTGTCGCCCACGCCGTGGAAGGCTCCGGTCTCAATGAGCTGGCGGAGCTTCTCGCCCGTGCCGGCCATGACGAAACGCACATCGTCCGTCTGCTCCAGCACCTTGGCTGCAATCTGCAGGAAGAACTCCGGGCCCTTCTGCGCGGTGAGACGCCCCAGGAAGAGGACGAGCTTCTCCGGGAACTTCTTCTTGCTGTGGAAGACCTTCACGGGGTCGGCGCCGTTGTGCACGGGGAAAATCTTGTCCGGGTTGATGCCGTAGTGGCCTGCGGCCACGGTGCCGGTGTACTTGGAGACGGGGATCACCGCGTCCGCCTGCTCCATGCCGTACTTCTCGATGTCGTAGATCCAGCCGCGGGCGTCCGCCCCGGCGCGGTCGAACTGGGAAGCGTGCAGGTGCACCACCAGGGGCTTGCCCGTGGCCTTCTTCACCTCCACGCCGGCCAGGTAGGTCATCCAGTCGTGCGCGTGCACCACGTCGAAATCATACTGCTTGGCGAGCACGGCGCAAATCTTGGAGAACTCGATGACCTTGCGCGCCAGGTCCCCCGCATACAGGTCCTCGCGCCCGGTGAAGAGCTCCAAATCCGCGCGGCTCACGTGGGAGAAGAGCATCTTGCCCTCCTGGGTGAACACCACGGTGCCCGGCGTGCCCTCCACATGGGCGTAGGGGTCCAGGTTCACGGGAGCCTTGCTCACCAGGGAGAAGCTGTTGTAGGAGTAGCCCTGGGAGACGGATTCCACCTCCGCGTAGCGCAGCGTGTTGATGCCGGTGAGGCTGAACCCCTCATAAACGGCGGAAGGATCCGCCTTCGGTACGATGACCGAGAGGTCCACTTTCTTGGCGAGAGCCTTGGAGATGCCCATGCAGGCAACGCCCAGGCCACCGTTGATGAGCGGCGGAAACTCCCATCCTAATTCCAGTACTTTGATTCTCCTCATGATGATGATGCGGTGTTTTAAGCTGTGTTACGCAGTTTGGCCCGCGCGCGAGCGCGGCTTGACCGCGCTAGTATACACGCGCGGGCGTGGTTGTCCAGCTTTATTTGTGTCAATTTCCCTGTTGCGGGCAAATTCACCATTAGACGGAGCCTGAAGCTCCGCCGAATCAAATCCGCGCCCCGTCCTGCCGAAAGCGGAAGCTTACGGCTGCTCCGCGTTGGCCTTGCGGATATCCTCCAGCGCCGCGATGAAGTCATCAAGGATCTCGGCAGGAACCATGATGCGGTCGCGGTTGGAGCTTACCTTCTCTGTAATGCGCACCACGCGGCCGCGGGCGTTGCTCTTCAGGTCAATGAAGAACGTCTTGCGGTCCGCTATGATTTTCTCGGTGCAGATGATGTCATCGTCCACGGTATGATTGGTGCCTGGTTGTTAAGAGAGCACCCTGTATCTAGCATTCTACCATATTCCGCTGCCCGGTCAACCTGTAAATCTCCCGTTTTTTCCATTTTTTTGCAAAGGGAGGGGCAATGAAATGATTTTTTTCGATTTTTTTCAAAATTCATTGTGCATTTTACCGTTTTTGTGCTTAAAGGGGTATAGGACAAAGCAAACGAAAGACCATGAAAGCGCCTTATAGCCGTGTACGAACGTTGTTTGCCGCCATGCTGGCACTGGCGGGGACGCCGCTGCTTTATTCGCAGGATGCCGTTGCCGCCGTGTATTCCCAGGGGAGGCAAATCCCGCTGGACGGGAATTCCGCCCTCACCGTGCCGTTGGATGCGCTTCCGCTGGAGATTCAGGTGGTGAAGGACGGCAGGGTCGTCTCTCGCTGCGAGCTGAATGCTGCAAAGTCCGCGAAGGGTGAACGCCACTATAATCTCACCCTCACCACGCATGAAACAGGCTGGCCTTTCTCCGTTTATTCCACCCCGTTCCTGTCTGGCGAGACCGTGACCGGCGGGTTCGGTGGCGGCTCCGGTGAGCATTTTAACATGTCGCGCATCAAGGGGAATACCGAGGTGACATTCAGCATGTCCGAGAGGACCGTGGATGAATCGGAGAAGAGGGAAGAGGGGGCGGAGATTCTCCATTATACCGCAGGCTTCCTGGTGGAGTTGAATGTCTCTCCCGCTTTGGAGCGGCCTGTCGAGATTTGGGGCAAGACCACGGAGCGCGTGCTGCGCGCCGCGCCGCCCTCCTACCCGGTGGATGAGGACGGGTTCATGGTTTCCCTCCCTGGCGGACGGACCTATATCTCCAAGCAGGAGGTGGAAGAACGCATCACCCGCCGGGTGCGCGGCTGTGTGGGAATGTAGCCTTATTTGAGCTTGGGCGCATCGAACTGCGGCATGTCGCGCAGGGCGGGCGGGGTGTTGCCCGTGGGCTGCGGCATGGGCTGCAGGTTGGGGGCCTGCACCGGCTGCTTGGAGACGGGCGCGGCGGGCTTGGGGGCAGGGGCTGCGGGCTTGTTTTCCACAACGACGCGCGGGCGTTCCGCGGGTTTGGTCTCCTGCTCCTTGAGGCAGGCATCAATCCTGGTTTGGAGCTCCAGGTTGGGAGCGCCGGAGTAGAGGATGTTGCAGCCGGCGCTCACCAGCACCACGGTGGGCAGGGTTGCAATGCGGTAGGCGTGCGCGGCAGTGCCTTTCTCATCGTCGAAATACGTGAAGGAAATGCCGTCCTGCTGCATCTGCTGGATGGTGTCCGGCGTGGCAAAGTAGGTCACGGGCACAATCTCCAGCCCGGGGTGGGCGGTGCGCATCTTGTCGATGCCGCGGACGATGTCGCCGCCGGCTTCGGCATCCGGAGCCCAGAAGATAAGGAGGTGGGGCTTGCCCTGCTGCGGGACCTTGACGGCGGCCCCGTGCATGTCCTTGACGGTAATCTGCGGCGGCACGCTGCCGGTCATGAGGTAGCGGAGGTGGTAGGCCTGCTCGGAAGCCACCTCGGAGAGCTTGGCGTTGCCGAACATGGTGGAATCCTGGGTGAGGGTGAGGGACTGTTTGAGGTAGTAGACGCGCTTGGCGCGGATTTCAGCCTCGCTGCCGCCGATGCTGGAGATGAGCGGGTTGGTGAGCATGATGCTCATGGCCAGGGCGGCGCAGCCGCGCGCATCCTTGTCCTGGTTGCGGCTGTAGACCTTCTCCAAAATCTCGTACTCGCGGGCGGTGGACCCTTCCGCCAGCTTGGCGCACACATCCCGCATGGAGGGGTGCGCGTAGTGCACGTGGTGCAGGGAATCCAGCAGCAGGTCCGCGTAGTAGGCAATCTCCTTCTGCGGGTTCTTCTTTTTGGAGAGCGCCTGCGCCAGCCCCGCGGGGTGTTGCACAAACCAGATCACCGCCGGGGCTGCCCACGCTTCCTGAAACTCATAGGTATCCTTGCGCTCGGTGTCCTTGGCGCCGCGGCGCTCGCCGGTCTTGCCGCAGATGCTCTTCCAAAGCTCCTCGGCAATCTCGGCGCCGTCGGGTTCCTTGATTTGAGCGCGGGCCTCGGCGTCCTCCGCGAACTGGAGGGCGGCCTTGTACTCGCTGTACTGCTGGTTCCATACGTTGAGCACGCGGGTCATCTCCTCCTCCGTGGCGGAGGCGGCCAGGGAACCCGCCAGAGCGGCGGTCATCAGGAAGGCGCTAATCTTCATGCCGCACATTCTACCATCCAAGCCCTCCGCACGCAAGCTCCCATGTCGCGTTGGACGCGGCATGAACAACCGTATGAACCTATGCTTGGAAAAAGGGTGCATTTCGGAACAGTTTGTATTACAATCTAACAAGATGCCGAATTTGGTGCCAGCTTTCGCCAGGTTTGCCAGGGGCGTGCAGGCCATGCCCCTGCTGTTGCCGTTGGCATCGGTGGTGTTTTGCATCCTGGCGGTGGAGGGGGGCGGCAGCGTGGCGGGGGCGGCGGTGTCGCCCTGGGTGCTCGGCGCGTTGGCGGCGGTTCTGTTGGCGGCGGGAATGCGGCTTTGGCGGATATCGCTGGCCACGTTGTTGTTCGGGGTGCTGGCTTTGCTGTATGCGGGCATGCTGGGGGAGAGCGGCACGGACATGCGCGGGCGGGCGTATTCGCACGGCAGCCTGGAGGTGCAGGGCAGGGTGGTGCGCGAGCTGGAGCGCGGATGCATCGTCTCACCCGGCTGGAACAAGGCCGATATTGTGGTGCGCGGTGAACGCGACCGCATGGGATTTGGACTGGGCGACACCGTCCGGGTGCGCGGCGTGCCCTCGGTGGAGCACCGTCCGCTGGTGCGCGGCATGTTCGATGCGGCGGCCTGGCGGCGCGGGCAGGGGATTGCTCTCTCTCTGGATTTTGTGGAGGGGGCGGTGCTGGGCCACGGTTTCTCGCTTGTTGATATCCGCCGCATCGGGTTGGATATCCGCTCTGCCCTGCTGCGGCACATGATGCCGCCCGGCACGGAGGGCGACGCCCGCCGCCAGGTGCTCTGCGCCATGGTGCTGGGCGACAAGGCATCCGCCGAGGACGAGACGATGGACGTGTTCCGCAAGGGCGGCTGCCTGCATGTGTTTGCGGTGAGCGGCTTGCATGTGGGCCTGGTGTTCCTCATTTGCTGGCAACTCTTCCTTCTGCTTCGGGTGGTGCGGCCCAAGGTGGCGCGGCCGCTTGTCCTGCTGCTGGTGGGCGCGTACGTGCTGGTGACAGGCTGCGCCGTGCCTGCGGTTCGGGCGTTCCTGATGCTGGCGCTTGTGATGATGGGGCTGATGCTGCGGCGGCGCGTGGGCATGGCCAACATCTGGTGCTTTGCCGCTTTGGTGGCGCTGCTGTTTGCGCCGTCGCGCCTGTTCGATGCGGGCTTCCTGCTGTCGTTCAGCGTGTATGCGGGCATCTGCCTGGGCGTGCATTTCTGCCGGAACGATGCCCCGCTGGTGCACCCCGACTCCTATCTGCCGCGCCGCCTGTGGAGGTGGTGGCACCGCAAGCTGGATCTGTGGGAGCGCAACGCGCGCGCCTGCGTGGTGGTGTCGCTGAGCGCGTGGCTGGTGGCACTCCCCGTCACCGTGTGCTTCTTCCACACCATCACGCCGTATTCCGTGCTCACCAACATAGCCATCACCGTGCTGCTGCTGCCGGTGATGCTCTGCGGCATCCTGTTCATGCTGCTGGGCGGCGTGCCGCTCCTGGGTGCGGCGCTGGAGTGGTGCGCGCTGCAATGCAGCGGCGCGCTGATAGCCGTGGTGGGCTTCTTTGCGGGGCTGCCGCACGCCTACATGGCCGCGTGCGCACCCCAGCCGCCGGATTCCGCCGCCATCCTCGCGCGCCCCGGCGGCAGCGTCTGCATCTTGGGCAACCACGGCGTGCTGGTGAACTGCGGCAGCGCCAAGACCGCCGAATTCACCGTGCAGCCCGCGCTTTTCCATTCCGGCTTCCAGCCCGCTGCGCTGCTGGTGGGCGGCAAGCCCGCCTCCCGGGGCGGCGGGGCAGACACCCTGCGCCAGGCTTTCCCCCGCATGGCCGTGCTGCGGTACGACTCCCTGCCGGCGGGTGGATGCTCCTACGAGACCTCCGCCGGGGAATACCGCATCTACCCCGCCGTGGAAGACTCCCCCAACCGCTCCGATTCCAACCGCGCGCCCATGGTGCTTTGGCAAGGAGCCAACCGCCGCGTCCTGTATGTGGGCGATGCCTCTGTGGACACCTTCCTCTCCGTGCCGCCGGATGAACGCCATGCCGACACCATCGTCATCGGCCGCCACCCCTTCCAGCCGCTGATGGACCCGGAGCTCATCCGCTCCACGGGAGCCACGCGCGTCATCCTCCTGCCGCACGCGGCATCTCCCCTCCGGCCCAAGGATGTGGCCCCGCAGGCGGAACTCATCCCCCTCCACGGCACCGGGGTGTTTTGGCTGTAGGTGGGGCGGATACACATGTGTCCCAAAGAATTCTTTTAGGCTTTGCAAGGGACTGATGCTCATAGCGTTGAAAATTTCTCGAAAACGGAAGCCCCCCCATTGCATAGCAGAGAAAAAACGCTCGGACCCGTCTTCGCCAACCCATCTCGCTAAAGCTACGCCGAGTCTTTCAGGGCTACGCCGAGGCCTGCGGGTGGTGCAATCCATGGAGGTAACGAGCGTGGTTCCGTCTTCGCCAAGGCTACGCCGAGACAGGTGCACGCATTCCTGTTGGGATTATGCTTGAATGTATCGGGGAAAGCGGTAGAATAGCGGGTATGAAGACAATTTTGGTAACAGGCGGCAGCGGCTTTGTGGGCTCCAACCTGTGCCACCGCCTGATAGCGGAAGGCGAGCGCGTGATTTGCCTGGACAACAACTACACCGGCTCCCTGGAGAACGTGCAGGACTTGATGGACAATCCGCGCTTCACCTTTGTGGAGCATGATGTGATTGAGCCGTATGACTGCCCGGAGAAACTGGACCGCATCTACAACCTGGCGTGCCCGGCATCCCCGCCGTTCTACCAGGGCAACCGCTCCATCTTCACCACCAAGACCTGCGTGCTGGGCATTCTCAACATGCTGGAGCTGGCCAAGAAAAACGGCGCGCGCATCCTGCAAAGCTCCACGTCCGAGGTGTACGGCGAGCCGCAGGTGCATCCCCAGGTGGAGGGCTACCGCGGCAACGTCAACCCCATCGGCATCCGCGCATGCTACGATGAGGGCAAGCGCTGCGCGGAGAGCCTCATGTTCGACTACCACCGCCACGAGGGCGTGGACATCCGCGTGATCCGCATCTTCAACACCTACGGCCCCATGATGAACCCGGAGGACGGCCGCGTGGTCTCCAACTTCATCTGCCAGGCCCTGCGAGGCGAGGACATCACCATCTACGGCGAGGGGCAGCAGACGCGCTCCTTCCAGTATGTGGACGACCTCATTGAGGGTATGGTGCGCATGATGGAGAACGAGCAGGGATTCACCGGCCCGGTGAACCTGGGCAACCCCGGCGAGTTCACCATCCGCCAGCTCGCGGAGATTGTGCTGGAGAAAATCCCCACCCAAAGCAAGCTGGTGTTCCGCCCCCTGCCGTCCGACGACCCGACACAGCGCCGCCCCGACATCGCGCTGGCGGGCAAGGAGCTGGGCTGGGCTCCCACCATCCCGCTGCGCGAGGGCCTGGACCGCACCATTGCGTATTTCCGCCAGAAAATCGGCAAGTAAGGCGGCTTCCGAGCCCGGCAAACAAAACGCGCACCCCCGGAGTGTTCCGGGAGTGCGCGCCATCCTGCAGCAGAATTCTACTTCTGCGTGGTTACCAGGATGCACGGCTGGCCGCTGAGCGAGTGATACAGCTCGTGGAGGCGTGCGGCCTTGGCGGCGTTATCCGCGCTGCACGACGTGCTGCCCAACACGCCCAGCGCCCCCAAAATGCCCAGCAGGGCACCCGCCAGCACTTTGGCCCAGACCTCCTTCATGCCCCACCCTTGGAGCATTCCGGCCAACCATGTTTGCTTCTCTTTTTCCGTACTCATGACAGTATACGTCCGGTGCTGCCATGCACCGAACGCCAGCAGCATAGCCGCCCGCTCCCTCCCTTGCAAGGGCTGCGGCAAAACCCGCACGGGTGGCCCTCCCCCGGTATGCCCATGCGTGTTTTTGCGCGCATTCGTGCTTGCGAAACGCCGTGCGTGGTGTAGAATAAACCCATGAACCACGAGAGTTCGCCGCGCGCTTGGGTGGATGTGGACCTGGAGGCCATCGCCCACAATCTGGACATTGCCCGACAGGCCCTGCCGGGCACCGCGCTCATGCCCGTCATCAAGGCCGGCGCGTACGGCCACGGCCTGGAACCCGTCGCGCGCCGGCTGGATGCCGACGGTATCGCGTACTTCGGCGTGGCGAATGCGGGGGAGGCACGCCGCATAACCCATGCAAACCTGCGCACCAAGCCGTTCATCCTGGGTCCCACCATCCCGGACGAGCGGGCGGAGATAGTGGAGCAGGGCTGGTGCTGCACCATCTCCACCATGGAGGAGGCCCGCCATTTCCAGAGCCTTGCCGCCCTGGGCAATCGCCGGTTCACCGTCCACATTGCCGTGGATACCGGCATGGGGCGCGAGGGCTTCCTGCCATCCGAGCTTGGAGAGGTCGCACCGCAAATCGCCGCGCTCCCCAACCTTTCCGTGGAGGGCGTGATGTCCCATTTCCCCGCGGCAGACGAGGATGTGCCCTTCACCCAGGACGAAATCGACGTGTTCAGCGGCTGCGTGCAGGAACTCTCCCAACACTTTGATTTGCGCTACCGCCACATTGCCGCCAGTGCAGGGGAGCTGGGCTATGAAATCCCTGTTGCCAACCTGGCGCGCCCCGGCCTGCTGCTTTACGGCGTGGCTCCCATGGCTTCCATCTATGATGGAGTGCTGCGCCCCACCTTGCGCCTTTCCTCCCGCGTCTCCCTCGTCCGCGAGCTCCCCGCGGGCCACGGCGTCGCCTATGGCAGAACCTTCATCACCGACCGCCCCACCCGCGTGGCCACCATCGGTATCGGGTATGCCGACGGTTGGAGCCGCCGCCTCTCCGGCAGCGGCGCCAGAGTCTGCATCCGCGGCCAGTTCTGCCCCATGCTCGGCCGCGTCACCATGGACCAAATCATGGCGGATGTCACCAACGTGCCCGATGCCGTCCCCGGCGACATTGTCGAGCTCATCGGCCCCCACATCCCCGTCACCGAAGTCGCAGAGCGCGCCGGCACCATCGTCTGGGAAATCTTCACCGGTCTCGGTCCGCGCCTGCCCAGGAACTACTGAGCCAGCGCAAGGCCGCCGCTTCCCCCGGGACGGCACTTTTGATTCGCCATGACCGAAAACGAAGAAGAGCTGGAGGAGCGGGACGAGCCCCGTGACGCCGAGGCATACGATGACGATATGCCCTGGTATGTCACCCTGGTCAAGTGGCTGGTGGCCGCCCCCCTGTGCCTGATGATGGCATACCTGGGGCTGGTGTTCAACGAGCAGGATTCCTCCTCCAAGCGGCACGCCCTGCACCAGGTGGCCCAGGAGACCACGGAGCTGCAGGACATCACCACCCTGAACCCGGAGCTCAACGGCAAGCCCGTTTACGTGCACGGCTCGCCGCAGACCTCCCGATTCCTCACCGATCCCGCCTTCGGCATCCGCGTGCCCACCGTGAAACTCTGCCGCAACGTGGAGTTCTACCAGTGGACGGAAACCCGCCATACCTCCAAGCACAAGGACGAGGACGGCAAGGAGTACACCACCTACTTCTACACCCATTCCAAGGATTGGGTGTCCCATCCCGTGAACAGCGCCTTGTTCAAGGAAGGCAAGCAGCACTACGTCAACACACGCGCCTACAGCAAGAAATCGGTCTCCGGCGTGGCGGACGACGCCCACCTGGGCGCGTTCCCGCTGGCCAAGTCCTGGCTGGAGGATATCCCGTGCTCCGCCCATGTGGACCCCGCAACGGTCAAGCTCCCGGAAGAAATACAGCCGCGCAGCGTGGCCTACGGCAAGTACATCTACGTGGGAACCGCGCCGCCCACGCCCCGCCAGCCCCGCGTGGGGGATGTGCGCATCTGGTGGAGCTATGTGCCCCAGGATGCCGCCATGGGCATCATCGCCCGCCAGGATGGCACCAACCTGGTGCCCATCCCCTGCCCGGAGCTGGGGGAGGACGTGTTCAAGGTGTCCTTCCCCGGAGACGACAGGGAGAAGATGCTGGGCGAGTACACGGAAAGGCGTTGGGAGCTGTGGGTGTACCGCATTCTGGGCGCTCTCTGCCTCATCCCCGTGCTGGCTTGGATTCCCGGTGTGGGCCGGCTTGTTCCGCGCATGACCGCCTGGAGCACCGCCTGCGTTCTGGCCTGCGCCGTTTCCGGCATCTGCATCCTGCTGTTTGAGACAGGCCGCCCCACGGACGCCGCCCTGGACTCCGCCGCCTTCTTCCTGGTTGCCCTGCTGCTCTGGCGCAAGCTCCGTTCCCCGTTCTAATGGCTTTTGAGGGCGGTGCATCTCCCGCCCACATGTGTCCCAATTGTTTTTTGGAAGGGGCGTGATTGGTGTGCAATGATTGGTGGTAACGAGTGCGATTAGTATGCAACCCTTGGCGTGTATCCACCCCGCGCGAGGCGGGGTTATGTGGTGGGATGTATCGGGCGTGGTTACCCCCACGCCTTACGGCGTGGGCTGGAAAAAGTGAACGCC
>CALCWC010000150.1 GCA_937905985.1 uncultured Verrucomicrobiales bacterium | reverse complement strand
CCGCCGCTGCCAAGACGCCCGCCGCTGCCAAGACGCCCGCCGCTGCCAAGACGCCCGCCGCTGCCAAGACGCCCGCCGCTGCCAAGACGCCGGCTAAGGCTACCACAAAAAAAAACTAAGCTCAGATAGCGTCGAGCAGGCCCCCAAGTCTCAGGAGACTATGGAGACCACAAAAAAGACAAAGGATAATAGCAAGGCCCTCAGAGATCAGCTGACGATGGAGGAAAAGCTTCGCGCCCAAAAGCTTAAAGCCACACTGGCAGAGCTGAAAGCTGATTCTGAGTGGCCTTCTTTTTTGAAAGCCCAGAAGGAGGCTCTCCTTCAAATGCGCGACAAAATCCTGCCCAACATGCAGGGCGTGACGCGCGATCACCTGCGCAGCGGTGAGTCCAACGTGTCTTCCGCTTCCGGTCAGCATATCGGGGATGCCGGCAGCGAGGCCGAGGTGCGCGACCTTACCATCCGCCTGCTGGACAAGGACCGCGAGCAGCTGTTTGAAATCGACGAGGCTCTGGAGCGCATCCGCAAGGGAGTGTACGGGATTTGCGAGGTCTCGCTGGAGATTATCCCGAAGAAGCGTCTGCAGGCTCGCCCCTACTGCCGCCTGACCGTGAAATGCCAGGAGGAGTATGAGAAGAAATACGGCTCTTACGCCAATTTCAGGGCGCACAACCAGGATGCAATCGGGTACTCAAACCTGCAAAATGACATGGAAAACGTAATTTCGCTTGACGAGGACCAATAATTGTGTAGAATAGGCGCCCGCAAGTCAACAAATCGTTAATTTATGCCTAGAGACATCATCATCCTCGAATGCACGGAGGCCAAGGCGGAGGGCAAGACCCCTTCCCGCTACGTCACCACTCGTAACAAGAAGAGCCAGCGCACCCCCGGCCGTCTGGAGAAGGTTAAGTTTAATCCCTTCCTGAAGCGTCGCACTCTTCACCGCGAAATGCGCTAACCCCTAACGTCAGTTCACAAAGCTATGATGACCGAATTCAAGAGCGTCCAGCGCCGCATCCGTTTCCGCACCTGCAACAAGTCCATGCCGCACCGCCGCATTGACATCCCTGCTGGTGCTGTGGATATGTGCAACCCCGAGTTCCTCTCCAAGTTCACTTCCGAGACGGGCAAGATCCTGCCGCGTCGCGTCACGGGCGTTTCCGCCAAGATGCACCGCAAGATCACGCGCGAAATCCGCCGCGCCCGTGCCGTGAACCTGCTGCCCTGAGCCTGCAAGCCGGGGTTGTTGCACAAGCAACCATAATTGCAGTTGACTTTAGCAAAGGCGGAGCTTGTATGCCTGTGGCGCACAAGCTCCGCCGCACTTTTCCCCTGAAACTCCACACTCCGCTGCCAGCCGTGAAAGAGCTCAAGGATACCCAGAACGAACCGGACAACCGCCAAGTCTCCATCGACCGCGTGGGCGTGCGCGACATCCGCTTTCCCATTGTGGTGAGCGACAAGGAGAACCGCACGCAAGCCACGGTGGCGCGCGTGGCATTGATGGTGGACCTGCCGGAGAAGTACAAGGGTACGCACATGAGCCGCTTTGTGGAAGCCTTGCATGAGCACAAGCGCTATCTGGATGTGCGCACGGCGAGACGCCTGCCCAACAGGCTGCTCTCCAAGCTCAGCGCGCAGCGTGCGCGCGTGGAGATAGATTTCCCCTACTTCCGCACCAAGAAGGCTCCTGTGTCCGGCATGCAGGGCATCATGGACTACGATGTACGCTTCGTCATTGATGCGGACCGCGAGGGAGACAACACCTTCACCCTCACCATCAAGGTGCCGGTCACCACGCTCTGCCCGTGCTCCAAGGCCATGAGCGAGCACGGCGCGCACAACCAGCGCGGCATCGTCACCTACTCCGTGCGCTTCTCCGGCGAGCCCATATGGATAGAGGACATCATCGACCTCATTGAGCACTGCGCGAGCTGTCAACTGTACAGCTTGCTGAAGCGCCCGGATGAGAAGTTCGTTACTGAGCATGCGTATGAGAATCCCGTGTTTGTGGAGGATCTGGTTCGCAACGTGGCGGTGGCGACGGAACGCACCAAGGCGTTCAGCTGGTACCGCGTGGAGGCGGAGAACTTTGAGTCCATCCACAACCACAACGCATACGCCATGGTGGAGCGCACGCTCGTTTAACCCTTTCCCTGCCCGCAGCCGTGAACGTCTTCTCCACATGCTGGAACAGCTCACGCCACAAGGACGGCGGTGCCATGTGCGACGAAATCCGCGAGCTTGGGTTCGAGCGCATCGAGGCATCGCACGGGCTTCCGCTTTCCATGATGCCGGGGCTTATCAAGGCCGTGGAGGAGAAGCGTATCATTGTGGAGGGCGTGCACAACTTTTGCCCCGCGCCCATCGATGTACCCGGCGATGCGCCGGATGCGTACCAGTTCACCTCGTACCGCTCGGAGCGGCGCGAGCGCGCCTTGAACCTGACCATGGAAACGCTCATGGTGGCCGCGCGCCTGGGTGCCAAGTATGTGGTGCTGCACATGGGCTCCATTGACTTGTTGCGGCGCAGCAAGGCCACGCGGCCGCTGGAGCGCATGGCGCGTCACGGCATGCTGGGGACCAGGGAATATGCCGAGTTCAAGGGAGAGCTGGTGCGCAAGCGCGCCAAACTGGCGCCGCTGTACTTTGCGCGCGCGCGGGAGGCCCTGCACAAGCTTGCGGAAAAGGCCGCAAAGTACAACTTGGTGCTGGGTGTGGAGGGGCGCAGCAATTTCGAGCAAGTGCCCGGAGAGCCGGAAATGCCCCTGCTCATGCAGGAATTCAAAGACAACCCGCATGTGATGTACTGGCATGATTTCGGCCACATCCAGCGCAAGCACAATCTTCTTCTCTTGGATCACGCGCAGTATTTGCAGAACCTGCAACCCTACATTTACGGTGCCCACGTGAACGATGTGCAGTGGCCCGCGCGCGACCACCGCGCCCCGTTCTTTGGCGGTGATGTGGATTTCCGCGGCCTGTTGACACGCTGCTTCCGCCGCTCCATGCCGCTCACCTGGGAATTGTCCGGATCCGTGAAGCGAGAGGATATCCTAGAGGCAAAGGTCATGTGGGACGAACTCATGCAGACGCTTCCGGAATAAGTCGGATGCGCTTCAGTTTAGAATTGAGAAATTTCAATTTTGAGTTTAGAATTTAGGCAGAGCTTTGGCAACCGGTACACAGGAGCGTGAAGAAAGCGCATGGGCGGTCATCTCGCCCGTGGTGCGGCGGTATGTGCTGGGTTCGCGGTACATCACATGGCTGGTGGCATTGGGCGTGCTGGCAGGCATGGTGGCGGCTGCGGCGAGCGGTTTCGGGATGCCGTTCATGATACGCTACGTGTTCCCGGTGGTGTTCGGGGAGGTGCAGCCGCCGGAGGCTATACACGCATGGCTGGAGGCACACGTGCCGGCGGAGGACATGGCGGGTGCCATCCTGTGGAGTGCGGCGCTGCTTATACCGTTCATCATGGCGGTGCGCAGCACAGCCACGTACTTGAACGCTTTCCTGTTGACCAAGGCCGGCATGCTGGCCTTGGCGGAGATGCGCACGGATATCTTCGCCCGGCTGCAGCGGCTTTCGTTCTCCTTCCACGACCGTAAGAAGCGTGGAGACCTGATGACGGTGGTGGTGCAGTACACGCAGAACATCCAGCAGGGGCTCATCACCATCCTGAACGACATCCTGATTCAGCCGTTCATTCTGGTGGCTGCGGTGGGATACCTGCTGTTTGCGGCGTTGACGAGCCGTGAGAGTGCCATGCTGCTGGGCAACCTCATCATTTCTGCGGCGGTGATACCCGTTATCCACTTCGTGGGTAAGAAGCTCGTCAAGCACGTCCGCAAGTCCCTGGTTGGCATGAACATCATCACCGCCACCATTGAGGAGACCCTCTCCGCCCAGCGCGAGGTGCGCGCCTTCAACCTGGAGAAGCGCCAGGAAGGCCTGCTTCAGGATGCCATCCGCTATTTCAACCGTGCGCTCATGCGCATTGCGGCTTGGCAGCAGCTGCTCACTCCCCTGGTGGAAATTGTCACCGCACTCGCCCTCTCGTTTGCCTTGTACCGCGGCGCGCAGGATGGCCTTACGCTGGAGCAGTTCACCGCCATCGCCACCGCATTCTACTTCTGTTACGACCCCGTGAAGCGTCTGGGCGCCACCGCCAACTGCTGCCAGATGGTGCGCGCCGGCATTGAGGGCGTCAACGAAATCCTGCACGCCAAGGATGAAACGCCGGAGCCAGCCGACCCGCAGCCGCTGCCCCAGCCCACGCAAGGCGCGGTGGATTTCCGCAACGTGAATTTCAGCTACGTGGAGGACACGCCCGTGCTGCGCGATATTTCGGTGAGCGTGCCACCCGGCCAGGTGGTGGCGCTGGTGGGCCCCAGCGGTTCCGGCAAGACCACCTTCATCAACCTCGTCTGCCGATTCTACGACCCCGATTCCGGCAGTGTGTCCATCGACGGCGTGGACGTGCGCAACCTCACCCGTGCGGACCGTACACACGCCATTGGCCTGGTGTCCCAATTCTCCGCGCTCTTCCGCGGTACCATCCGCGAGAACATCCGCGTGGGCAAGCCCGATGCGGATGACGCCGCCGTGGAGCGCGCCGCCGAACGCGCGCGGGTGAACGAGTTTGCCCTGGAAGACCCCGCCGGGTATGACCGCATGCTGGAGGAGGGCGGCAGCGGCCTCTCCGGCGGCCAGCGCCAGCGCGTCTCCATTGCGCGCGCCTTCCTGAAGAACGCTCCCATCCTCATTCTGGATGAGGCCACCTCTGCGCTGGACATGAAGAGCGAGGCCGCCATCCAGGGCTCGCTGCAAGAGCTGGCTCAGGGTCACACCACCTTCATTATCGCACACCGTTTCAGCACCATCCGCATGGCCTCACGCATCCTCGTGTTCGAAGCCGGCCGAATTGTGGCGGACGGCTCGCATGCCCAGCTGTACGAAAGCTGCGTTCTCTACCGCCACCTGTATGACGAACAGGTGCGGCAGGAGAAGCATGGAAAGGAGAGCGCATGTTGAAGACGTACCTTTATTTTGCGAAGCGCTTTCTGGTGCCGCACCTGGGGATGTTGGGCATTGTGTTCCTGACGGGTCTGGTGGCAGCTGCTGCGAGCGGCATGGGCGTGCCCATGATGGTGAAGTTCGTGTTCCCGCTGGTGTTCCACAGTGAGAACGGCACCACGCCGGAGATTCTGGAATATGTGCCGTCGCTTGCGGAGTGGAACCACATGACCCTGCTGCTGACGGCGTGTGCCATGCTGCCGCTGGTGTTCGTGGTGCGCGGGTTTGCCATGTGGCTGAACGCCGTGATGGTGAACCTGCTGGGCCTGCGCATCCTGGAGACTTTGCGTATGGCTGTTTTCCAGCGCGTGCAGGAGCTCCCCATCGCTTTCCTTGACCAACGCCGCAAGGGGGATGTGGTGAGCCGCATTGCCGCAGACACGGCAAACGTGCAGACCATTCTCTCCCATGTGGCCAATGATTTGGTGAAGCAGCCCGTGACTGCCGTGTGCGCCATGGCCGCGTTTGTGTGGCTGCTCGTCATGTCCGGCAACGGCCTGTTGTTCTTTGTGAACCTGGTGTTCATCGGGCTGGCGGCGTGGCCCATCATCGTGTTCGGCAAGCGCATCACCAAGAAGGCCCTGCGCGCGCAGGAGGGCCTTGGCGAGCTTAACTCCGCCGTGCAGCAGAACCTCGCAACGCAGCGAGAGGTACGCGCCTACGCCTTGGAGGAACGTGAGATTCGCGGGTTCTCCGCGGTCTCCCTCCGCTACTGCACCAACTACGTCAAGCTCATCAAGTACCAGAAGGCTCTCGTGCCCGTGATGGAGACGGTAACCGCTGTGGCACTGGCATTCCTGATGGTGTCCGGGCGGCGGTGTGGCATGTCGCTCACGGACTTTATGGCGATGGCGGGTGCGCTCTTCTTTGCGTTTGATGCGCTCAAGCGCGCCGGCAACGCCTTCAACCGCTTCAACGAGGCGCAGGGCTCCATCCACCGCCTCGCTGAAATCCTCAACGAGCCCAACTCCATCCCCGAACCCGAATGCCCGCGCGAACTCCCGCAAGGGGGCCTCCGGGGTGCCCTGGACTTCCGCAACGTTGCGTTCTCATACGAGGATGGCCACACCGTGCTGCAGGACATCAACCTCTCCATTCCTCCCGGCCAGATTGTGGGCTTGGTGGGCCCGAGCGGGGCTGGCAAGACCACCTTTGCCAACCTTATCCCGCGCTTCTACGATGCCACGCAGGGAGCCGTGGAGGCCGACGGCATCAACCTGCGCGAGATGAACTCCCACGACCTGCGCTCCCAGCTGGCCTACGTGGGGCAGCAAGCCTTGCTCTTCAGCGGCACCATCCGCCAGAACATCGCCCTCGGCAAGCCCGGTGCCACCGATGCGGAGATTGAGGCGGCCGCGCATGCCGCGGGTGTGGACAAGTTTGCCGTCGCTCTGCCCAACGGCTTGGATACAGAACTTGGCCAGGGCGGGGTGGGCATCTCCGGCGGCCAGCGCCAGCGTGTCGCCATCGCACGCGCTTTCGTGAAAGACGCACCCATCCTCATCCTGGACGAAGCCACCGCCTCGCTGGATGCCGAGGGCGAGCGCGCCATCCAGCAATCCCTGGAGCGCCTTGCACAGGGGCGCACCACCCTCATCGTGGCCCACCGCTTCAGCACCATCCGCATGGCACACCGCATCCTCGTGTTTGACCACGGCCGCATCATTGCCGATGGCCCCCACGACCAGCTCTACGCCACCTGCCCGCTCTACAAGGAGCTGCACGACCGCCAGGGCGTGTAGGTTTCCGGCGGTGCCCGCGCGCTTTTTTGCCTTTTCCCGCGGGGCGGAGTGTGGTAGAATGCAGCTAGATATGGAAGACGCTGAGAAACTCATCATCATCGGCAGCGGGCCTGCCGGGTATACCGCAGCCATTTATGCCGCGCGCGCGGATTTGAAACCGCTGCTCTTCACGGGCGGGCAAATCGGCGGGCAGTTGACCACCACCACGGAGATTGAAAACTTTCCCGGATTCCCGGAGGGCATCGTGGGGCCGGAACTCATGTTCAACATGAGCCAGCAGGCGGAGAAATTCGGCACGCGCTTCGCTTTCGAGGAAGTGCTCTCCGTCACCCAGGAGGCATGCAGCGGCCTGTTCGTGGTCACCACGTCCGGCGGCGCATACAAGGCTCAGGCTGTCATCGTGGCCACGGGCGCAACGGCGCGCTACCTGGGCATTGAGGGCGAGAAGGAGCTTATTGGCCACGGCTTGACCGCCTGTGCCACCTGTGACGGCGCGTTCTACCGCGACGTTCCGGTGTGCGTGGTGGGTGGCGGCGACAGCGCGTGCGAGGAGGCCACCTTCCTCACGCGCTTTGCCTCCAAGGTGTACCTCATCCACCGCCGCGACCAGCTGCGCGCCAGCAAGGCCATGCAGCAGCGCGTGCTCACGAACGAGAAAATCGAGCCGCTCTGGAACAGCACCATTGCCGCCTACCACAAGGATGCGGAAGGCGAGCTCTCCTCCGTCACCCTCAAGGACACGCAGACCGGCGCAGAGCGCGAGCTGGAGGTGAAGTGCGTGTTCATGGCCATCGGCCACCAGCCCAACAGCAAATTCATCGGCAACCTGGCGGATGTGGATGCAGCGGGCTTTATTGTATCGCAACCCGGCAGCACCGCCACCAAGACGCCCGGCCTGTTTGTGGCGGGCGACGTGGGCGATTCCGTGTACCGCCAGGCTATTTCCGCCGCAGGCATGGGCTGCCGTGCCGCGCTGGATGCAGAGCGCTACCTGCTCACCCTCTCCTGAACAACAACTATTCGCTATCATGAAACAATACGCACCCATACTTGCTGCCGCGCTGCTGCTTGCTGCATGCAGCACGCAATCCCCCACCGTGCGGGAAGCCCAGGCGCTCTACAATGCCGGGCAGTACGACAAGGCCATTCCCCTGTTCCTGCAGGAGGCCTACATGGGCAACTCTGAGGCCCAGCTGATGCTGGCCAAGTGCTGCGATTTCGGCCATGGCGTGCCGCAGGACACCACCAAGGCCGCCCAGTGGTACCGCAAGGCCGCCGAGAACGGAAACGCCAACGCCCAGAACAACCTGGGCGGCTGTTTCTTTGATGGCGCAGGCGTGCCCAAGGACTATTCCACCGCCTTCTATTGGTACAACCGCGCCGCCCAGCAGGGCAATGCATCCGCGCTCAACAACGTGGGCCTCTGCTACCGCAACGGCGAGGGCGTGCCCCAGGATGCCGTGAAGGCCGCGCAAGCCTTTGAGAAGTCCGCGAAGGGTGGGAACGCCAACGGTATGTACAACTACGGCCGCTGCTTCTTCCACGGCCTCGGCGTACCCCAGGATTTGCTTCAGGCCCGCGAGTGGATCACCAAGGCCGCTCAGGCCGGGCACAAGAACGCCGCCGCCTTCATGGAGGACCAAGGCTGGAACTGATGGCTGAAACCACCCAGAATGCGCCGCGCGGGAAGACTCCTTGGGGCGCCTTCTGGAGCTTGGTCGTCATTCAGTGCATGAACTCCCTCAACGAGAAGGGAGTCCAGTTCCTCCTGATTGCCCTGGGTATTTGGATGGCGGCGGAGCTGCAGTACCCGCTCTCCATCTTGATTGTGGTGCCGTTCGTGCTGTTCTCGCCGCTGGCGGGCTGGTTGTCGGACCGCTATTGCAAGACGCGCCTGCTGCAGAGCATGGTGCTGCTGCAGGTGGTGGTGCTGGCGGGCATGACGGCGGGGCTGTTCATGCACAGCCTGCCCGTGGCGATTGCGTTCTTCACCGTCTTCTGCATCCAAGCCATGTTTTTCAGCCCCGCCAAGAAGGGGCTGGTGAAGGACATGGTGGGCACGGAGAACATCGGGTTTGCCAGCGGCATTCTGGAGATTACCTCCATGCTGGCACTGCTGGTGGGGCAGATTGGCGCGCTCTCTGTGGTGTACATGCTGCTGAAGGAATGGGGGCGCGACGCCGGCTGGGAGGCCGCGGCGGTACCGTGCGCGTGCTGTGCGGGCGGCGCGGTGCTGGTGTTCCTGCTCAGCCTCACCATCCCGCGTTTCAAGCCGCAGAGCACCCGCCCGTTTGAATGGAGCCTGCTCTGGCAGCACTTCACCCAGCTGCGCATGCTTTGGCGCGTGCGCGTGCTGCGCAACAGCGAGATTGGCATCTGCTACTTCTGGTTCATTGCCGGCATCATGATGCTGGTCGTCCTGCAAATGGCGGCGGAGGCCAACCCCGTGGAATCCTCGGCCGACTTCATGCAGGTGCTCGGCCAGCAGAAGGATTCCGCCATCCTCTTCGCCTGGCTCAGCGGCGGTGCCATCGCCGGCGGTTTGGTGGCCTCCATCATCTGCGCCAAGGCCATCCACCTCTGGGTTGCGCACGTTGGCGGGCTCGGCATGATTATCGGCTGCACCGCCATGGCGCTTATCCCCTACGGTGAGCCGCTCTTTTTCGCCGCCCTCTGCCTCACCGGGTTCTCCGCCGCCGGGTACCTCGTCCCTCTCAATGCGCGCCTCCAGGACCGCGCCGACAACGACAAGCGCGGCGATGTGATTGCCGCGGGCAATCTGGTGGATTGCTTCATGGGCATCGTGGCCGTGGTGCTGCAAGGGGGCATGAAGGCCGCCGGCCTCACCCCCCAATGGCAGTGCGCCATTCTTGCCGCTGTTACCGCTGTCGTGGCAATTTTCCTTCTTCGCGAGAAGGAAGATTGACATCCTGTTGGAAAAACAGTATCCTGCCGAACATGAAATTCGCAAGTCTCTTTGCTTCAATGTTGGTTCCGTGTCTGGCTGCGTGGTCTGTCGCCACAGCGCAGGATTCTACCCCTCCCGCCGATGATTCCGCCGCCGCGCAACAGGAGGGCAAGGCAAAGGGCAAGGGCAAGAAGAAGGCAGAGAGGGCGACCTCTCCCATGGCCAAGGCGCTTAGCAAGGTGAAGTGCTACACCACAGCCAAGCCCCGTCTGGACGCCAATTACTACATCTTCCTGTTTTCCACCTCCAACTGCACGCACTGCCACCGCACCATGCCCGGCAACGTGGATCTTTACAAGGAGATGCGCAAGCAGGGTGACGTGGAGCTGATGCTCGTCACGCTCACCAACCTGGATAACGCCCAGGCCGCCCTCGGTTTCCTCAACAAGTACAAGGCCCCCTTTGCCGGAGTCACAGACACCGAGATGCGCAAGGCCGGCGTGCCGGTGATTGACAAGGTGAACGTGGGCGGCCCCGGGGCGATTCTGGCCCTGCCTCCCCATATCGTGATTGTGGACAAGAGCGGCAAGCTCGTCTTCAACGGTCCCGCCAGCGTGGAGGGCCGCAACACCATGGAGGATTGGAGGCAGCACTGCGGCGGCAAGCCCGCCCCCAAGAAGCCCAAGGCCAAGGCGAAGAAGGGAAAATGATGCGCGCTTAGGCTCGCATCACTCACGGCCTTTGCAATTGCGGGGGCGCGGGGGCAATGGCAGCCACGGGCTCCAGCGCCTGGCGCAGTTCGTCCACCTCGTAGAAGTTGGCCGTGGCCAGGCGCAGGATGTTGGCGGCAAGCTTGGTGCGGATGGGGGCGAACTCGTCTTTCAGGGTGCGCTCGATGGCCATTTTGCCGGCCTCGTCCGGCTGGGGAACGCTGAGAATCTTGGCGGCCACTTCCACGTATTGCCCCACGATTTCGCGGACGCGCGGGAGTGCGGCCTTGGCGCTCGCCTTGTCGGTGACGCCCTCCAGCACATCGGCCAGTTCGGCGCGTATGCCGATGCTTTCTTCCAAAAGGGTTTTGTAGTCGCTGAAATCCGCGGCCTGCACCAGGCCGGGTACGGCGCAAAGTATGATTAAGGCGTTTTTCATACGGAGGGGAATCGGTGTTGGATAAGGACGTTGAAGTGGTCGCCCGCGCCGGGAATGGCGATGAGGTGGCGGTCCGCGGCGTTGGCGGTGTCCGCCAGCGGGGCGAGGTAGTCCGCCTGGTTCATGTACTGCACCACGTCGCCCACGCAGCGATTGGCCAGGTTCATCAGGTCGGTGAAGTTCACGTCGGCGGTAATGTCGCAATGCCCGGCCAGGGCTGGCAGCTCGTCCGCGGAGAGCAGGGTGTGCGCCTTGTAGCCGCGCAGGGTGCCGGCGGGGCGGCGATGGTAGAGGGTGTCGTTGAGCTCGCCGTAGTCGATGGTGACGAAGGTGCCCTCCTTCCAGAGGGGCTGCCAGTCCGCGTACCACTTGTGGTAGCTCTCGTGCACCTCCACAATCTGCCCCTCGGTGGCCCAGCGTGAGAACGCGCTGGATTCCGGCAGCGGGCGCGGGCTCGCCTGACGGAAAATCTTGCCATCCGCCACGGCCAGGCCCAGCTCCAGCCACTCGCCTTCCTGGAACACGAACTGCCGCACGGGGAAGGCGTCCGGCAGCTCGTTGGAGAAGATGAACGCGCGGCCGCGCACCTGCTTGAGCGCGTCTTTGAGGTCCGCATGCACGCGCACCGCGGAACCGCCGGCGAGCTTCTGGAAATCGCGCAGGGTGCGGGAGCGGTCCACCATGTGGTAGCGCATGCGCAGGCGGTTGAACAGGCCGATGTGGCGCAGGACGGCGGCTGCCATGTCTCCGCTGCCGCCGCCGATTTCAATGATGGGCAGGAAGCGCCCGCACGCCTTGCAGGCCTCCTTCCACTGGGCGGCGAGCCGCCGCGCGGGCAGCTCGCTCATGGTGGCGGAGGTGGAGAAATCACCGCGGCAGCCGATATCGCTGATATTGGCGCTGTAGTAGCCGCCCTCCTCGTCGTAGAGCGCCAGCTCCATGAATTCCTCCATGGAAATCCAGTTGCCGTGGGCGAGGATGTGCGGCGCCAGGTTCATGCGGGGCAGGGGTGGATTACCTGGAAAGCTCCAGCATGCGCAGCAGCGGCTTTTCCGCCCGCAGGCGAAGCTCCTCGTCTATCTTCACCACGGGTGCCAAATCTCGCAGACAGTCGCGCAGCTTCTCAAGCGTGTTGAGCTTCATGTACTCGCACTCCGCACAGCCGGCTCCTTCCGCCACGGGGAAGAACTCCTTGCCCGGAACCAGCGCGCGCAGACGGTGCAGGATGCCCGTCTCCGTCACGATGATGAAGCTGCCGCATGCGCTCTCGCGGCAATAGCCGATCATTTTTTCCGTGGAGCAGACGTAATCTGCGAGCTCGCGTACCTCCGCCCCGCATTCGGGGTGGCACACCACCTGCGCCTGCGGGTGGGCGGCCTTGGCTTGCTTCACCTGTTCTGCGGTGAAGCGGCGGTGCACGTGGCACGCGCCGTCCCAGAAGGTCATCTCGCGCCCTGTCTTGGCGGCGGTCCACGCGCCCAGGTTCTTGTCCGGCACAAAGAGGATCGGCCTGCCGGCGGGCGCGGTTTCAATGATGCGCTGGGCGTTGCCGCTGGTCACAATGACATCCGCCAGCGCCTTCACGCCGATGGAGCAGTTGACGTATGCCACCACGTAGTAGTTCTTGTCGCGGTTCTCCTCCAGGAACTGTTGCAGATCCTCCGCGGGGCAGGAGGCCTCCAGCGAGCATGCCGCCTCCATATCCGGCAGCAGCACCGTGCGCGTCGGGTTCAGGATGCACGCCGTCTCCGCCATGAAATGCACGCCGCAGAACACTATCACATCGCACTCCGCCGCCTGCGCTTGCCGCGCCAGTGCCAGCGAATCGCCCACAAAGTCCGCTATATCCTGAATCTCCGGGCGCTGATAGCTGTGCGCCAGTACCACTGCATGCCGCTCTGCCTTGAGCCGCAGTATCTCGTCTCTCAAACTCTCGCTAGCCATGCGCAGACAATACCATTACAACCCCGTGTAGTCAATCCTGCAAAGCGTGGGCTTGACGCAAAAGCAGCTTGACATAGGGAGGGTGGAAGGGCAGAATACGCGCGTGAAACCTTTACTGACGGCATGCGCCGTGCTGGGGGCCGCCATGGCGGTTTCCTGCGCGCCCAAGACAACATCCCCGAAGCAGCTGCGCGCTGTGCATGAGCAGAATGCAGAGCTGCGCAAGGAAATTGCCACCATGGAGAAGACCATTTCCCGTGCGGGAGCGGATGACGGCGTGGACGTTGCAGAGGAGATTGTTCGCAAGGAGGCGCAACTGGCGGATGCCGTGCGGCGCCTGGACGAGGTGAATGCCCGCGAGACGGAGATGAAGCTCCGCGTGATTGAGTTGCAGGACCGGTTGAGCGCCTTCCGCGCATCCTTCCGCATGCTGCAGAGTGAAATTGCCAACAGCGCACAGAAATGAGCGAGGAACCCCAAGAGAACGTGACGCCGGAGACCCAGGCGGATGTGCCCGCGGAGACCACCGTGCAGCCGGAAGTGCTGGATGCCTCGGCCCCCATCGGGCAGGAGCCGGCAGCCCCTGTTGCCGTGGATTTCATGCGCCCCAAGAGGCGCGAGTGGTCCGGCATTCTGCTGGATTGCACGCTGGTGCTGGCGCTGGTGGCTGTGTTGGGAGGCGGGGCCTGGTATGTGAACCAGGCCATGCAGCAGTACCGCGTGCCCACCCCCATGGAGATGGCCATGGCGGAACACACCGACCTTGCCAAGCGGCGCGATGCCTTGGAGGACCGCGCCCTCAAGGCAGATGAGCAGATTCGCCTGCGCAAGCGCGATGCCGCGCTGGATGCCCAGATTGCCCAGCTGCACCGCCAGATTGAGGCCAAGGAGGAATCCGTGAACTCCCTGCATTCCCGCGTGCTCGCCCTCCAGCATGAAATCCGCCAGGAGGACAAGACTTCCCGCAGCGTGGCCAAGAGCCTCCTGCCCGGCCTCGCCATTGGCGATGCCACCACCACCTCCGGCAAGCGCTACAACAACGCTGTCATCCACCGCCTGGAGGGCAACAACATCGTCCTGCGCACCCCGGAGGGGCAGACCCGCTTCCCCGTCACCCAGCTGGTGAAGGACAAGCTGCCGGATATGGCGCGCTATGCGTTCGGGTTGGACGATATGGTGGACATGAGCGATTTCGAGGTGGTGGCAGGGACCCCCAAGCCGAAGGCGCGCAAGGGCAAGCTGATTACTCCGCACGCCCCCGCCTCCAAGGAGGAAAAGACTGCTTCCTCCATCGACCCCTCCGCCTATGAGCAGGGAGGCCGCCCCGTGGTGGACACGGATGCCAACAAGACCACTACCGCCACCGGCACCAGCGACGATGACCCCGCCGCCAACCCGCAGCCCAGCACGGAGCAGTGGACCCCGCCCGCAGGTGATTTGCCCATGTGAGGGGAAATTGCATTTTTTCGAAGATGGCGCGCCCAACCGGGCGCGCTATTTCATTACGCGCGCGGTGACTTTGAAGTGCAGCTTGGCTACGTCGCCCAAGCGTTCCGCGCCATGCCGCAAAATGAATTTGCGGGCGGCTTTTTCCACGTGGGGAGCGCAGCCCAGCGGCAGGTCGCAGGCTGCTGCGGCGGCAGCCTCGCGCATCCATTGCACAAAGCGGTCGCGCGCCAGGATGGAGGCGGCGGCCACGGCAATGTCGCTTTCTCCCTTGGTTCGCTGCTCCAGCTGAATCGGCACGCCCATCTTGCGCAGGGCGAGCTGGAGCACGCGCGGGTTGGCAAACTGGTCGCTCAGCGCGCGGGGGCAGGTGGGCACCTGCTCATGCAGCGCGGCCATCACGCGGGAATGCCCCCACGCCAGCAGGCGGTTCAGGTTCTTGAAGTCGGCGTACAGCTCGTTGTACCGTTTGGGTCCTATGCACACAATTTCCCAGGCCACGCCGGGAATCCTCTTTACCTTTTCAGCTATCTCGTGAATCTTGTTGTCGTCGCTGATGAGCTTGCTGTCGCGGCAACCCGCTGCCAGCAGCCGCGGCGCGGTTTCCTCGTTGCTGTACACGCCCGCTATCACCAGCGGTCCAAAGTAGTCTCCCTTGCCGCTCTCATCAATCCCGAAATGCGGCCGCATGTCTGTCTTGCCGCTTGGAACGGGCTTTTGCCCTGCCGCGCTCCGCGAGGTGGGAACCGCCAGCGGCAGAAGTTCGTTCACGAATTCCTCCGCGTTCTTGCCTTGCACCAGCAGACGCCCGCGCTTGGGGTAGTACGCCACATTCACCCCGTCCCCCTCCATGCAAAAATCCGCGTAGTCGCGCTTGCATTCGGTGAACGAGCGCAGCGCCGCCAGCTTGCCGTGCAATGCGCGCGCCTCGCTCTTTCCCATCTCTATACTGTACTGTCCGGCCATGACTTGCACCAAGATTCTCCCATTTCGCGCTTTTCGTCAACTCAAATGTGAAAAAATGGCGTTTCATCCTCTGTCAGTTATAAAAAAATTGGCGGGATTGCGCGATTTTTTCCGTGCAATGAGCCCTATTTTGTGGTAATATGAACCCAGTTAGATTAACTCAACGTGATTATGGCTAGAACTATTACTAAAAGAGAACTGGTAAACCGTGTGTGCGCGGAGCTGGACAACGGCCTCACGCAGAACGAAGTTTTGGAGATCCTCCAGAAGACCATCGATATCGCGACTGCCACGCTCCGCGAGGGCAACCGAGTTGTGCTTCGCAACTTTGGCACCTTCAGTGTCAAGACCATGAAGCCCAAGATCGGCCGCAACCCCAAGGACCCCGCCAAGAACGTCCCCATTCCCTCTCGTACCGTGGTGAAGTTCAAGGTCGGCAAGCTCCTCAAGGAGGCTGCCGCTGAGGCTATCAACAAGCACTAAGCCCACCACAGTCTACAGTTGATTCAACAGGGCGCATCCGTGTGTGCGGATGCGCCCTTACTGCGTACAGTGCGCGCCCGTGCGTTTTTAGCTTGACTGCAACTGCATGTGGAGTATGTTGAGAGGTGGTACAAAACGAAGCGTTTCGACATTTCCCACCCATTGCGTTCACTCATATGAAAAGAAACCGTGTAATTATCTGCATGCTGGTCCTTGCGCTGGGCGCAGCGCCCGCCCTATGGGCAGAATCCGCCGCCACCGCGCTTGAGACAAGCGCCGCGCCCGCAGCCAAGACTGCGCCGCCCGTCACTTGTCGCAACGGTACCTTCACGGGCATTGTGGAACCCAACGGCGTGTACGCCTACCTGGGCATTCCCTTTGCCAAGCCGCCCGTGGGCGGCCTGCGCTGGAAAGCCCCCGTGGATGTGGAAGACTGCCAAGGCCAGTTCAAGGCGGACCACTTCGGCCCCCAACCGCTGCAGATTATATTGGCATCCGACGAGGCGCCGAACGACACGCCGTGCAGCGAGGACTGCCTGTGCCTGAACGTGTGGACGGCGGACCCGAACATCCAGGGCAAGCCGGTGATGGTGTATTTTCACGGCGGGGCGTATGGCTGGGAGAGCACTTCTGATGCACTCTACAACCTGCGCAACATCGCTAGGGAGAACCCGGATATCGTATTCGTCTCCGCAGAGTACCGAGTGAACGCGATGGGTTTTATCGACCTTTCTCGCGTGCCCGACGGGCAGAAGTACAAGGCGGCGGATTTCAAGGGCTCCACCCAGCTGGGCATCTTGGACAACGTGGCCGCGCTGCGCTGGGTGAACCGCAATATCGCGGCCTTTGGCGGTGACAAGGACAAAGTCACCGTATTCGGCGAATCCGCAGGCGGCGGTATTTCCAGCATCCTCATGATAGCAAAGGAGGCCAAGGGCCTCTTCCGCCGCGCCATCCCCATGAGCGGTGCCGCCAACCTCTCCATCTTGAAGGCGGATTACGAGCACATGGACCAGGCAGGGGCCCTTATGGAAGCCACCGGCTGCAAGAACCTGGACGACTTGATGGCGCTCACGGACAAGCAGATATTGGAGGCGTTCGAGAAGGATACCGACCGCGTGGGATTGGAGGGGACGTCCGGCGTGCAGCACCTCAACGGCCACCCGATGAGGGGCGAGGGCGGCATCATCCCGGAGAACCCCATGAAGGCCATGGAGGAGGGAGCCGGCGGTGATATCGACATGCTGGTGGGTTCCACGGCGGACGAGTGGCGCTATTGGGTGTATGAGATGGAGCAGCCCACGCTGGAGGAAAACTTTGCGGCGTATTACGAGTTCATGAAGGTGCTCGCCCGGCGCTTCGTCCGTTTCGGCGAGCCGTGCGACATCTCCACCTGCCTGGATGCCGTGCAGGATGAACAGGACGGGCAGGATGAATGGTCCGCCAAGTTCCCCGGTATTTGGAGATACACCGCCATCAACAATGAAAAGACCTTCCGCGCGTCGGCCATCAACCAGGCGGAGGCCCATGTGAAATCCGGCGGCACCGGCAGAACCTACATGTACTACTTTGCCAAGCGTTCCTCCAAGGAGCCATGGGTGGGCGCCTGCCACTCCGTGGAGCTGCCCTACGTGCTGCTCAACGCGGATGCTCCCACCGTCACCGGCAAGCCGGACATGGAGCTGGCCAGGAAGGTGAGCCGCATCTGGACCAATTTCGCACGCTTCGGCAATCCCTCCATCGAGGGTGTGCCCTGCCCGGAGTACGACCTCATCAACCGCGCCACCCTGGTGATTGGGGACGACAACAGCATCCAGGTTGTCAACGACCCGCAATCCCGCCTGCGCCGGGCCGTGCAGGAGCTGATCCGCAAGTACGCCAAGTAGTGCCCGCAGGGCACTACAGCTTGGCGTCGTAGTAGGTGTCGTAATTCTCGTGGCGCATGATGCGCACGGTCTTGTTGCGCATGTCGTACACGGTGCTGTAGGTGGTCTCCCAGAGCATGTGGGGGTTGTTCTCCGGGGTGGCCTCTTTGACGAGGACGTCCTTCTTCTTCATCTCGTCCTGTAGGTCGGGGTCGTACACGGGCGTTTGGATGGTTATGTCGTGCTCCTCGTCGCCGAGTCCAAAGTGGTCGGAGTACCAGTAGGGCTTGGTGGAGAGCCTGTATGCCTGGGTGTACTGCACGCGGCGCATGAGGTTGTACATGCCCTCCACGGAGGTTCCCTCGCCGTAGTGCTCCTCCAGGATGCGGGCGCGCTCCAGCCCGTATGGATGGGCATGGATGCCCTCTATCGTTGCCAGGTAGTTGGTCATCACCTTCTTCTTGTCCGTGTAGCGGAGGCGGTCGCCCGCCACCTCCACAATGTAGGAGTGGTTGGCATCTGCCACAATCCAGTGGAACACCATCATCGGGTCGATCACGCGGATGTTGCGCTGCTTGAGCAGCTCAATGGCCTCGTCTGCCGTGGAGGCGTGGTCCAGTATGTAGCGGCACACCATGAAGATGGAGAGGTCCTGCGCACCGGGGTTGGTTCCCTTGGCGGTGTTGTTGGCATCCATGGGGTTCACCACGTGGGTGGTGCAGCACACGCCCTTCTCGTTCACGCCGTCCAGCAGCAGGGCGGCCGCCCTGGCCATCTGTTCGGGGGAGCTGTAGGCGTTGATGTCGTCCTTGTTTTTCTGGGAGGATGCGATGAAATTGTCCCTGTCCAGCGGGGCCATGGCCACGGCCAGGCTGGCGTGGTGGTCCGCTCCGGCATCCGTCCACACCAGGAAGAACGGGGCGGGCGTCATGAAGTAGTCCATGTTGCGTCCCACGAAATCGCCGTTCACCACGGAGGAACAGCCGAAACGCGGAACGGCGCATGGCTTCTCCGGCACTGGGGCTCCGGCCAGGTACGGGCCGTAGGAGTTGGCCGCCGCCTTGTCTACGCCCGCGCAGCGCAGCGCATAGAGCCCGGGTTGCACCTGGGTCAGCTTCATTAGTTCCGCCGGCTTGGGTATGGGTATGCCGGGCTTGGCGGTCGGCGCGGCTGCGGCGGGCGGCGGCGCGGATGGTGCATCCGCCGCGCTCGGGAGGGAGCTGCACGCCAGCGCGCAGCCGATTGTGATGATATGGAGCGCTTTCATATTCGTTGAGGTGTTTGGGTGGTGGTTAGAGCTTGGCGTCGTAGTAGGTGTCGTACTTCTCGTGCATCATCAGGCGCATGGTTTTGTTGCGCATGTCGTACACGTTGCCGTAGGAGGTTTCCCAAAGCATGTCGGGGTTGTTATCCGGTGTTGCCTCCTTGATGGCCTTCGCCGTGTTCTCAATGATTTTCCGGAACTCGGGTGCGTAAACCGGGGTCTGCACGTTGATGTCAACGCCATCTTCGTTGGGCCCATAGTGCTCGGAATACCAGTAGGGGGAAGTTTCCGGCCTGTATGCCTGGGTGAAATGCACGCGGCGCATCAGGTTGTACATGCCTTCCACGGAGGTTCCCTCGCCGTAGTGCTCCTCGAGGATGCGGGCACGCTCCAGCCCCCAGGGATGGGCGTTGATGCCTTCTACCGTTGCCAGATAGTTGGTCATCACCTTTTTCTTGTCCGTGTAGCGCAGCTGGTCTCCCACCACTTCCACAATGTAGGAGTGGTGGGGATCCGCCACCACCCAGTGGAACATCACGTCCTTCGGCATCTTGCAGATGCTTCGCTTCTTGAGCAGCTCGATGGCTTCGTCCGCCGTGGCGGCGTGCTCCAGCACATAGCGGCAGACCATGAACATGGAAAGCTCCGGGGCGCCGGGATTGGTGCCCTTTCCCGTGTTCCCGGCATCCGTGGGATCCACCACGTGGGTGGTGCAGCACACCCCTTTCTCGTTCACGCCGTCCAGCGCCATGGTGGTGAGGCGGGCCAGGGATTCCGGGGCGCTGAAGGTGGCTGTGTCGGCCTTTCCCGCCATGATGCCGCCGTCGAAATTTTCCGGGTCCTGCGGAGCCAGGGTCACGGCCAGGCTGGCATAGTGGTCGTTTCCGGCATCTGTCCACACGATAAAGTACGGGGCGGGTGAGATGTACAAATCCATGTTGCGGCCCACAAAATCACCATTCACCACGGTAGAGCAGCCGAAGCGGGGAAGCACGGCCGTCTTTTCCGGCACCGGGGCACCGGCCAGATACGGGCCGTAGCTGTTGACGGTCGCCCGGTCCATGCCCGCACAGTGCAGCGCGTAGAGGCCGGGAGCCACTTGAACCAGCTTCATGAGTTCTGCGGGCTTGGGCACGGCTATGCCGGCCTTGGCGGCAACCGCCGCCGCAGCGGACGCGGGCGCCGCCGTTTCCTGAGCCATGGTTGTCGGCATGCAGGCAGCCATGATCACCGGCATGCAGCCCCACTTGAGTATTTGCTTCACATTCATACGCTTTCTTTTGCTGTTTCAACCCCTTTCCATCCTCTCTTGAGGAGCGAGGCAGGCGGAATGGGAAATCCACCCTTGTTCCTACCATATTGTGTGCTCGTTTGCAAGCACAAAGCGGAATCCTGCAGGGCGCGTCCTCGCTCCATCGCGCCCCTAGTACACTGTTCATAGAACATTGTACTTGACTTTGTGCGTGGCGGGCGTGTATCATTCGCGCGCGCAAGGAGCGCAGCATGAAAATGAAGGAGAGAATACGGATAGCGGTGCAGTCCAAGGGCCGCCTGAACGAGGACACGATGGCCCTGCTGGCGGAGGCCGGCATCAAGGTGGGGGTGTCGAAGCGCACGCTTCTGGCGAGCGCTCGGAATTTCCCGGTGGAGGTCTTGTTCCTGCGGGATGACGATATTCCCCAAACGGTGGCGGACGGTGTGGCGGACGCAGGTGTGGTGGGCCTGAACGAGCTGCATGAGCGGGAGGCGGATGCGCGCATCGTGAAGCGTCTGGGCTTCGGCGGGTGCCGCCTGTCCATCGCCATCCCCAAGGAGCAGCCGTACTCCGGCGTGAAGGATTTGGAGGGCCGCAAGATCGCCACGTCCTACCCCGTCATCCTGAAGAAGTTTTTGCAGGAGCACGGCGTGCATGCAGAAATCCACGTCATTACCGGGTCTGTGGAAATCTCCACGGGCATCGGCCTGGCGGATGCCATCTTCGACATCGTGAGTAGCGGCTCCACGCTGGTGAGCAACAACCTGCGCGAGGTGGAGACCGTGCTGGAGAGCGAGGCCGTGCTCATCGCCAACAAGGGGCTCCCCTCGGAGAAGCTGGCCATTTTGGAGGAGCTGCTGTTCCGCCTGAATGCGGTGATGGCGGCAGCCGACAAGAAGTACGTGCTGATGAACGCGCCGCGCGAGAGCCTGGATGCCATCCTGGCGGTGCTGCCGGGCATCAAGAGCCCCACGGTGATGCCGCTGGCGCAGGAGGGCTGGTGCAGCATCCACACCGTGCTGGACGAGTCGTGCTTCTGGGAAATCATCGGTCGCCTGAAGGCTGCCGGTGCGGAGGGCATCCTGGTGCTGCCCATCGAAAAGATGATTCTGTAAGCCATGCGCGTGATACAAGAGCCGCCGCGGGCGCAGTGGACGGAGCTGACCGCCCGCCCCGCATTTGACGTGACCACGCTGTTCGGCGTGGTGCGCCCCATCATGGATGCCGTGCGGGAGCGCGGCGATGCCGCCCTGCGCGAGTACGAATCCAAGTTCGACCACGTGGAGCTGGCGGATTTCCGCGTGGGCGCGGAAGAGCTGCAAGCCGCAGCCGCCCAGGTGCCGCAGGAGCTGCAGGATGCCATCAAGCTGGCTCATGCCAACATCACCGCCTTCCACGCCGCGCAGAAGTTTGACGGCGTGTCTGTGCTGACCGCCCCCGGCGTGCGTTGCGAGCAGCGCGGCATCCCGATTTCCCGCGTGGGCCTGTATGTTCCGGGCGGTTCCGCACCGCTGTTCTCCACCGTGCTGATGCTCGCCGTCCCGGCACGCCTGGCGGGGTGCCCGCACGTGGTGCTGTGCACGCCGCCCGCCAAGGACGGCAGCGTGAACCCGGTCATCCTGTACACCGCGCAGCTCTGCGGTATCGACAACATCTACAAGCTCGGCGGCGCGCAGGCCATCGCCGCCATGGCCTGTGGCACACCTTCCGTTCCGCGCGTGGACAAGATTTTCGGCCCCGGCAACCAATACGTCATGGCCGCCAAGCAGCTCGCCTCCCTCTCCGGAGTGGGCATTGACATGCCCGCCGGCCCCAGCGAGGTGGAGGTGCTGGCGGATGCCTCCTGCAACCCCGCCTTTGTGGCGGCGGACCTGCTCAGCCAGGCGGAGCACGGGCCTGACAGCCAGGCCGTGCTGGTGGCGGACAGCCTGCAGCTGGCGGAGGCCGTGCAGCGCGAGCTGGATATCCAGCTGGCGCAGCTGCCGCGCCGCGACATCGCCGCCCGCGCGCTGGAACACAGCCGCATCATCGTGTTGGCGGACAGGCGGGACGCCATCGACTTTACCAACGCCTATGCGCCGGAGCACCTGATCCTCGCGGTGGAGGATGCCCGCGCCGTGGCGGAGAAGGTGGAGCATGCCGGCTCCGTGTTCATCGGCCACTACTCCTGCGAGAGTGCGGGAGACTACGCCAGCGGCACCAACCACACCCTTCCCACCCTCGGCTACGCCCGCTCCTTCGGCGGGCTCTGCCTGGACAGCTTCATCCGCAAGACCACCTTCCAGGAACTCACGGAGGATGGTGTGCGCAGCATCGGCCCCGCCGTGGAGGCCATGGCCGCCGCGGAATCCCTAGATGCCCACGCCCGCGCCATGACCCTCCGTCTTGCCGCCGTGGGGCAGGGGAACACGCAACCCGCGTTCGACTTGGAATCGCTGGTGCGCCCCAACATCCGCAGCCTGGCACCGTACAGCTCCGCGCGCGACGAGTACGCCGGGCATGAGGCGCATGTGTTCCTGGATGCCAACGAGAGCCCGTACAACCCGCCGTACAACCGCTACCCGGATCCGCTGCAGCGCGAGCTCAAGACCCGCATTTCCGCCGTGAAGGGCGTGGCCCCGGAGTCCATCTTCCTCGGCAACGGAAGCGATGAGGCCATCGACCTGGTCTACCGCGTGTTCTGCACGCCGGGGCGGGACAACGTGGTGGCACCGGACCCCACCTACGGCATGTACGCCGTCTGCGCAGACATCAACAACGTGGAGTACCGCCCCGTGCCGATGGGCGGAGATTTTTCCTTCAGCGCAGATGCGCTGTTGGCACGCGCGGACGCCCGCACCAAGGCGGTGTTCCTGTGCTCTCCGAACAACCCGAGCGGCAACCTGCTGCCGCACGCGGAAATCCGCAAGGTGCTGCAGGGCTTCCGCGGCATCGTGGTGGTGGATGAGGCGTACGGCGACTTCGCGCCGCAGGCCTCTCTGCGCCCGCTGCTGGCGCAGTTCCCCAACCTGATTATCCTGTCCACGTTCTCCAAGGCCTGGGCCAGTGCGGGCATCCGCCTCGGCATGGCCTTCGCATCACCTCAAATCATAGCGTTCTTCAACAAGGTCAAGTACCCCTACAACGTGAACGCCCTTACCCAGCGGGCCGCCTTGGAAATGCTGGGCCGCGTCGGCGAGGTGGACTCCTGGGTGCAGGCCATCCTGCGGGAGCGCACCCGCGTGATGCAGGCCGTGGAGCAGCTTCCCGCATGCCGCCGCGTCTTCGCGTCGGATGCCAACTTCTTCCTGGCGCGCATCGACCACGCCACCGCCGTGTACGAAACGCTGGTGGAGCGGGGTATCGTGGTGCGCAACCGCAGTCGCATCCACCTGTGCGCGGACTGCCTGCGCATCACCGTGGGCACACCGCAGGAGAACGACGAGCTGCTGCGCGCCTTCACCGAAATCACCGCATCATGAAAAAGGCACTCTTCATCGACCGCGACGGCACCATCATCCACGAGCCCGCTGACGAGCAGGTGGATTCCCTGGAGAAATTCTCCTTCCTGCCCGGTGCCATCCGCTCCCTCGCCGCTATCCGCGAGCTGACGGGATACGAGCTGGTGATGGTTACCAATCAGGACGGCCTCGGCACGCCCGCCTATCCGCAGGAGGTTTTCGACTCCCTGCAGAAGCTGATGCTGGATACGCTGGCGAGTGCGGGCGTGGTGTTCGACGCCATCCACATCGACACCCATTTCCCGCAAGACAACGCACCCACGCGCAAACCCGGCACCGGCATGCTCACCGAGTATATGGGCGGGGAGTACGATATGGACGCCTGCTACGTCATCGGTGACCGCGATACGGATGTGCAGCTGGCGCAGAACCTGGGCTGCCGCGCGCTGAAAATCGGCGGCGAGATGGACTGGGCGAAGGTGCTGGAAATCGTGGTGGCGGGCGAGCGCGCCGCGGAGGTACACCGCACCACGCGCGAGACGGACGTGTTCGTGAAGCTGGAGTTGGACCGCCCCGGCGTGTGCAGCGTGGACACCGGGCTGCCGTTCTTCGACCACATGCTGGAGCAGATTTCCCACCACGGCGGTATGGGGCTCACCATCCGCACCAAGGGAGATTTGCAGGTGGATGCCCACCACACCATGGAGGACACCGCGCTGGCACTCGGTGACTGCCTGCGCCGTGCGCTGGGCAACAAGCTGGGGATATCCCGCTACGGATACTGCCTGCCGATGGACGATTGCCTGTGCCGCGTGGCGCTGGATTTCGGCGGGCGGCCCTGGTTGCAGTGGGATGCAACGTTCCACGCCGAGAATGTGGGCGGCATCCCCACAGAGATGTTCATGCACTTCTTCAAGAGCCTGAGCGACGCCGCGCTGATGAACCTCTCCGTCTCCGCGCGCGGCGACAACGCCCACCACATGGCGGAAAGCATGTTCAAGGCCCTGGCGCGTGCGCTCCGCATGGCCGCGCAGCGCGATGTGCGCCACCTCGTCCTTCCCTCCAGCAAGGGTACGCTTTAATTTCATGAAGGTCGCCATCCTCAAGTACAACGCGGGCAACATCCGCTCGGTCGTCAATGCCCTCCAGCGCATCGGGTCGCAGCCCGTGCTGACGGACGACCCCGCCGTGCTGCGCTCGGCGGACCGCGTGGTGTTCCCCGGCCAGGGGGAGGCCTCCACCACCATGGAGCACCTGCGGCAAAGCGGGCTGGACGAAGTCATCCGCTCGCTGGCGTGCCCCGTGCTGGGCATCTGCATTGGCCAGCAGCTCCTTTGCGAGCATTCGGAGGAGGGCGATACGGCATGCCTGGGCGTGTTCCCGGGGTTGCGCGTGCAGCGCTTCCGCGCAGCGGCGGGGCAGCGGCTCAAGGTGCCGCACATCGGCTGGAATACGCTGGATGATGTTTCTTCCCCCCTGTTCGACGGCGTGCCTGCCGGCTCCTTCGTGTATTTCGTACACAGCTACTATGTGCCGGATGGCGCGCACGCCATTGCGCGCACCACCTACGGCGGAACACGGTACGCCTCTGCCATCCGCCGCGGAAACTTCTACGCCACCCAGTTCCACCCGGAGAAGAGCGGCCCCGTCGGCGAGCGCATCCTCTCCAACTTCATCCACCTCTGCCATGATTGAGCTCATCCCTGCCATCGACATCATCGGCGGGCGCTGCGTCCGCCTCACCAAGGGCGACTATGCCGCCCAGAAGGTGTACGACGCCAACCCCGTGGACGTGGCCAAGCGCTTCCAGGATATGGGCGTGAAGCGCCTGCATCTGGTGGACCTCGACGGTGCCAAGGCCGCGCACATCGTCAACCTGGATGTGCTGGAGGGAATCGCCTCGCAAACCAGCTTGGTGGTGGACTTCGGCGGCGGCATCAAGCAGGAGGCGGATTTGCGCGCGGCGTTCGACCACGGCGCGGCCATGGTGACCGTGGGCAGCCTGGCCGCCACGCAGCCGGAAACCATGCTGCAATGGGCCGCTGCGTTCGGCGCGGACCGCTTCATCGTGGGCGCGGACGCGCAGGACGGCCGCATCCGCACCCACGGCTGGCTGCAGGACGGCGGCATGTCGCTGGACGAGTTCGTTTCCTTCTACCTGCGGCACGGCATCACGCGCGTGCTCTGCACGGACATCTCGCGCGACGGCACGCTCGGCGGCCCCAACACGGAGCTGTACCGCGGCATTATGCAGGCGCACCCGGAATGCCGCCTGATTGCCAGCGGCGGCGTCTCCTGCACGCAGGACATCCTTTCCCTGGAGGCCGCGGGCGTGCCTGCCGTGGTCTTCGGCAAAGCCTATTACGAGGGGCGGCTGGACCTGCCCGCCCTTCTCAACCGCAACTCGCCATGCTAGCCAAACGCATCATCCCCTGCCTGGATGTCAAGGACGGATGCACCGTCAAGGGCACCAACTTCGTCAACCTGCGGGAGGCAGGCGACCCCGTGGAGCTGGGTCGCGCGTACAGCGAGCAGGGCGCGGACGAGCTGGTGTTCCTGGACATCACCGCCAGCCACGAGGGCCGCAAGACTTTCACCGACATGGTGGCGCGCGTGGCGCGCGAGCTTTCCATCCCCTTCACCGTGGGCGGCGGCATCAACGAGCTTGCCGATGTGGCGCGCATGCTGGACGCCGGGGCGGACAAGGTGAGCGTGAACTCAGCTGCCCTCCGCAACCCGAAGCTGGTGGGGGACATCGCCTCCCACTTCGGCTCGCAGGTCTGCGTGGTGGCCATCGACGCCCGCTGCACGGACGGCAACTGGGAGTGCTACCTCAACGGCGGGCGCGTGCCCACCGGGCGCGGACTGTTCGACTGGGCGTGCGAGGTGGCCGACCGCGGCGCCGGGGAAATCCTCTTCACCAGCATGAACCACGACGGCGTGAAGCAGGGCTTCGCCAACGATGCCCTTGCGCGCCTCTCCGATGAGCTGGATATCCCGGTCATCGCCAGCGGCGGGGCAGGGGCCATGCAGCACTTCGCGGACGCCTTCACCATCGGCCGCGCAGATGCCGCCCTCGCCGCCAGCGTCTTCCACTTCGGCGAAATCGCCATCCCCGACCTCAAGCAATTCCTCCGCGCACAGGGTATCTGCGTGCGCATTTGAAAATTCAACCTCAATCACCACCATGGACATCGACTTCGAGAAATCCGGCGGGCTGGTCCCCGCCATCATCCAGGACTCCGCCACCCGCCAGGTCCTCATGCTTGGCTACATGAACCGCGAGGCCTACGAGAAGACGCTTGCCACGCGTCGCGTCACTTTCTGGAGCCGCTCCAGAAACTGCCTCTGGACCAAGGGCGAGACCAGCGGGAACTTCCTGGAGCTGGTGGACATCAAGGTGGACTGCGACAACGACACCCTGCTGGTGCGCGCCGTCCCCCACGGCCCCGTCTGCCACACCGGCACGGATACCTGCTGGGGCGAGTCGAACGATGCCAACCCGCTCCTCTTCCTCACCGAGCTGCAGGATTTCATCAACAAGCGCCGCGAGGAGATGCCGGAGGGTTCCTACACCACCTCCCTCTTCAAGGACGGCATCAACCGCATGGCTCAGAAGGTGGGCGAGGAGGCCCTGGAGGCTGTCATCGAGGCCGTCAACGGCACCGACGAACGCCTGCTCTACGAGGCCTCCGACATGTTCTACCACCTCATCGTCCTGCTGGCCTCCAAGGGCCTCCGCATCGAGCAGGTGGCCGAGGAGCTCGCCGAACGCCACCGCCCCGGCTGGAAGAAACACTAAGCGGGATGTACATTCCCACAAAAAATGTTCGCTTTGGGCTTGACATTGCAGGAGCGCGCCTGTAACATGCCCCCGCGCCCGCTATAGCGGTGCACATGCGTGAATAGCTCAGTCGGTAGAGCAGTAGACTTTTAATCTATTGGTCCCGGGTTCGAGTCCCGGTTCACGTATTCCAGCATCTGTCCCCATCGTCTAGGGGTTAGGACATATGATTCTCAGTCATAGAACTGCGGTTCGAATCCGCATGGGGATGCTCCTTTCCTGAAAAGCCCGCCGAAATGGCGGGCTTTTTTGCTGTTTTGAGGCTGCATGTCGTGTTTTTTTCTTGCGCGCGCGCGTATACGCGCGCATAATGCGCGCGTATGAGTGATACAGAAAACACCCCGCCCGTGGATGAGCAGAAGCTCACCGGGGCTCAACAAGAGTACAGCGCTGCGCAGATTGACAAGCTGGAGGGCCTGGAGGCCGTGCGCAAGCGCCCCGGCATGTATATCGGCGACCCCGACCAGCGAGGCCTGCACCACTGCGTTTTCGAGGTGCTGGACAACTCCATCGACGAGCATCTGGCCGGCTACTGCACCAAGATTGACATTTTGATTCACGAGGACGGCTCCATCTCCGTGGTGGACAACGGCCGCGGTATTCCGGTGGACATCCACCCGAAGTTCGGCATCCCGGCAGTGGAGCTGGTGCTGACCAACCTGCACGCGGGCGGCAAGTTCGGCCAGGGCGCGTACAAGTACTCCGGCGGCCTGCACGGCGTGGGTGCCAAGTGCGTGAACGCGCTGTCCGACTGGTTCAAGGCGGAGGTGCGCCGCGACGGCAAGCGCCACGTCATCACCTTTGAGCGCGGCAAGACAGTAGAGAAGCTGCATGTGGTGGGTTCCTGCCCGGCCAACCAGACCGGCACCACCATCACCTTCCTGCCGGACCCCACCATCTTCACGGACACCACGGAATTCGTGTTCGATATGCTGGCCAAGCGCCTGCGCGAGCTCGCCTTCCTCAACCCCGGCCTGATTATCCAGCTGGTGGACGAGCGTGCGGAGAGCCAGCGCAGCGAGACCTTCCTCTACAAGGACGGCATCAAGGAGTTCGTGACCCAGCTCAATGAGAACAAGACTCTCATTACCCCGAACCCCATCAGCATCTCCGGCATCCGCCACATCGAGGTGGAGTACGATGGCAAAACCATGCAGGACGACGTCATCGTAGACGTGGTGATGCAGTACAACGACAGCGACAAGTACAACATCCTCTGCTACGCCAACTCCATCTACAACGCGGACGGCGGCACGCACCTCTCCGGCTACCGCAGCGCGCTTACCCGCGTGATCAACGCGTACGCCAAGGCCAACAACCTGCTTTCCGCCAAGGACCCCACCCTCAACGGCGACGACGTGCGCGAGGGTCTGGTGGCCGTCATCAGCGTCAAGATGCCCAATCCGCGCTTCTCCTCCCAGACCAAGGACAAGCTGGTGAACACGGAGATTGAGGGCGTGGTGGGCAACGTGGTGTACGAGGAGCTCAAGGAATACTTCGAGGAAAACCCGCAGGTGGCCCGCACCATCATCGACCGCTGCCTCATCGCCAGCCGCGCCCGCGAGGCCGCCCGCAAGGCGCGCGAGAGCGTGCGCAAGAGCGCCATGACCGTGGGCGGCGGCCTGCCCGGCAAGCTGGCGGATTGCTCCAACCGCGACCCCGAGCAGTGCGAGCTCTTCATTGTGGAGGGTGACTCCGCAGGCGGCTCCGCCAAGGTAGGCCGCGACCGCCGCACCCAAGCCATCCTTCCGCTCCGCGGCAAGATCCTCAACGTGGAGAAATCCCGTTTGGACAAGGCCCTGGGCAGCGAGACCATCCAGAACATCATCACTGCCATCGGCGCCGGTATCGGCGACGGGGAAGGGGAGGGCTCGTTCGACATCACCAAGGCCCGCTACCACAAGATCATCCTGATGGCTGATGCCGATGTCGACGGCGCGCACATCTGCACGCTGCTGCTCACGCTCTTCTGCCGCCACATGCCCCAGCTGGTGCGCGCCGGCTATGTGTACATCGCACAGCCCCCGCTGTACCGCGTGAAGTACCGCAAGGAGGAGGAGTACATCCAGAACGAAGTGGACCTCAACCGAAAGCTCATCTCCCTCGGCGCCGGCGATGTCACCCTCTCCACGCCCGACAAGTCCAAGGTGTTCGACGCGGATTCCCTCATGGGCATCCTGGAGACGCTCATCTCCCTGCAGAAGTTCGAGAACAGCGTGGCCCAGCACGGCGGCACGCTGAAGGACCTGCTGCGCCACCGCGCCGGCAACGGCAGCTTCCCGGAATACCTGGTGAAGGTCCGCTGCGGCAACGATGAGGAGGTGCTCTACTTCGCCACCCAGGAGGAGCTTTCCGCGTACTCCGACGAGAACCGCGACCTCTTCCTGTTCGGTGAGCCGAGCGAGGAGGAGCTGGCGGCCAACCCGCTGCCCGTGCGCGAGGGCCCGTCCCGCCGCGCCCTGCTGCATGAGCTGCACGAGGCCAAGGCCATCTCCAAGATTATGACCCGCCTGGAAGAGCTCGGCATCCCCGCGGACCACCTGCTGTCCGACGATGCTCCCATCTTCGAGATTGCCGAGAAGAACAAGGAGACGGCCACGCCCATCTTCTACGTGGGCGACATCCTCACCAAGGTGCTGGAAATCGGCGGCCGCAACGTCACCATCACCCGATTCAAGGGCTTGGGCGAAATGAACGCAGAAGACCTTTTCGCCACCACCATGGACCCCGAGAAGCGCGAGCTCCTGCGCGTGCGACTGGACGATGACAACGCCATGCAGGCCGACAAGATGTTCACCATCCTCATGGGCGACCTGGTGGAACCCCGCCGCCAGTTCATCGAGGACAACGCCCTCAACGTCCGCAACCTTGACGTGTGATGATGTACAAAGTACAAAGTACAATGTACAAATCAAAATAACCGCACCGCTCGCTGCATGAATAAAGCTGACCAGATGCAACGGACCATGAGCTTCGCGCTGCGCGTTGCCTGCTTAGTTGACAACCTGCCGCATTCCACTGCGGGTTACGTCTTCGGCAAGCAACTCCTGCGCTGCGCATCATCGGTGGCGGCCAATTATCGCGCCGCCTGCCGTGGGAAGTCCATTCAGGACTTTCTCGCCAAATTGAAGATTTGCGAGGAAGAGTCCGATGAATCCGTGTTCTGGTTGGAGATGATTGAGGCATCCGGGCTGCTGCCTTCCAAGAAGATGGGGAACATCATCGACGAAACGCACCAGCTGAGCGCCATTATCACCGCCGCATGCAAAACAACCGCAGCGAAGCTGCGAAAACCATAATTTGTACATTGTACTTTGTACATAAAGGATACACTAAAAACTTTTACGATTACACCAATATGAACGAAACTCGTATTAGACCTGTTGACGTGGCTGAGGAAATGTCGCGTTCTTTCTTGGACTACTCCATGTCTGTTATTATTTCTCGCGCGCTTCCCGATGCACGCGACGGCTTGAAGCCGTCGCAGCGGCGCGTGCTGTACGCCATGCACGAGCTGGGCCTGGTGCCCAACAAGGGCACGGTGAAGTGCGGCCGTATCGTCGGTGACACCATCGGTAAGTACCACCCGCACGGCGACTCCTCCGCGTACGGCACGCTGGTGAACATGGCGCAGAACTGGTACATGCGTGATGTGCTGGTCATCGGCCAGGGTAACTTCGGCTCCCCGGAAGGCGACCCGCCCGCCGCCTACCGATACACGGAGGCCAAGCTCTCCCCCATGGGCATGGCGCTCATGGACGACCTGGAGAAGGACACCGTGGACTTCCAGCCGAACTACGACAGCTCCACCACGGAGCCGGTGGTGTTCCCCTCCGCGTTCCCGAACCTGCTGGTGAACGGCGGCACGGGCATTGCCGTGGGCATGGCCACCAACATGGCCCCGCACAACCTGGGTGAGGTGGTGGATGGCATCTGCGCGTACATCGACAATCCCCACATCACCCCGGACGAGCTGCGCGCCTACATCAAGGGGCCGGATTTCCCCACCGGCGGATACATCCTCGGCAGCAAGGGTATCGACTCCTACTTCCGCACCGGCCGCGGCAGCGTGCTCATGCGCGGCAAGATGGAGGTGGTCACCAACGAGAACGGCCGCGAGTACATCCACATCTCCGACATGCCCTACGGCGTGAACCGAGCCGTCCTCCAGGAGCGTATCGCCGAGCTGGTGCGCGACAAGGTCATCAACGACATTGCCGGCATGCGCGACCTCACGGACTACGTGGAGGTGGAGCTCAAGCGCGACGCCCGCCCGCAGGTGGTCATCAACCAGCTCTACAAGCTCACCAGTCTGGAGACCAGCTTCTCCATCAACATGCTGGCCATCCATGAGAACCGCCCGAAGGTGCTCACGCTGCGCGACGCCATCAACTTCTACGTGGAGCACCGCCGCGAGGTGGTGGTGCGCCGCACGCGCTTCCTCCTCGGCAAGGCAGAGGACCGCGCAGAGATTTTGGAGGCCTACCTCATCGCCCTCGCCAACCTCGACGAGTTCATCCGCATCATCCGCGATTCCAAGAACCGCGAGGAGGCACGCCAGCGTTTGATGGCGTTCAAGTACTCCGTGGAGCTCGCCAAGGGGCTCGGCATCCTCATCCACAGCCAGCCCTCCGTGCAGGGAGACAACTACGTCTTCACCGAGCGACAGGTCAACGCCATCCTGGATCTCCGCCTCTATCAGCTCACCGCGCTGGAGAACGACAAGATCACGGACGAGTACAAGGCCCTGCTGGAGCAGATTGAGGACTACCTGGACATCCTGGCCAACGAGTCCCGCGTGCTCGGTATCGTCAAGGACGAGCTGCGCACCATCAAGGAGAAGTACGCCACCCCGCGCCTCACCCAGATCATCCCGTACGAGGGCGACCGCGCCATTGAGGACCTCATCCCCAACGACGCCATGATCGTCACCATCTCCCACAGCGGGTACATCAAGCGCACCCGCACGGACGAGTACCGCCTGCAGGGACGCGGCGGCAAGGGCGTGAAGGCCGCCACCACCAAGAGCAAGAAGGACCGCGCAGACTTCATCGAGCACCTCTTCGCCGCACAGAACCACGACTACATCATGTTCTTCACCAACACCGGCCGCGTGTACGTGGAGCGCGTGTACAACATTGACGAGGGTTCTCGCAGCGCGCAGGGCCGCTCCATCAAGAACCTGCTGGACCTGCAGGCGGACGAGCGCATCGTTTCCACCCTCCGCCTGGAGCGCAAGGTGGACGAGAAGGGCAACGACATCACCTTCGCCGAGGGCTCCGGAAACGTGGTCTTCGCCACCAAGGACGGCACCGTGAAGAAGACCGCCCTCAACGACTTCGTCAACTACCGCAAGGCCGGCATCATCGCCATCAACCTGGAGGAGGGCAACACCCTCGTCAACGTGGTGCTCACCAGCGGCGAGGACGAGGTGGTGCTCGTCTCCCACAACGGCATGAGCATCCGCTTCAAGGAGGACGATATGCGAACCCAGGGCCGAAACACCATCGGCGTGCGCGGCATGCGCCTCCGCGAGGGCGACTACGTCGTCTCCCTCTCCGTGGTCAACCCGCAGGCTCACCTGCTGGTCGTCTCCGAGAAGGGCCTCGGCAAGCGCACCGGGTTCGACGAGTACCGCCTCCAGTCCCGTGGCGGCATCGGCATCAAGACCATGAACTGCACCGACAAGACCGGCCTTGTGGTCTCCGCCACCTCCGTCACCGATGAGGACGAGCTCATGATTGTCACTTCCAGCGGCCAATCCGTCCGCATCAAGGTGAGTGAAATCCGCGAGACCGGGCGCGCCGCACAGGGCGTCAAGCTCATCACCCTCAACGACGCCAAGGAATCCATCCAGGAAATCACCCTCGTCATCCCCGATGATGATGATGATGACGACGAATCCACGGACGAGGATTCCGAGACCGGGGACACCGAATCCCCCGCCGAGGAATAAGCATCATTCCCATTCAACACCCAAAGGGCGGCACCGTTACCGGTGCCGCCTTTTTCTATTGCTTGCTTTGCAATGGTGGTTGTGGTATATGATATGCAAGAACTTTCCAATGGTATGGCACAAGAACACAAATTGAGTTTCACTCTCCTTTCCGATGAATTGGCCGGTGTTGTGAAAGTGACGCGGGCTCGCTGGAGTGAGATTATCTACCGCTTTCCGCGCACCGCCATGAAAGAGACCTCGAACGTGGCTGAACTCCAGAACAGCGGCATATATTTCCTGCTCGGCCGGAAGCAGGGAAGACCTGTATTGTACGTTGGCCAGGCTCAAAATGTGTATCGCCGTCTTCAGCAGCATTCCGGATCTGAAAGTAAGGAATTTTGGATTGAAACCTTGGTTGTGACAAGCGTGGGTGATGCATGTTTTAATGCAGCCCATTTGAACTACCTTGAAAATCATTTCCACGAGTTGTGTGCTGCATCCGATGCATGTGAAGTGGATAATTCCATGCCTCCTTCCGCTGGGAGCGGCATTGACACTATTCGGCAAGAGATGGACGAATGCATTGCCCATACGCGGGTCATCTTCAACCTGATGGGATATCGTTTCATGGAAAAATCCCAGATTATTCCCGCTGCGGTTGAGAAGGTGCCGGCTCCGCCTGAGAAGCCGGGTAAACAGCGCTCCCCTCGCTACGACTTTTATGAAATGGGCCTCAAGGACGGTGATGTCCTGGTGTATGAGGACGGGAACCCCGCGCACCGACAGGAGGTGCAGGTGTGCGGCTCCCACCAGGTCAAGAAAGGCCGCCGCGTGATGACACCCCACGCCTTGGTGCAGGGTATTCGAAAAACGGATAACGTGTATGCCTTTGCCTACCTCAGCCGGAACGGCGTGAAGCTGAGCAAGCTGTACAACGATGTCTACAAGGGCGAAGCCCCGAAAGGGAAGGGCGTGCTGTATTGCGTGGTGGCGGACGGCGATGCGCGAGGCGCGCAGGACGGCAAGGGCATAATCGTTTTGAAGGGGAGCCGCATTTGCGCCCTGACCAGGAAGTCGTGCAGCGGGCCGATTGCCAAACTGCGCAACGAGGTGATTTCAAAATCCCCGGATTGCATCCTGCGGAAGGACTACAGCTTCACATCGCTCAGTGCTGCGGCCAACTTCGTAGGTGGCTGCGCGCTCAACGGCAAACGGTATTGGACCCCCACCCGCCCCCTCCGCAAGCGCAAGACCAAAAAGCCCTGATTGGCGTTAGGCGTTCCGGAAAAACAAAAAGCTCCCGATGGCCGACAGGGGGACCTTGCGGAATCCGCGAATTGCAAGAGTTTGCAAAAGTCTCGAGTTCGATGACTTTTCGCCGAAATTTGCTTAGTCCGCTATTAGAGAGCGGTCTATTGGAGTATACCCATCCACATGCTCCCCGTTGCGCTTCCCAGAAATACAAGTTGAATCTTCGCGCGGACGCTTTACGCCTCATGTTGCAAAATGCATAGGTCCACCTAGCGTGCAAAGCTGGTAAAGCTGGTAAAGCTGGTAAAGCTGGTAAAGCTGGTAAAGCTGGTAAAGCTGGTAAAGCTGGTAAAGCTGGTAAAGCTGGTAAAGCTGGTA
>CALCWC010000149.1 GCA_937905985.1 uncultured Verrucomicrobiales bacterium | reverse complement strand
AGCAGGCCAAGCGGGGCGGGAATTAACTAGTAAGGTTCGCTTACTTCCTGCGGCGACGTGCTGCCAGTGCAGCCAGCGCCAGCAGGGAAAGCGTGCCTGTGGTGGGTTCGGGGACGGCCTTGATGTCAATCAAGTTGAGCTGCTTGAGGTCGTTGCTGATGTCCAGCGTGGCCGTTGCCAGTACGGCTCCTGCGGCGCTGGTGATATTGACCACCGCGGCCTGCTCAAATCCCTTGATGGCCACATTCGTTTGAACCAAGGTGATGGAACGGCCTTCAAACGCCGACCAGTCTTCCACAGCGTCCCCATACACCTCTATGCTGCTCTCAAGGGTGCCGAGGTTCAAAGCCTGGGTCCCAGTCTCGGTGGTGAGCGTGAGCATGGGGCTCGTTTCTGTCGGCAGCCCCGGATTCAGATGGAAATTGAGTCTCTGCACAAGCTGTAGATACGTTGCGGTGATGTTGGAACCATAGATATTGAGGGTGTTGCCAGATTTCTCTCTAGCAATGCCGGTCAGTATAATGTTGCCCAAGCGCATTGCGCTGCCTTCGAGCTTCCCATACTCGGTAGAGACGGATGCCCCGGCGCCTATGAGATGCAAGACATTGTCGTTCATTATAGAAGCGCCTCCCATGCCGATATTCGGAGTTGATTCGCCGTCCACGCCGGTGACGAATATCCTGTTGCCGGAAATCTCCCCATTTGCGACTTGCCCGGCATATATAGAGGCTGCCTTCCCCCCGGTCACAATGACGGTATTGCCGATAACCGCTCCACCTGCACCGGCAGTGCCGCCATATATTTTACTAACCTGCCCGCCGCTCATGGTAAGCACGCTGTTACTTGCGGATGCTGACCCTGCGGTGGTCCCGCATCCGTACACCGTAGCCCCGCTCATGTCTGCACCCTGCTGGCTTTCCCCAATGGAGATACTGCCGCCGGAAACATCGCCCGTTCCACTGTATTTCCCATAGTACTTGGCGTCAGCATCATATTCGCTCCCGGAAATGACAGTGGGGATATACGCAAACACCTGCCCACCCATCAGGGCGGCAGCCAGCATCGTTACGAAGAGTGTCTTTTTCATAATCGTGTTTTCAGGCAGGGAGCCCGCTTCTATTTCCACAAGGGGTGGCATTCCCAGTTTTCCGGCAAGCCCATCTTGTGCAGGGGAATACCCAGTCTCTGGGAATCATGCAGGAAATCCTGCATGCGAATGTGCCATCGGGAAGACGGAGCCACGTGTTTGAGCAGGTGGCGGCAAATGAAAATCAACGGGGCAATGGTGGATTGGGTGTGCATCATGGAGACCGCGCCGGTCAAAGCGCCCGTTGGTTTCACCCATTTGTGCGCCTTTTCCGAATAAACGTAATCCCAAGGCAGGAACGGGGTGTTGTTCATGCGGGGGACGGAGAGGAAGGTTTTGTTCCAAATGCGGGCGTGGTGCGCGCAATCGTTCCTCAAAACGCGCAGAGAGGTCAGCCAGGTGTACAACGTCTTGGCATCTACCCCCCATTGGGCGGAAATGCGGTTTTGCATCTTCTTGCGCGAATGGGTGTAGAAATACACCACCATTCCAAAATCCATCACCCCCACAGCCATCCACAAGGGAAGGTAGTCATGCTTGTCTCCGTATTTGTTGAAGAAGTGGTCAATGAAATCCACGCCGCACTGTTTCACGTTGCCCAGCCTGTCTCTCTGAATGTGGACACGATCCAAACAATTGATGTATCCTTTCCAATGGGGGAAATAGGTTGGCTGCGCGTATGCAAAGGGTGATTGACCCTCTGTATGCAGGTGTGCTATCCGGCTGCGGAGCGCCACTTCAATTCGCTCAATGGCATCCAGCATCAGAAAACGCAACCTGCGGTCGAAAAGGTAATGCGCCCACACCTTCTCAAGCGTTGTGCCCGGTATAAACTCGTTTCCGATTATTCCGCTGCAATCCCTGACGCGGAACGGGTGAAGATAGGCGCTGAAGCGATAATAACCCACATCGGACAATCGTTTCTCCAAGAGCGATGCGTCTGCCTCAAGCCCGCGCTCGATGAGGAGCTCGGCTTGTTCCGGAATGGAAAGGTGTGGCTTGAGGTATTCCATGCGCAAAAAAAACCCTCCCCATGTTCGCAGTTGAAGGAATCAACGGATTCCAACCCTAGGCGGGGGAGGTTATCTGAGTTCAGTATACATGCTTCCCCTAGCTTGTCAAGGGGTAAAATTCAAAAAAATGTTGTGTGCGGCAAAAGCGCACTACACTACGCACTGCGTGCAACCGCCCCGCAAGGCAGCAGGCCAAGCGGGGCGGGAATTAACTAGTAAGGTTCG
>CALCWC010000148.1 GCA_937905985.1 uncultured Verrucomicrobiales bacterium | reverse complement strand
TTGTTGCAGAAGACGGAGGCGTACTCGCGGCGGATCTGGCGGTGCTGGTAGGTGGACCCCTTGCGGAAACCGGGGTTCTTGTCGTAGCTCATGCGCACCTTGCCGGGCTCAATCTCCTCCACCTGGCCGGAAAGCCCCTTGTTGCCGCCCACGTTGGAAACATGCAGCGGCTCCGCGGTGAACTCCTGCACAAAGCAGCCGGGGCCCTCCTTCCAGCCGTCGCCCACCCAGCTGAGCTTGCCGTTCTCAATCACGTACTTGCTGTCAGGGTGTATCTGGAACACGGCCTCCTTGTCCCCCACCTCCAGCGCGGTGTACTCGGAGATGGTCGGGCGCGCGTAGTCGATGGCGATATCCTTGAAGGTCACGTCCTTGCACTCGTCCATGTGTATCTCCATCATGCGGCCGCGGCAGAACAGAATGGCATCATCGCCCGTGATGACCAGATGCTTGGCTCCGTGCAGGTCAATCATCACGCGCTTGGGCATGTCCGGGGCATCGTTGGTGTTGGAGATATGCAGCTTCTCCTCGTTCAGGCCCTCCGCCTGCCACTGGTAGTTGCCGGGGGCAAACTTGATAACCACGGGCTTCTCCTTGCTTCCCTTCACCTGCGGGGCCAGGGAACCCACAATGGTGCCCGGCTTCACCAGCAGCTTGTCCCCGCCCTTCAGCTCCAGCTTGTTCACCGGGGCCATGGTTTTCCACGGCTGCTTGGACGTGCCGGGGTTGCTGTCGTTGCCCTTCACGGGGTCCACAGCGTAGGTGGCGGCCTGCAGCGCTCCCGTAAGGGAAGCCAGCACCGCCACGGCGGTCAGGGTAAGGTTTGCTCTCATATACGCGTGATTGTACAGATTCCCCTCCCGCAAGGCAAGCTAAAACGGCTGACGTTGCGGGACGACTCTTGCCGCTGAACGGCAAGGCGCATTGAAGCGGCGCGGGGAATCAACTCGACGGGAAAAAGACCGACAAGACCTCCTTCAGGGCTTCTGAACCATAATAAGACTTATCCTCCAACAGAATCACCGCACTCTCCATCTCATTCATCAGCTGCACCAATTGCGGTTCAAACTCGTTCACAATCTTGAGTTCGACCGCCTTGCCGGGGCGTCCCAAGGCACCGGCCTTGGCATTGTTTTCAACCATCCCGGCCAGGATGGCCTTCATCCGAGGAGCGGCGGCTTCCGCCGAAGCCTTGTCCTTGACCTGCTTGAGCACCTCCACGCTTTCTTTGAACAGATTGAGAGTCTCGGTGCAGAGAGCCTTTTGCTCGGCGTACTCCGCCTGCTCTGCGGCAGTGAGTTCAGCAGGCGCGGCACTTGCGGTTTCCTGCGCGTGCAGGGGCAGCGCCAAAGCTGCGACCAGCAGGGAGATATGGCGTATCTTCATGATAGAAGCGTAGTTGACGATGTGGCACTTGTCAAGGGTAAACCTTGGCTCCAATCCACTACGGCCCAGGCGGGGTTCCGGGGTGGGAGCACGCGGGTGAACACCCCCGGGCCTCCGCTCACAGGGCTATGGAAAGGATTCGCAATTTCGCGGGAAAAGCGCCAGTGCACGCAGCGGCCCCATCCTCCGGGGGAGGATGGGGCCGGGAATGGGGTTGCAAGCCGATATTACTTGGCCACTGCGGTGGGGGTGACCTTTTCGGTCTTGCCGTTGACGACAAGCTTGACGGGCTTGGGGTTCTTGGAGGTGGTGGTGAGCTTGTAGTCGGTCACCTTGCCGTCCTTCCAGGTCATGTCCACGGTAATGTTGCCGCGGGCGCGGATACCCTTGATGGAGCCGTCGGGCCACTGCTTGGGCAGGGCGGGCAGCAGCTCAATCTGGCCGGCATGGGACTGGATGAAGATCTCGCTCATGCCGCCGGTCATGCCGTAGGTGCCGTCCATCTGCATGGGGGGATGGTTGCCGAACATGTTGTCCAGCAGGTTGTACTGGATGTACCCGCTGACCATCTCGTAAGCCTTCTCGCGGTTGCCGAAGCGTGCCCAGAGGGCGGTGCGCCAGGGCCAGGTCCAGCTGCGGCGGTTGTCACCGCTCATGCCGCGGAGCTCCAGGCTCTTCTCGGCGGCGGCGGCAAACTCCGGGGTCTTGGCCTTGCTGATGGTGGAGCCGGGGAACACACCGATGAGGTGGGAGGTGTGGCGGTGGCCGGAAACCATGTTGGGGCGGTCCACCACCCACTCCTGCAGGTAGCCGCCGGGGGCCACGCGGTTGCCGACCAGGCGGTCTCGCTTCTCAATGAGGCCCTTGGCCCACGCGGCATCCTCACCGATGACCTTGGCGGCCTTGGCGGTGTTGTCGAAGAGCTCCCAGATGAGCTGCTGGTCGTGCATGCAGCAGTCCTCCACGGGGCCCTGCTCATGGGACCATCCGTTGGGGGAGACGAGCGAGCCCTTCTTGATGCCCTTGAGCTCGGGGTGCTCGGCCACGGTGAGGGGCTTCTTGCCGTTGTCGGTCATGAGGCCCTCGCCGTCCTCGCCCACCTCCTTGAGGGAGGTCTCCCAGAACTCGCAAATGCTCTTGAGGATGGGATAGCCGGTCTCCTTGAGGAACTTCTTGTCCTTGGTGAACTGGTAGTGGTCCCAAACATGCAGGGCGTACCAGGCGTTGACCGGGGGATTCCACTTCACCCAGCCGCCGCCGCCCCAGATGTTCTGGGAAATGCGGGTGGTCCAGCCCTTCTTGTCGTTGCCGAACTCCTTCTGGGTCATGTTGTGCAGGGGCTCCTCCATGGCCTTCATGAAATCGATGAAGGTCAGGTGGCACTCGGAGAGGTTGGCCACCTCCGCGCCCCAGTAGCACATCTGCAGGTTGATGTTGTTGTGGTAGTCGCTGCCCCAGGCGGCGTGCACCTTGTCGTTCCAGATACCCTGGAGCGTGAGCGGCAGGTTGCCAGGGCGGGAGCCGGCAATCAGCATGTAGCGGCCGTACTGGTACACCAGGGCCTCCAGCTCGGGGTCCTTCTGCTCCTTCTTGTACTTATCGATTCGCATGTCGGTGGGCAGCTTGGCCGTCTCGGCGTCCGTCTTGCCCAGGTTGATGCTCATGCGGTTGTAGAGCGCCTTGTGGTCGGCAATGTGGGCCTTGCGGATATCCGCCAGCGACTTGCCGGCAATGGCGGAGAGGATGGCCTTGTTCTTGGCGGCAGGGTCCTTGCCCTTCCAGTCGGCCTTGAAGTCCTCCTTGTAGTCGGTGGCCAGGGAAACGTAGATTTCCACGCTGTCGGCGCCCTTGACGGTGATGTAGGGGATGCCCTGCCCGTCAAACTTGGGGCGGGTGCCGTCGCCGCCGCCCTCGTACTCCATCTTGACCTCATGTGCGGCACCCGTGACCGTGGCGGAGCCGCCGGTGGTGCGCACCTGCATGCGGCCCTCGAACTTCTCGCCGTTGGCGAGCGTGCCGCTCATGATGATGGTGTCGGAGCCGGCGGTGCTGAAGGAAACCGTGTGGCAGGGAGTAAGGCCAATCTTGGCATTCAGGCTGCCGGGCTTGTCCACCTTGGCGGTGTAGACCAGCACGTCGTCCGGGTGGCTAACAAAGCACTCGCGGGTGTGGCGCACGCCGGCGTTGGTGAAGTCCACCGCGGCGATACCCGTCTTCAAATCCAGCGAGCGGCTGTACTTGGCGGTATCGTCGGCCTTGATGTCGTCGAACTCCAGGAACAGGTTGCCGAAAGGCTGGAAGGAGCCGAACTGGTCCTTGCCGGACGTGGGGCCGTAGGCGTACCCGCTGCCGTTGTTGGGCAGGTTGGGGCCACCCGTCCACAGGGAAACCTCGTTCAGGTTCACGCGCTCGCGGTGGTCGCCGCCGAAGATGGTGCCGCCCACGCGGCCGTTGCCGATGGGAAGGGTCTGGGATTCCCAGGTGTCGCCGGTCTTCTTGCCCACGGCGCCGGTGGCGCAGTAGTTGCTGTTCACGGCCAGGGCATCCTGGCCGCCGCCACCGTAGTTGCCGCAGGGCGTCTTGCCGGAAGCCCACGGCACGGACATATCCGTTACCACAGCCGGCTGCGCGTACCACAGGAAATTGGATGACGGGAAATCAGCCATCGCCACAGGGGCCAGGCTTCCCAACGCCAAACTGAGAAGTGTACTCTTGTTCATGGTTTAATGATATGGCAGATATTCTACGGATGCGCAGACGGGAAGTCAATATAAAACGGCTGGAAAATGCGTATTAAAAAAGCCCCACCCGCGCTGAGCGGATGGGGCTTGTCTTGTTTCTAGCCTAACCTTGTTAGGAAAATCTGCTTAGGGAACAGCCACCCAGATGGGGGAATCCGGGTTGAAGACGGGCATTTCCATGGCACCGCCGCCGAAACCGGCCTCCTGGAGCAGCTTCTGCAGGTCCGCCGCGGTGGGGCAGGAGAAGTTGGTGCGGAAGAGATCCAGCTTGTTGTTGTCATACTGCGTACCCTCCTTCTTCTGGATGAGCAGGGCGAAGCCGAATGCACCGCCGGGAACTTCAGAGATGAAAATCTCGATGGGGTAGCTCTTGCCCTCCTGCACGGTGAACTCGGAGCCGGCGGTCAGGCCTTCAAGCTCGCGGTTCCACTTGGTAAGGCCGGGCTGCTGGATGAACTCGTAACCCTTGTGGGCGCTATCCTTGCCGTCCTTGATGGCCTGGTGGTAGGCCTGGCCCTTGCCCTGCGCGGAGATGGAACCGGCGGTGGTGGCGCTGTTGGTGCCGTCGAAGGTGGAGGGGATGGACCATCCGGCCTCCAGCACCGTCTGGTTGTTGAAGCGCACCATCAGCAAGTCGTCACCCGTGCCCACAAAGCGGAAGGTGCCGGAAGAGGGAGCCTTCACCTTGCCGCGGTACACGGCCGCCCAGCCGGAGGGCTGCACCTTGTCCTTGCACTGGTAGGCGTACGGCGCGTAGGCGGCGCTGCAGCTCGGCAGGCAGAAGTTGGAGGCATACAGCTTGGTGGGCGACTGGTAGTACTTGGAGAGGATGCCCTCGTTCCAGCTCTTCTGGAACTCGTTGTAAATGCGCATCAGCTCAATCTGGCCAGCCTGCTCCACTTGGTTGCCGGCAAGGCGGATGTTGGTGGGGGAACCCTGGCGGGTCTGCTTCAAGTCGTAGAACGTGCCTTCCAGGGCGGAACCGCCGC
>CALCWC010000147.1 GCA_937905985.1 uncultured Verrucomicrobiales bacterium | reverse complement strand
ACCAACCATTGCATACTCAAAGGCCGCGCTGAATCATAAAATCTGGCGGAGTACCGATAAATCTCGGCCATCATGCAACTAAAGCAAAGATAAACGGTGACGAAACACCATGTAAACGCGCTAAAGGCTTGCCAGTGGGGGGAACGCATGGTAGGATGCGCGGGATGAAAGGCTTTGTCCAGGCCACCGGTATGCTGGCGGTGCTCGCGCTGTGCGCGTGCACGTCTACGCGCGCGCCCAAGGAGCGCGACGCGGAGGGACAGGTGGCCGCGCCGGAGACAACGGCGGAGGCTCCCGCCATGACGGAGGAGGAGGCTGCGGCGAAGAGCGAGGAGGCGACCACGTTCTTCGGGCGCTTTTTCTCCCGCCTGTTTGGCGGGGACAGCGAAAAGGGCGACGCCGCCACGGCGAAGAATGACGGCACCCCCGCGGAGGGAGGCAAGGCAGAAGTGCTGCCCAGCCCCGCGCAGGAGGAAGCCGCGCTGCGCATGCTCGCGGAGCAAGGCCCTGATGCCAGCATCCCCGACCCCCTGGTGAACGGCAGCCAGACCGGCCCCCTGACCCTGGGGCTGCCGGGTCTCGACAACAACGGCCTGAGCGGCATGGGAACCGGCACGCTCGACACCCCCGACGGGCTGAAGGCGGCACCTGGGCTGCGTATCCGCAACATGGCCCCGCCGGAGGAAGCCATCAGCGCGGACGGCAACGCGAACGCGCCGAAGCCGAATTCCGCAGAGCTGAAGGGCCTGCGCTCCATTTCCCTGCCGGAAACCCTGCCCATGGATATCAACGGCAAACTCACCAAGGAACCAGAAAAGCACTGATGGATACGCCACCGCGCAAGTTCGTACCCGTACCCTTCGCCTACCACCAGGAGGTGGAGCTCACCATCGACAACCTCACCAACCAGGGAGAAGGCGTGGGCCGCATTGACAACTGGGTGGTGTTCGTTCCCTTCACCTTGCCGGGAGAGCGCGTGAAGGCGCGCATCTACCGCAATGAGAAAAACTGCTCCCACGCCGATTTGGTGGAGATTTTGGAGGCGTCGCCGCACCGCACCGAGCCGGTTTGCCCGGTGTACGGCTACTGCGGCGGCTGCCAGTACCAGCACTTGGAATACGAGCGCCAGCTGGCGTTCAAGACCGCGCAGGTGGCAGACCTCCTGCGTCTGCAGACCGGGCTGGAGCCGACAGTGAAGCCGGCCATCGCCTCCCCGCAGACCTTCGGCTACCGCTCCAAAATCACGCCGCACTTCCACAAGCCCAAGGATGCCAAGATGGGCAACATAGGCTTCCTGCGCGCGGGTTCGCGCTCAGAGGTGTGCGATGTGAAGCAGTGCCCGATTGCCATGGACCCCATCAACGCGGCGCTGCCCGCCCTGCGCAAGGCCGTGCACCAGGCCGCGGCGCAGTACAAGCGCGGGGCCACGCTGCTGATGCGCGTGAGCGAGGGCGGCGTGATCACCAACAACAACGCCGTGTGCACCGAGCACGTGGGCGAGCTCACCTTCAACTTCCTGGCGGGCGATTTCTTCCAGAACAACCCGTTCATCCTGCCGCTGTTCACGGGCTACGTGGCGGAGAAGGCGTGCCGCAACGGCATGCGCTACCTGGTGGATGCGTACTGCGGCAGCGGGCTGTTCGCGCTCACGCTCGCCCCGCACTTCGAGAAGGTGCTGGGCGTGGAGGTGAGCGAGACCAGCGCCGACTGGGCACGCGCCAACGCCCGCAGCAACGGCATCTCCCACGCCTCCTTCCTGGCTGCCAGCGCCGAGGCCATTTTCGCGGAGGTGGACTTCCCCGCCGCGGAGACCGCCGTGGTGATCGACCCGCCGCGCAAGGGCTGCGACAAGGTGTTCCTGGACCAGCTGTTCGCCTTCGCCCCGGCGCGCGTGGTGTACGTCTCCTGCAACCCCGCCACGCAAATACGCGATTTGGTGGAGTTCGACAAGGCCGGCTACGAGGTGGAGGAAGTGCAGCCGTTCGACCTCTTCCCGCAGACCAAGCACCTGGAGTGCGTGGCCGTGCTCCGCAAGAAGCCATGAACCGCAACGGCACAGACACCCCTCGCCTCGGCCGCAGCGCGGAGGACTACCTGGAGGCCATCGGCATGCTCTCCAAGCCCGACGGCTCCGCCCAGCCCCGCGACATTGCGGAGCACCTGGGCGTGCGCATGCCCAGCGTCACCGCCGCCTTGAAGAAGCTTGCCGCGGAGGGGCTCATCACCTACGCACCGTATGCACCCGTACAGCTCACGGCCCAGGGGCGCGCGTACGCCGAGCGCGTCATCACCGCGCACCGCACGCTGCAGCGCTTCATGCACGAGGTGGCGGGGCTTTCCGAGGAGCGCGCCGCCCAGGCCGCCTGCCAGATGGAACACTTCCTCACGGAGCCGGAAATAGCCGCCATCGCCCGCCGCCTGCCCTAACATGCCTTGAACAGAAACCGCCGCCCGCGTGTCACACTTGCCGAAATGAACCAGTACCGCCTTACCGTCACACAGTCCCTCCTCATCCTCAACATCATCGTCTTTGTGGTGGGCATCATGGTGCAGCGCAACGCCTACCTGGGCATCGCCATCCCGGAGGGCGGCCCCATATCCATCTTCGAACTGCTGGGCGCGCACTCCTGGTACCTCACCTTCACAGAGGGGCAGATCTGGCGCCTCATCACCTACCAGTTTGTACACGCCAACCTGGGGCACGTGGTGTTCAACATGTGGGCGCTCTACTTCTTCGGCCCCGTGGTGGAGCAAATCATGGGCTCCCGCCGGTACCTGCTCTACTACCTGGCGTGCGGCGTGGCCGGCGCCATGTTCTCCTCCCTGCTGGCCTACCACGGCGTGTACAGCTCCATCCCGGACACCCCGGAGTTTGCCGAGCTCTGCAACCGCCTGGTGGCCTACGCCGGATACACCAATCCCGTGACCCCGTGGCAGCTGGTGCCCATGGTGGGTGCGTCCGCGTCCATCTACGGCGTGATGGTGGCGGCGGCGTTCATGTTCCCGGATGCACGCTTGCGCCTGCTGTTCCCGCCCATCACGCTGCAGCTGCGAACCTTTGCGTGGGTGGTCATCGGCATCGCCTCCGCAGTGATCATCTTCAACTTTGCCAACGCCGGCGGCGAGGCCGGGCACCTCGGCGGCGTCATCCTCGGCGCCATCGTCATGTTCGCCTGGAAATGGCGCATCACCCACTCCAACAAACAATGACTGCTATCTTCGACATGGACGGGACGCTGTATCCCGGCGACTCCCAGCTGCGCTTCGCGCGGCGCATCTTGAAACGGCACGGCGCGCGGCGCCTGTACCTGCTGCTGCTGGTTCCGGCGGGCATCCTGCGCGGCCTGCGCCTGGTGAGCACGGAAACGCTCAAGCGCGTGTACCTCTCCCTGCTGTGGCGCATGCCCAAGGAGGAGCTGGAGGCGGAATGCGCCGCCTTTGTGAAGGATGAGCTGCTGCCCATTATCCACCCCGCCCTGCGCGAGCGCCTGGAACAGCACCGCAAGGACGGCGACAAGACCGTGCTCTGCTCCGCCGCCCCGGGCTGGTGGACCCGCCTGCTGGGGCGCGAGCTGAAATTCGACATCTCCATCGGCACCCCGGTGGAGACGGACGAGCGCATGCCCCTGCTGCCGCGCATCACCGCCCCCGGCAACAACCGCGGCGAGAAGAAGTGCGAGCGCCTCAAGGCCCTGGCCATCACCCGCGCCGATGTGCTGTACACCGACAGCGCGGCGGACGAGCCGCTCATGGGCATCTGCGAGCGCACGGTGCTGGTGGACCCCGCGCCGAAGCTGGCGCAGCGCCACCCGCAGGCGGAAGTGCTGCACACGGGTGCCGCGGGGAATGCGGCCTCTCTGGGCTTCGCCTGCCGCTGCCTGTTGGGAATCTGATATACCATGAAGCTGAAACGCATCATTGATGCCATCCTGGGGCACATCGGCACAGCGCTGCGCCTGTGGCTGGCGCTGGTGCTGCTGCTGGCGGCGGCGTGCTACCTGGGCGGCCCGCGGGATGCGTCGCTGGTGGATTTGCTGGAGGCGTACGGGGCGAGCGGCTGCGGGCTGATGCCGCCGGGGTTCTGGAAGGTGCTGGGCATCCTGCTGCTGGCGGCGCTGGCCTTTGTGCCGCGCGGGCTGGCGGCCCTGTGGAACCTGGTGCTCTGCGCCGCCGTGCTGGTGGCGCTGCCTTGGGTTGTCTCCATGGCGTTCGGCCCCAACCTGCCGCTGCCCGCGCCGCTGGATTCCTGCCGCACGGCCATCGATTTCATGCAGCTGCCCGACTCGCACGGCGCGCTGGTGGCCCTGGGGCTCGCCGCGCTAATGACGGGCCTGTTCTGCGCCGGCAACAGCGTGCGCACCATCATCACGGCCCTGGTGTCCTACGGCCTGTGGTTCCTGTGCGCGAACCTGCTGTGGGCCATGATGAGCCGCGAGATGCCGCAGGACGCCATGCTGTACGATGTATCGCGCTCCGTGCAGTTCCACCCGTGGGTGTGCGCGCTGCTGCCGGGGGTGTTCTTCGGCGTGTTCGCCCTGCTCACCTGCCCCCTCTACGCCTACTCCGGCCGCACGGGGAAAGACGAGGACAAGGTGAAGGACAAGGCTTCCGCGGAGAATGAGAAGCCCGTGGAAAACGTGGCGGCCGCGGATGTGGCGGAGGAAAAGGAACTGCCCAAGCCGGAAGAACAACCCCAACCCACCATTCTGGAGGCCGAGGTGGTGGAAGAATCCCCCGCCGCCCTACCCAAGCCATGATGAGAACGCTCCCCTGCTCGCTGCTCGCCGCCTCTTTCCTTGCCATGGCCCCTTCCTGCACACCCGATGAAACCGACCGCGTGGCGATTGCCTACCGCCATGTGAAACCCGCCTTTGGCGAGCATTTCGGCAAGCCCGTGTTCATCCGCATCATCAAGGAAAAGCGCGAACTGGAACTCCATGTGAAGGAGAAGGGGGAAAAATCCTGGAAGCTGCTCAAAACCTACCCCATCGCCGGCATGAGCGGGGAGCTGGGCCCCAAGCAGGCCGAGGGTGACTACCAGGCCCCGGAGGGCTTCTACGAGGTCTACCCCAACGCCCTCAACCCGCTCAGCAACCACTGGCTCGCCTTCAATGTGGGATACCCCAACGGGTACGACCGCTCGCTCGGCCGCACAGGCAGCTACATCATGGTACACGGCGGCGACAGCTCGGTAGGATGCTTCGCCATCACCGACCCTGCGATAGAGGAGGTCTACACCATGGTGGACCAGGCCCTCAAGGCCGGCCAGGTATTCATTCCCGTCCAAATCTACCCCTTCGAGATGACACCCCAGCGTATGCAGCGCGAACAGGATTCTCCCCACATTGAATTCTGGCGCTATCTCCAACCCGGCTGGCAGTTCACACACGAACACCACGCACCTTTTCTGCCTGAAGACTAATCAGCGGAGGTGAATTCAATTTTGGCGATTTTGGATTTGGGATCACTGCCGTCCCATAAAATTTCGAGAAGACACAAAAAAGTGGTGGTAGGTT
>CALCWC010000146.1 GCA_937905985.1 uncultured Verrucomicrobiales bacterium | reverse complement strand
GAGGGCGCGTGAGGCGCGCCCGAATCAACCTGTGGGGTGTCCCCGCATGTCAACCAATCCCCATAACCCCGCTTGCCGGGGTGGTTCGGGGCGCCAACGCTTGCTCCTCTCCGAGCGTTTATTCCTGGTAATTTATGTCCACCCAAAAATCTGGCGGAGTACCAAAAATCCCCATTCGGCACATGGCCGAATGGGGATTTGAATTTCGCGGCGGAAGCCGCCTAACTTTCAAATAGTACTCAGTACATAGTACCTAGTACATCAGAAGTTGTATCGGTATCCGACTGTTCCGTTCACCTCGGTGTACTTGTCGCGGATTTCCGCGGAGACATCGAAGAAGATGGAGCCGCCGTCCTCGGCAATCGGCACCACGAGACCAGCACCGAGTTCCAGGCCGAATGCGCCCATCTCAGAGCTGCGCACCTCACGCTTGTTGCCCACGTTCACGAAGGAGTTGTGCGTGGAGGCTTCGCGGTCGCCGGCATCAAGCTTGCACAGCACGCGGCCCTCGAAGATGGAGGAGCGGTTGTACACGCTGGTACCCACTACGCTCTGCAGGCGTGCGCCCAAGGCGATGGTGAACACATCCATGTCCACATCGTCGCCGCGCAGCGCGGCATCCGTGCCCGACTCCGAGCAGCCGTCCAGCGAGCTGTGGCGGTAGCTCAGGTTGAGCACCGGCTGCAGGCAGGTGGTGGCGTTCTCGTTCAGCGCAACGGTGTAGCCCACTTCGTACATCAGGCCGAAGGCGGTGCCGTCGGAGCTGGAATTCGTCGTGTAGCTGCCCGTGCCGTAGTCAACGGTGCGCTTCAGGTTGGTGTCCGCCATGCCGAACGTGCCCACGAGCGTGTGCGTCCAGGCGCGGTGCGTGTAGCGGCCGAAGACCGACACGTACAGGCGGTCCAGGTCGCCCTCCGCGTTGTCTGCGGAGCAGGCGGTGAAGTCGCCGCTCATGGCGGTGACTGCCAGGCCCATGGTGAAGCGGTTGGTGAAGTCCACATCCACGCCCACGGTGCCGCCCCAGCTGGAGAGCTTGTAGCCGGCGAGGGTGCCGTCGTTGTTGAGCTTGGTGTAGTCGCCTTCAGCGTTGATCCAGACGTTGATGAAGGGCATATCCTCGTTCACCACGCACTCGGCCACACCCATGGAGGTGGTGCGGTTGCGGATGGCGCGCAGCTGGCGGTCCACGTCGCGGCTCCAGGCGGCGCCCATGGCGGCGTGGGATGCGCCGCTCATGGCGGCCAGGATGCGGTCCGCCTCGCCCGCGGTGTACGCGCCGTTGTCAAGCGCGTTCATCACGGCAGCCAGGTCGCCGTTCCAGGTGTCCTCGTAGGCCTGCGGGTTGAGCTCCACCAGCGCGTCGTCCAGCATGCCGGCCCCGGCGCGCCCGTTGAAGCTGGTGGCGCCGCTGATGGTCTGGTAGTAGGTGTCGTTCATGTCAACCAGCAGAGCGCCGTGCTCAATGCGGGCGTTCTTGAAGTACTTGCCGTACAGGTCGCCGATGAGCTGCACGTTCTGCGTGTTGGTGTCGTGCGAGCCGAAGCGCGCCAGCACCAGGTTACGGGTCTCGCCGTAGTTGCCCACCTGCATGACCTTGCCCTTGTCCGTGTCGCGGTCCTGGTTCACCACCACCTGGGCCTCATCGCCCAGGACGAGGTCGCCTTCCAGGATGACCGGAGCACCGATACCGAGCGTCTTGGCGCTCTGAACGGCGGACATGCCGAACTCCACGCTGCCCTCCTCCAGCCAGGAGCTTTCCCGCAACTCGAGCGTGCTGCCGATGCTGCTGGAGTTGGGATCGTTCAGGAGAATGGTGAGCTCGTCTGCATCAATGCCGTCAATGGCTGTGTCGCCGCGGTACTGCAGCTTGACAGTGCCGTCCCCGCCCAGGGTCAGGCCCTCGCCCGCGTACAGAACGGCTTCCGCATCGTCGTCAATGTCGATGTAGGCTGCGTCATACTCGCCGGTGTAGCGGCCGCCCGTGCCGGTAATGATGACATAACCGCCCACTATGGAATCCTCGTCGCCGTTGAGCTGGCCGGTGACAACGAAGGAGTCTGAAGAGGTGCGCAGGGCGCCTTCCGACATGTCGATTGTTTCAGCAATGTAGGAGGCGTTGTTCACGTTCAGGGTACCACCGTTGATGGTGGTGGCATCCGCCTGCACCGTAGACCTCGGCTGCACAACGAGAGTGCCGTTGATTGTGGCGGTGGGGGTCTCAATCGCGGTCGGGGTGCTGGCGTCGCCCACGTAGAGTATGCCGTTCACGTTCACCTCCAGCGCGCTGCCTACCTCCAGGGTGTGATTACCGCGCAGGGTTGCATCGGTGGCAGAGACGGAGAAATAGGAAACCTCGGCATCACCGTCAAGCTCGATATCATGGGGGTGGGTGTCGTTCATCACCTGCACCCAATCTTCGCTGCCCGGCACAGTGCCGCCGCTCCAGTTGCCGCTGGTGCTCCAGAGGGTGTCCTCGTTGCCGGTCCACACAAAGCCGCTCTCCTGCTGCTCTACGGTCAGGACGATGTCATGGTCCCCGCTGTTCTTCGCGATGGTGTAGACGCGGCGGTTGTCATCCGTGAAGGAGGACTTTCCGTTGATGGTCACCGAACCGGCGAAGTCGGTTGCCAGGTCTGCCAGGGTGATGACGGTGCCCACCCCGAAGCCCTGGGAGGTGATGTATGCCTCGTCCACCACGAAGTCCGTGGCGGTTGTGCCAAGCGCGTTCGCCGTGATGTAGCACTCCGCCGCGCTCACGCGGCCCAGCGTAATGGTGCCGGCATCCAGCGTGCCGGTGGCGGTGAGCGCGCCGGAAGCGGCCCCCATCGCCAGGTTGCCGCCGATGACCACGTTTTCCACCGAGGCCGCGCCGTTCACGGTGAGGTTGTTGTCCACAGTAAGCGTGCCGGTGGAGGTCAGCGTGCCGCCCGAGAGCGTCAGTGCAGTGGCCCCGACGCCGCCGCTCGTCTGCAGCGTGCCGGATACGTTCGCCGTGCCCAGGTTGATGCCGTTGCCGGCAATCACCTTGCCCGCCACGGAAAGCGCGCCGGTGTTGGCAAGCGTGGAGCCTTCCAGCAGTTCCAGCGTGGCGTTGTCCGCCACGGAGAGATTGCTGCCGCCCACGGTGCTGCCGCTGGCTACCTTCAGGGTGCCGGTGCCGCCCACGGTGGCGGTCTGCAGCTTGGTGCCGGCCAGGATATCGGCGGTGCCGGTCACAGTGATGCCGGAGGCGGAAACCTCCCCGGTGCTCTGGATGGAGGAACCGTGATTCATGGCGACGCTGCCCAAGCCCACGCCCCCGCCGGCGGTGAGGGCACCGGAGAGCGTGGTCTCATTCAGCCCGGTGGCCGCATCCAGCTTGAGCGTGCCGTCCGCGAGGTTGAGCTTGTTCACGCCGCTCAGCGTGCCGATGACGGAGGTGCCGCCCACCTTGATGGACGCGGCCCCGGAAACGGTGCCGGCCACATTCACGGCGGCAAAGGCGTTCTCACCGGTCAGGGTCAGATTCTTGGCCGTCACGTTGCCGCCGTTGGTGGTGGCAGTCTTGAGGGTGAGCGTGTCCTTCACGGTCAGGGTGCCCGCATTGTTGAGGGTCTGGACGCTTGCCCCGCCGTTGCTCACGGTCAGGGCGCTGTCGGCATCCGCAATACTGATGCTCTTGATTTCACCGCCGAGCTTGTCGAAGGTGGCCTTGCCGGAATCCGAGACGTTGATGCCGCCGCTGATGGTCAGGCGGTCTGCGTTCGTGAAGGTGTATGCCTTGCTGCCGGAGACGTAGATGGTGGTCACATCGATACCCGTGCCCACGGAGATTTCACCGCCGCCGCCGTTGGCGGTGAAGTAGGCGTCGGAGCCGTTTGTGAAGGTGCCGGAGGCTGTGTCACCGTCCGCCTTGGCCCAGTTCTCCGTGCTCAAATCCCATGGGCCGCTCTCTTTGCCCGCGCCCCAGTAGCTGCCGCCGCCTGTCGCTTTCGTGAGCACCAGGTCGCCGGTGCCCAGCAGGCGCAGCTGGTTCAGGGCCTGCAGCGGCGCGTCCACCGTCACGCAGGAGGCATCCGCATACCATTCCCCGGTGGAGGCATCCTGGGTGAACGTGACGCCGGAGATGTGGTCGATGCTCAACCCGGTGGCTATGACCACCTGGGACCCGACGGTACCTCCGTACTGGAACTTGAAGGTGCCGGTGCCGGGAAGGTTGAGCGAGGAATCATCCAGCAGCACGAGACCGGATTCGCCCACGGCAAGCGTGGAGCCCGCTCCCAGTGTGACAGCCGTCTTGGTGGAGACTTCTCCGGTGGCATCCAGCGTGGCGCCGGCACCCACGGTGATGGTGGGTATCTCCAGCTCTGCCGTGCCGAGCCTCAGCGTGCCTTCGGAAACCGTGACCCCCACGGTGGTGGCCGCGTTGGTCGGTATCGGATCGCTTGTGGTTGCAGGGGGAAGCACCGGTATCTCGAGCACGAGCGTGCCCGCGCCCGCCTTGTCGAGGGTGCCGGCTCCTTCCAGTGCGCCCGCGAAGGTTGCGTTCTGCGCGCCGGTGTCCAGCGTCAGCGTGCCGTCCACCGTTGCAGCGTGGTTCCACGTGATGTCTCCGCCGGAAAGGTTCTTCACGGTGGAGGCGCCGGAGGACGCGAACGTGGTCACGGTGCTGGTGGCACCGTCGCCGGTGAACACCTCGCCGGACTGCGTGATTTCCAGGGTGCCGTCATAAAGGCTGACGGTGTTGGGGGTGGTGGCATCCCAGGGCCTGATGTGGCCCACCGTGAGGGTGCCGCCGTTCACGTTCACGAGCCCGGGATTCCCGGTCTGCTTATGTCCCAGTATCAGCTCGCCGCCCACAACCGCGGAGCTGCCGGACGCGATGTTCAGGGTTAGCTTGGATTCCAGGCGCAAATCCTGGGCAACCTTGATGCTGGCCGCCTGCGAGCCGTCACCCACGTTTAAGACGTGGCCCACACGTTCCGCGGACCAGCCGCTGCCGTTGAATTCGCTACTGGTGATGAACTCCAGGTTGGTGAGCAGGTTTGTGGTCTGCCCGTTGTCGAACGTGCGCTCGCCCTCAGCGCTGATACGCACAGTCTTGTCGCCGGTGACACCGCTGGCAATGCTCTTGATGTTGCCAATGCTCGCGGAGAAGCTGCTCAAATCCAATGTGGCGCCATCCTCCATGGTGACGGCGGCAAGGTCCGGCATGGTGCTCATAGCCACCGTGGTGCCGCTGCTGATGGCAAGCGTGCCCCTGACGGTGCCCAGGCTGATGGTTCCCTCGCCGTCCATCGTGACGGTGTAGCCGTCCGCAACCACGCTCTTCATGATCAGGTTGCCGCTCGTGCCAACCTTGAACGTGTAGTTGTCGCTCACGTTCACCGTGCCTGCCTCAATCGCCTCGTTCACGGTCACTTCCTTGGCAACCGTGCCGTCGCCGAAGTTGACGATGCCGTCGGTGGAGTTCACGTAGTTGCCTGCGGTTTCGCCCACCAGCCAGTTCTTGCTGGTGGTGTCCCAGGCGGCCGTGGTGCCGGTGCCCTTCCAGTTGTACTGGTCTAGCGGGGTGGCGGATCCCGTGGTCGTAATCACCAGGTAGGGTGCGTACTGTGAGTTCTGGGGAGTTAAGTCTTGTACATTGTTGCTACCCAGGAAAGCGCAGGTTGCATAATCTGACGTGCCGCCGTAGTTGCGGAGGGTGCCGGCGCCTGCTTTGAAAAGATCGCCTGCACCACCGGTCTGGAGCGTATACCCAACCACAACGTTGGTATTGGCTGCATCGTAGTAGGCGAAGTAGATGGCGGAACCCGTCGCCACTGTGGCATTGGTGAACGTCCAGGTGAAGTCTCCCGCCGCGCTGGCGGAGTTGGTCGCCAGGGAAAGCACCTCGCCGGTGCTGCTCACCAGCGCCAGGCCGGTGCCTCCCGCTGCGGACGCACGGATATTGGAGGTGATGGATTGAAGGGTCACCGTCTCGCAACGCGAGATGGGAACGCCCGTCGGCTCGCTGGTCGTCGCCAGGCGGGCACCGGTGAGCACGCAGGTGAATCCGTTGGCCCAGAAATTGTTGACCGGAGTGGTAACCGAGTTGGTGGTGGTGAACGTGGCGTCCACAGGTTCAGCCGCGCAGGTCAGGTTACCAACGGAGGTAATGGCTGCAAGCACCGCAGCCGCGAGCATCTTGGGGAGATGTAATTTCATTTTGGTTTTGATTGAGGTTGAGAGCGAGCAGAAGGACCAGACACAGTCCTCCCATCATTTCATTAGCATTATAGCACCTCCCATCCCGTGCAGGCAAGCTCAAATCTCCAACAATTAGCTTTTCCTGAAAAAAAAGAGGAAAAAAGGGGGAAGAGGGAGCGCTTTACGGTTGAAACGGCGGGAGAAACAAATAGGCCAAAATCAACCCAGCAAACGGGATTCAAGCATCTTATGCATGCAGTGCGCCAAGCGGTGAAGCGCAACTTGAAAAAACCACCCACCGCCCGTTTCCGGGCGCGCGGAAGCACGCCCGGAAAGTCCCGTGGTCCAGACGGGCGATAGGAATTACTCCTTGGGCTCCGGGATGGCGGGTTGGCCGTTGGCGTCCAGGTTGTCGTTCTGCTGGTCGCGCCATCCGCCGCCCAACTGGGTGTAGAGTGTGGGGATGCAGGAGGCGTACTGGAAACGCATGGCGGCGAGCTGGGTCTGCGCGGGGAAGAGACCCTGCTGCGCGGTGAGCACCTCATAATAGTTGGAAAGGCCCTGGGTGTAGAGCTCCTTGGCCAGGCGCACATACTCCTGGTAGGAAGCCACGGCCTTCTCCTGGTTGGCCAGCACATCCTTGAACTTGCGGCGTTCCGTGAGGGTGGAGGAGATTTCCGACATGGCGTTGAGCACGGTCTGCTCATAGGCGGCCTTGGCTGCCATGAAGGCCTCCTTCTTCATCTTGTAGTCGCCAACGAGCTGGCCGCCGCGGAAGAGCGGGCCCGCCAGGTTGGCCTGCACGCCCCAGCCGGTGCGGTGGCCGCTGATGGCCGTGCGCAAATCCGCGCTGGCGTAACCCATGGCGCCGGTAAGGCTGATGCTCGGGAAGAAGTTGGTGATGGCCACGCCGATGTCCGCATTGGCGGCGCGCAGGGCCAGCTCCTTGGAGCGGATGTCGGGGCGGCGTGACAACACATGGGCGGGAATGCCCGGTGCCACGTCGCTGGCGTTCACATAGTCGTCAAGCGTTCTGCTGCGGGGGATGGGCCCGGGCATGCGGCCGGCGAGCGTGGAAAGCGTGTTCTCCAGGGCGGCAATCTGGCTTTCCAGCTGCGGCACCTGAGCCTCCGCGGAGGAGAGCGACGCCTGGGCGGCGGCGGTCTGCTGGGAGGTGCCGATGCCCCCCTTGAGGCGGTTGTTGAAGAGTTCCAGGGACTCGGAGTAGGACTGCACGGCATTCTTGGCAATGGCCAGCTGTTCGTCCAGCATGATGAGCTGCAGGTAGCCGCAGGCCACAGACTTCATGAGCGAGATGCGCATGTTGTTGAAGTCCTCCTCTGCGGCCTCTGCCTGTGCCTTGGCGCTTTCCACGCGCTTGCGGGTGTTGCCCCAGATATCCAGCTCCCAGGAGGCGTTGAGGCTGATGCTGCCGGGGTTGGTTGTGGTGCTGGAGGTGTGAGCGATGCCGGAGCCGCCGGAGTTGTTCATGCCCTTGCTGACGGCACCGCCGTAACCCAACCACGGGAAGAGCGGCGCTGCCTGCACCGTCACGTAGTGGCGGGCGGCGTTCACGTTGTGCTGCATGGCCTCCAGGTTGCGGTTGTGGGCAAACACATCGCGCAGCAGGCTCTGCAGGTCGGGGTCGGACAGCACCACCTGCCAGGGCAGGTCCGCCATGGTACTCTCGGAAATGGATGCGCCCCTGAATTCAGCGGGCACGGGCATGTTGGGCTCCTGCCAGCGCGGGCCGATGGCGCATGCGCTCAGCAGAATCACGGTTCCGGTCAAGGTGAGTATCGCAGTCTGTTTCATTGTCTCGTGCGTTTACGGGTTGGATTATAGTTAAAAAACGATAAGAAATAAAGGTCAAATTCCGTCTTGCTTCGAGTGCTGGCTATCGGCGGCCAGATAGCGGCGTGCGCCCTCTTCGTCGGGGTCCTCCGCAAGCTCGTTGAGCTTGAAGGTGATGCGGAAGAGGCGCATGATGAAGACGTATGAGCAGGGGATGAGGAACACGCCCACCACGGTGGCCACCAGCATGCCCATCACCACCACGGTGCCGATGGAGCAGCGCGCCATGGCGCCGGAACCGGTGGAGAACATCAGCGGCAGACAGCCCAGGATGAAGGCCAGCGAGGTCATGACAATCGGGCGGAAGCGCAGGCGCGCCGCCGCGAGCGTGGCTTCCATGAGAGCCTTGCCGCGTTGCATTTCCAGGTTGGCGAACTCCACAATCAAGATGGCGTTCTTGGCCGCCAGGCCCACCAGCATCACCAGGCCCACCTGCGCGTACAGGTTGAGCTCCAGACCCATCACCCACAGGCCGGCGTACGCGCCCGCCACCGCAATCGGAACCGTCATGAACACGGAGAGCGGAAGTGACCACTTCTCATACAGCGCCACCAGGATGAGGAACGCAAACACGCCGGACATGGCGAAGATTTCCAGCAGGCTGGCGGAATGGCGCACCTTGTTCTCCTGGAAGCTCATGTCCTCGTAGTCCATGCCGATTCGGGTGGTGTCCATCTCCTCGGCGTAAAGCTTCTCCAGGGCCTCCATGAGCTGCTGGGTGGAATACCCCGGCTTGGGCATGACGGTGAGCTTGGCGCCGTTGTAGATGTTGTGGTGCATCACGAACTCGGTGTCCGCCACGTCCTGCACGTTGACGATGGCCGCCAGCGGCACGCGGTCACCCTCCCGGTTGGTGATGAAGTAGCCCTCCATCTTGTCGATGTCGGTGCGGTCGGCACCGCGGGCCTGGAGGTAGACGGCCCACTGCTGGCCGAAGTTGTTGAAGAAGTTGACGAACAAGGAGCCGTTGTAGGTGGAGAGGATGGCGTTTGCGGCGCTGATGTCCACCTTGTGGGAAAGGCACTTCTCCTTGTCGAGCGAGAGGAATTTCTGCGGGGTGTCCGGCATCATCATGTGCATGCACTGGGCCACCTCCGGCAGGCGTTCCGCCGCCGCCTTGAACTTCTCCACGTTCTCATGCAGGTACGGCACGCCCTGCCCTTCCAAATCCAGCAGCACCATGGACACGCCGTTGCACACGCCCACACCGGGAATGGCCGGCGGCTGCATCACCATGGCCAGGCCGTCCAGCCCCGCCATGTGCACGCGGCCCTCGATGCGCTTCTTCACTTCCTCCAGCGTCACGCCGGGGCGGTCCTCCCAGTCCTTGAGCTCCACGAAGGCCACGGCGGCGCCGGGGGTCTGCACAAAGTTGAGGATGTTGATGCCCACCACGCTGGTGACATGCTTGAGGGCGGGGTCGGCCTTTTCGGGCTCCTTGGCGTAGTCGCAGCCCCAGATGGCGTTCTCCAGCTTGATGGCCTGGTCATAGGACACCTGCAGGGAGTTGTCCGGGCGCATGACGAGCGCGGCGAGCAGGAAGCCCTGGTCCTCGTCCGGCAGGAACGCGCCGGGCACCTTGTGGGAGAGCGGGTAGATGCTCACCCAGAACAGCAGCAGCAGCGGGATGGAAATCACCAGCGTGCGGGAAAGCTTGCCGCACACCATCGTGTAGGTGTTGGCCACGCCGTTGTATCCCTTGTTGAAGATGCGGAAGGCGAGGCCGAGCGTGGCATCGTGCAAGCGCATGTAGATGCGCTTCAGGCGGCTGTGGCCGCTGGCGCGGTCGATGGCGCTCGGGCGCAGCAGGATGGTGCACAGGGCGGGCGAGAGCGTGAGCGCGTTGAACGCGGAAATCAGCATGGAGATGGCGATGGTGATGGCAAACTGCTTGAACAGCGTGCCCGTGATGCCCTCCAGCAGGAGCGACGGCAGGAACACCGCCGCCAGCACCAGGGCGATGGCCACCACGGGGCCGCTCACCTCCTGCATGGCGGCGAAGGCGGCCATGCGCGGGTTGAGCCCCTTGTCGATGTGGTGCTGCACCGCCTCCACCACCACAATGGCGTCGTCCACCACCAGGCCGATGGCCAGCACCATGCCCAGCAGGGAGATGGTGTTGAGCGTGAAGCCCAGGAGGGGGAACACCGCAAACGTGGTCAGCAGCGACACCGGTACCGCGATGAGCGGAATCAGCGTGGCGCGCCAGCTCTGCAGGAACACAAACACCACCAGTGCCACCAGCACCACGGCTTCTATCAGCGTGGCGCGGATTTCCTTGATTGATGCGCGCACGGCGGTGGTGGTGTCCAGCACCAGCTCGCCCTTCAATCCGGGGGGCATGGCGGCGGCCTGCTTCTCAAAGACTTCCTTCAGGCGGTCCACGGTGGCAATGGCATTGGAGCCGGGGGCCTGGTACACCACCACGCTGGCAGAGGCATGACCGTTCACGCGGCCCGTGACAGAGTAGTTCTCCGAGCCCAGCTCAATCTGCGCGATGTCCTTGAGGTACACAATCTGGTCCTCCTCCTGGCGCACGATGATATCGCCGAACTGCTCCGGCGAGCTGAGACGCCCCTGGGTGCGCACGGTGTAGGTTTTCTCCTGGCCTCCGGGCACGGGGTCCGCACCGATCTTGCCGCCGGGGTTGGTGGTGTTCTGCTGCTGGATGGCCTGGCGCACCTCGGCTGCAGAGATGTTGAGGTGGGTCATGGCGACGGTGTCGAGCCATACGCGGATGGCGTATCGGCCCGCGCCGTACACGTTGACCTCGCCCACGCCCGGCACGCGCTTCAGCTCGTCCACCATCTTGATCTGCGCGTAGTTGGAGAAGTGTACCGGGTCCCACGAGTTGTCGGGAGAGGTGAGCGCGTACATCACCAGCGGCAGGCCCGGCATCTGGCGAATGGTCACGCCAGAGTTAAGCACCTCCGTCGGTATGCGGGAGGACGCCTGCCCGTAGCGCATGTTGGTGAACACCTGGTCCAGGTCGGGATCGGATTTCGGGTCGAACACCACCACCAGGTTGTACACTCCGTTGTTGGAGGAAACGGAGGTCATGTAGTTCATGTTCTGCACGCCGGAGACCTCACGCTCCAGCGGGGTGCCCACGGAATCGGCCACGGACTGGGCGTCCGCGCCGGGGAAGATGCCCTGCAGCTGCACAATGGTGGGCGTGATTTCCGGGTACTGTGCAATCGGCAGGTTCTGCAGGCACACCAGGCCCAGCAGGGTGGTCACCACGGCAATCACCGTGGCAATGACGGGGTGCTTGATGAAATAGGCGCTCATGGTGCGGCGGTGTTAGTGCTGGCTGCCCTGCGCGGTGACGGACGGCGTGGTGGAGGTGGGCACGGTGTACTGGAAGGTCTCAGGCGCGAGCGTGCCGAATCCCTCCTTGGCGCCGTGCTCCTTCATGGTGCGGTTGGCCTTGGCGTAGATTTCCGCCATCTGCGTGCCTTCCACCACCACGGGTGCATCCGCCGGGTTCTCGTAGCCGATTTCCCTGAGGTGTTCCGCCATGCTGCCGCTCGTGGCATACACCACCTGCATCAGCATCGGCGCCTGCCCTCCCTTGCCATCCGGCATATCCAGCGTCACGCTGTCGCCCAGGCGCACATCTATGCCCACCGGCGTCTTGTCCGGCGCCACAATGTAGATGTAGCGGTGGCTCATGGAGGCAATCAGGGCGCGGGCGGGCACCAGGAAGGCGTCCTTCTCCACGCCGGTGACGGCGCGCACGCGCACGGCCGCGCCGCTGCGCAGGGTGTGCGCGGGGTTGGGCACATGGCCGATGAAGTAGATGGTTCCGGTGCTGCGGCTCACCTCGCTGTCCACCGCCACCACCTTGCCGGAATGGGGGAACACGGTGTTCTCATCCAGCACAAGCTGGAAATCCGTGATGGCCGGCCCCTGCTCCGGGGAGGCCGCCTCTTTGTCCGCAATCTTGGGCACCAGCTGCTTGGTGGGAACCGCAAAGTCCACGCGGATGGGATCAATGGACGACATGGTGGTCAGCGGCTGCCCGCTCGCGCTCAGCAGCTCGCCCACGCTCGCCGTGGACTTGGATGCCAGCCCCGTGAACGGCGCGCGGATGGTGCAGCGGTCCAAATTGATTTGCGCGTTCTCCAGGTTCGCCTCGGCCTGGCCCACCTGGGCTTCCGCGGCGGTGAGGGCGGCCTTGGCCTCCTTGCGCACCTGCAGGGCGTCCGTGTAGTTCTTCTCGGAAACCGTGCCGGACTTCACCAGGCCGGAGTAGCGCGCCACGTCCTGATCGGCCTGCTCAAAGCTGGCCTGGGCGCGCAGCACGCTGGCCTTGGCCGCCTCCAGGTTGGCCTTCGCCATATCCACCGCGGCCTTGTAGCTCGCGGGGTCGATTTGGAAGAGCACGTCGCCCTCCTGGCACCAGGAGCCGTCCTTGTACACCTGCTTGAGCAGGCGCCCCGAAACCTCCGGGCGGATATTGGCCTCCTCCACGCCGCGCAAATGGCCGAACCAGGTCTGGTACAGCGTCACATCGCGCTGCACCATGTTCATCACGCCCACCTTCACGGGCGGCATGGCCTGCGCCGCCTGCTGCGCTTCCTTCTTCTCGCACCCGGTGCCGCACAGAAGAGCGGCCCCGCCCACGGCTATCGTCAATATCGTCTTAATGTCCATCTTAATTGTTTTGTAGAATGTTGTCGGCCATGCGGCCCAGAAAATCGTTCAGCTGCCTTTTTTCCGCAGCGGAGAAACCCGTCAGCATGCGCGTCTCCAACTGCTCTATGGCCCCGCGCGCCTGCTCGTGCCTCTTGTGGTAGTACGGTGTCAGGTACGCATGCTTCACGCGCCCGTCCTCGCTGTCGAACGCCGTGCGCACCAGCCCCTTTTCCTCCAGCCGCTGCAGCAGCCCCTTCACCGTCGTGTGGCTCACGTTCAGGTGGCGCTCGATGTCGCGCTGCGACACCGCGTCCCTGCCCCCGCGGCAGCTTTCCAAATACAAAAGCACGCGGCACTGCGCCGGCGTGATATCCGGCGCACCCTCCATTTCCGCAAACAAGGTTTCCGCCCGATCCACTATCATCTTCATCAGAAACCCCGCATTGCGTCGCGTTTCCTTGTTAGGATGGGAAGCATGCTTCATAAATCGCCGCAGATTTTACCCGCCTTTTCCCTTTTGTCAATTTTTATGTCAAATTTTGGAGCTAACAGGTGGATGTGTCTCAATGATTTTTTTGCAAGGCGTTCCGCCTACGCCTTGCGAGCTTCGGCGTGACAAGGATTGCCCGCCTCCACCAAGGTTGCGGCGCGGCCTTCGGATATGCAATGATTGGTGGCAACGAGCGTGATTGGTCGACATGCGTTGGCGCTCATACGCCCCGCCGTCCGGCGGGACTCCCTGAGTTGTAAGTGCGGAGGGGGACACCCCCCAGACTTCCGCCTGGGCTAACCTTGAGTCGCCATCGGTATGGCTCCAGGCTTATCCATGCCAAGGGCGTGAACTACAACCCGTGCCACAAGGTCATCGGACGAAAAACAACCATCTGCCGCTCCCGCGTCGGCACCAATAAATACGTCATCGTCTACTACCGGGGATGAATCACAACACACCGCCCCGCCCGGCTTCCGCCGAACGGGGCGTTTTTTTCACTCTGCGCCGTACCTGTCTGACGTATAGATACGGGGAGATTGTAAATTTGCGTCAATTTTCTTGACAAATTGACGCAAATTTGAAAAACTATGTGCGGCAAGATGGTAACGGAATGCACAGAAGCGGTCATGCGATATGCCCGGAGGCACCACTCTTTCTCCAAGAGGGAGGTGCTGGGCGCCGTGTGCAGCGATGAGACAATCAAGGCAAACACGCTGGGCTGGGTTTTGTTCCACCTGACGCAAACGAATCGCCTGGCTAGGGTGAGGCGCGGGGTGTACTCGATACCGCGCAAGCGCATGTTCAGACCAGAGCCGACCGCAAAAATGACCGAGCTTGCCGGCATCATGCGCCGGGATTTCCCGTATGCGGAGTTCTGCCTCTATTCCGGGGATTGTTTCAGCGCCCTGCAACACCTCCTGAGCATCAACCGCCTTGTCTATCTGGCGGTGCCCCGATTCATGGTGCAATCCACCGCAGAGCACCTGCGCTCCCTGAAGCTTCCCGCCTTCGCCAACCCCGATGCCAAGGCGCTCGACGAGTACATCGACATGCAGGAGGAAAACATCGTTGTGCTTCCCTTGATTACGCAAGCCCCGCTGCAAACCGTCGGCGGAGTGCCTACCCCCAAGCTCGAGACTCTGCTGGTGGAGCTCCACTCCGCCCGGACCTTCTCCTACCTGCGGGGAACGGAATATGCACACATCTTCCGCAACGCGTGCCGTCAATACGCCATTCAGGAAGACTCCCTGCTCCGGTACGCCTCCCGCCGCCATGCCAGGCAGGAAATCCAGCAACTCCTTCAATCCGTGAAAGCCCATGATTGACAAAACCAGTTTCTCTCCCGAGTGGATCAACGATGCATGCGAACGGCACGCGGTAACAGACCCCAAAGTCCTGGAGCGCGTTATCCACGCCTTCGCCCTCTTGGAAATGCTTGCTGATTCAGGGCTGGATTTCGTCTTCAAGGGCGGAACGTGCATCATGCTGCTGTTCCCGGGAGAACTGAAGAGAATGTCGGTGGATATCGACATCATTTGCCCGCCCGGAACAGATATCGCCCCCTGCCTGGAGAGGTTCCAAGAATTCGGGTTTACGTCCGTCGAGCAGCAATCCAGGGAACAACCGGCCGGGAGCGACATCCCCAAAGGGCATGCCAAGCTCCATTATCTCATGGCCTTCCCCCAGGGCCGCTTGTACGATTCCCTCTATATCCAGCTGGATGTCCTCTATGAGGAATGCCACTACAGGCAGGTGGAGGAACGGGCCATCCAACTGGATATTTGGAAAAGCGCTGGTCCCGACCTGTCCGTGAGAATCCCCAGCCCCGCAGACTTGCTGGCAGACAAATTGACGGCCTTCGCACCGAACACGTCAGGCGTTCCGTACATCAAATACGGTGATGACAACAGCGTCAATGTCGTCAAGCAACTGTTTGACGTGGGAAGGCTGTTCAATGTTGTTGGCGACGACATCGGCACGGTTGCCGAAGTGTTTCGCGCCATCTGCCCGATTGAGCTGTCGTACCGTGCCTCCGGGGCCGGCATCCAGGATGTGTACGACGACATCAGGCGCACGGCGATGAGCCTGGCATGCCAGGAAAAGGACGATGCAACATGTGCAACCTTGACAAAGGCGGTTCAAAAATTCAAAAGCTACCTCTTCCAGCCTTCATTCTACAACTTGCCCATGGCAACGGCGGACGCAGCCAAGGCGGCCTATCTGGCCACGGCCATCCAATACGGCGTTTCCGCCATTGAACACTTCTCAGGACCGGACAGCATCCCGCAGGCACCGGATTCCTTCAGCAACCTCCTGAACAGCAAATTGCTGAGATTGAAGAAAAGCAATCCAGAGGCTTTCTTCTACTGGGTGAAAACTGCAGAGATCCTAACAACATGACACCCTATAGCCCCTGAAAACGGGGAACACGCCCTGCCAGCGTCCTTATCCTCCCCTTTCTCTCGCGGCATCCAGTCTTGAACTTCTCGACGATGAAACTAAAGCAGCGTTAAAGATGATTCTATGCATGAAGCAATGCATTGGCAGCAAAGCTGAAGCAACCTTGTTAATCGATTTTAGATTAATCGATTTTCTATTTGCGAAAATAGACTACATCCGAATGAATGAAGGGTGGTGTAAACATGTGTTTGAAGAATATGCCCATAAATTGGCAGACAAGAAACTCCCTTGCACCAGTTCTGATGTTATACGAAAAATGATTGAGAACGTAGTTTTGTTTATCACTGCACTATAATTGTGCTTTTAGATTTCGAGAGGATCTAGGCACTAAAACCCGCTCCGCGGGGAGGACCGCGTCTCACCCGCGCTTGTCGCGGTCTAGCCCCTCAGCGATGCCTGCTTAAGTTTCAGCGGAGATGGATAGATTGTAAACTTCGCGTGTTTTCACGCGATATGGTCCGCGCAGTACTGCTTGCGGCCGCAGGTGGCGCAGGGTTGGCCCATCCACACGGAGTCGAAATGACGGATGGCGCGGGACACCAGCTCCGGATCCGTGGTCAGGATGCCCGCCTCGAAATTGCGGCGCTCCGCGCTCTTCATGCCCAGTGCAGCACCTGTCAGGTTCGCCGACCCGATGTAGGCCGTCTCCAGGTCCATGATGATGAGCTTGAAATGCACCCGCGGACACATCACCCGCTCCAGGTTGGTTGCAAGGATGGGGTACTTGTCGAAATCCTCGCGGAACGCCGGCCCCGGCTCCTTGGCATGGATCAGCCGAACATTCACCCCGCGCTCCAACAGAGAAGCCAGCACCCCCAGCAAAGGCACCGCCTTCCTCCCCTTCTTCACATACACGTCCTTTATATCCGCCGTTCCAATCCACAACTCCCGCTTCACACCCACCATCCGCTCCACCACCTCCCGGTAGTGGAGCTCATCTGAGATGTAATGGTTCGAATATAAACGCAAGGTTAACAGATAACAAAGGCTTGAAAGATACAATGTAACTACGTACCTAATCTACCATAAAATACCTTTTAATATTATGGTATCTAAATGATTTTGTTTCCAACCACCATGAGTCGTTCACACAATCATCCGCACGCTTTAGATTCTGCCATTTTTTGAAAAGTTCATTATCGATATATTGTGACACACCAAAACCACGATGCACGCCGACGTACTTATCGCCATTTATATTAATGGAGACGCCATATAGAACAGGGACAGATTCAAGTTCAGCCTCTTTGGCTAAGACAAGATAAGGAACTAATGATTGATGAAACTTGTTAACGGCGGGAATTTTTATTATACCAATATTGTTATTGCGTGATAAGCCACGATAAGCATAGCAGCCAAATGATAATCCTTTGAATGAATTGTACAATTTGTTAAAAAATCTATATCTGCGAACTATTCTTGCTAATGCGCTAGAACGATTTTCTAACAACGATGCATATCTAGATGAGCACGCAAAATCATCTATAGCTGCGATAAAGTCTGATATTTTTAAATCCTTATATACTTTTTCAATAATAGAAATCCAACGGTTATATGTTGCTTCCTTGTAAATAGAATAATCATTATTATCTTGTCTTACGCATTTGTCATATGCGTTCGGCGAACTGTATACAAACCAATTTTCAGATTTTATTCTAGCTTCTTTATATTGTTTAACATTACAATATGCTGCGCCATTATATAATGGTATTCCGCTGCAAAAAGCCTGTTTAATTCTGTTATGTCTATAATATAAAACCTGCAAGTTTGGCAACCGCTCCATCATCCACTCGCTTCTCCAAAAGTCGCGCGGTATAATATGGTCAATATCAAAAGGCTTGTTACGATCAACCCCCCAGAGCTCTTTATTTTCTGGTCTCATTTCATTCAACAACTTAGACAAGTACAATCGTTGAGCATAATATAAAATATACCGATTATGAGTAAACGGTATAAAGGAACGAGCATTATATGATGTCAAAGAAGTCCAATTCCACCAATGATCTATTAGGTCTATCGTTGCAGTTCCCCTAATTAAACCTTTATCTGCAGGTAAAAATTGCACATAAGTATTAACATTGGTCGAAGCTATTATGCATCCATAAGCCATTAAGGCCATTAAATCAAATTCCCAATTTCTACATGGTTGCTTTATTGCATTCCAAAAAGCTTTTATAAAGTTATTCGACATTTCAGTTCGACAACATATCACGTCAGGCATCATACCTAATAAAGGGTACCATAGTTTATTGTCTTTCTCATCTTCCCTAAATAATTTAGGCGCATAATAGATAATTAAAGCGAGCACCGTAATCCAATTATCATTTGTTCGCTCGAGATAAACAAGTGGGGGAACCCCACTTTCGTCCTGATCTGAACAGTTATAATAAATTTTCTTTAATGTGTTAATAATTCTCTCCAGCGCATTTCCTTCATCGCAAAATTCCAGAAACGCATTTTCTTTGTTTCTAATTTCTGTCGCAGCAAATTTGATATCTTCGTCGGTGGCATTTGCTAAAATATCTTTGCGATCTTCCTTTTGAATATTGACAAATAGACGCGCAGCCCAATTCGCAAGTCGTGCAGGAGGAAGAAATCCAACGCTTAAAGCTTTAATTCTATCTTTAATATTTTTCCCAAGTATCACACACAATTTGCAATAACGCTCATCTTCTGTCGTAAGTTTAGTTCCTTGTGTGTTAATCCTTGTAAATAATGTCGAGATATACTGATTATCTTTCAATTCATCCAATTTGATTTGATGGATTGCTATTTGATATAACGATGCATCACATAATTTTTCACTAATAGCTCCAAAAGTCCCTCTTATTTTTTCTTCATTATATTTTTTATATAACTCAATTATTCCAACAGGATTACGATAAAACTTCCCCTCTATCCATTCTTTGTAGCCTCCTACTCCCTTCATCGCATATAACAATGGTACATATACAACATCTTCCTTTACTCCTATCATAGGATATGCTTCACTTAATTTTGCAGTACTAAAATATTCCTCTCCGTCCTCTTCTCTTTCACCTTTTAGCTTAGAATTATATCTATCGCGCTCTTCATTTGAAAAAGTTTTGAAGTTTTGGTCGTATCCCCACGGATGGCTTTCTGAGCATACCATAAATACGAGTTCACTTCCTGATATACCTACCCATATCCTGAATGTATCTTCCTCTTCCACACTGATGCCGCAGCGTATAGCGTTATATCGTTGTTGTCCATCTAATAGTTGCAGTTTCCCATTGTTAACATCTTTATATGCTAAGAACCCTCCAATGGGCATTTTATGAACTATAGAATCCCAAAGAGTTCCCACCTGTTGAGCATTCCATACTAGACCGCGTTGAACAGGAGGAATTTCTATTTTGATTTTTCCGCTATACAGTTCTCTTAAACTATAAATTTTAATAGGGCTATCAGAAGTTAGATAATAATTTATTTGCTTAGCTTCCTCTTCGGACAAACAATCCATACGTTTTTTGAGCAACGACAGTTCGTCTTCTTCGTTATTATCAATCATATCTTGTATATTTCTTCAACGTTAATATTGTCTCCCTTTACACCACGCTTGTCAAGCTTTTCTCCAGCCTTTTTCTCCCGTATCCAGTACAGGCCTTGCTTTTGCTGCGATGAGGAGCTGTTGGGATTTCTTCTTGTTGGTGGTGCCGAAAGGATTTAGTTCGTTGTTGTCCATGGCGTTGCGGTTGATGCTGGCGGCTGGGGGGGAGTTCTATCATTTTGGGTGTTGTCTTACGGCTTGTCGAGGAGCTCCGCCCTGGTGAGTAGTCGTATGGCGGCATGTGGGTTGGTTTCGTCTTTTTCTCGGTGGGCGGGGCCTTGGAGGATGGAGAGGGCATCACGTGTGGCTTCGAGGAGGGAGATTTCCGCTTCTTTCTCGACGCTTTGGTGGCGGTGGGGAGGTGGGTCTTGGTAGGTTTGCTCAGCCAGGAGATCCTTGGCGGTTTGGCCGTTGAAGTCCTTGATGGCGGGGTCAGCGCCGTGTTCGAGGAGAAGTTGGACGACGGCTGGGTTGGAGTTGCAGAAGAGGGGAGTGCGGCCGAAGTTGTCCTTGGCATTGGGATTGGCGCCGGCCCGGAGGAGGCTGGCGACGTTCTCCGGCAGGTCTGCGCAGTGGAGGGGTGTGCGGCCGTCTTCATCCTGAGCGTTGGGATCGGCTCCATGTTCTAAGAGGAGGTGGACGGATTCCTCGTCGTAGGCAGTGTGGAGAGGCGTCTTGCCCTCAGCGTCGCGGGGGTCGGCGCAGCATCCGGCCTCGAGGAGGATTTTGATCATTTCCGGATTTTGTGCGTGCCAATGGAGGGCGGTTTGTCCGTCATTGGCGGCGACGTGTGGATCTGCGCCGGCTTGGAGGAGGAGCTCCAGGCCGCGTGCGTTCCAAACGTACATGACGGGCGTGGCGCCGTCTTTGTTGCGGGCGTTGGGGTCGGCCCCTGCGTTGAGCAGTGCCTCCACCTCTCCATTATCGCATGAGTTGTGGAGGGCGGTACGGCCATCGTGCTCCACGGCGCGGGCGTCTGCGCCGGCGGCGATGAGAAGGCGCGTGCTTTCGGAATCCGGTGCCCCCATGAGGGGCGTGCGGCCATTGTGGTCCACGGCACGGGCATCTGCGCCGGCGGCGATGAGAAGGCGCACGCTGTCGGAATCCCGCGCCTCCATGAGTGGCGTGCTGCCGTTCTCGTCTGCGGCGTTGACATCCGCCCCGGCCTTGACAAGGAGGGCGACAATATCGGAGTTGCGGGCCGCGTGGAGTGCGGTGCGGCCCCGGGCATCGCGGATGTTGGGGGCGGCCCCGGCGCGCAGGAGGGCATCGGCCCCGCCGGCCTCGCGCATCAGCATGAGCGGGGTGCGGCCATCGTTGTCCCGGGCGTTGGGATCGGCCCCGGCGCGCAGGAGCTCTGCAACCACGGGGGTGTCGAATTGGCGGAAAAGGGCGTTGCGGCCGTCATTGTCACGGGCCTGGGCATTGCAGCCTGCGCGCAGGAGCATGCGGACGGTCTCTGCATCCTTGGCATACCAGAGCGGGGTCTGGCCCAGGGAGTCCACCACATCGGCTCGGACGCCGGCGCGGAGCAGGATATCCGCCAGTTCCGCGTTGAGCGACTGGAAGAGGGCGTTGCGGCCGCAGCGGTTGGTGACATTGGGATCCGCCCCGGCCTCCAGGAGCAGGCGCGCGATGGCGGGGTCATCGCAATGGAGCAGGGCTGTGTTGCCCTTCTCGTCCACAGCGTCCACCTTCGCCCCGGAGCGCAGCAGGAGGGCTGCGGTTTCCTGGCTGATGAACGTGTCCATGAGCGGGGTGCAGCCGTGGATATCCGCCGTGTTGGGGTCGGCACCATGGGCCAGCAGGAGGGCGACCATTTCCGGCGAGCGGGTCGTGTTCAGGGCGGAGCGGCCGTACTCGCCGCGGGCGTTGACATCGGCGCCGTCTTCCAGCAGGAAGCGGGCCACGAGGGGGAGATTTGCCGCCACGGCCTGGATGAGCAGGGTGGAGCCGTAGGAATCAGTGGTATTGATATTCATAGGATTTACAATTTACGATCACTGCCGTCCCATAGCGCTCCGGTAGCGGAGCGCTAACCCGCATGGTTGCGG
>CALCWC010000145.1 GCA_937905985.1 uncultured Verrucomicrobiales bacterium | reverse complement strand
TTCTTTGCTGCTCAACGGCTTCTGGCCATGTGTGTACACACATTCCGCTTCAAGCACCGCATTTCTTTGCTGCTCAACGGCTTCTGGCCATGTGTGTACACACATTCCGCTTCAAGCACCGCATTTCTTTGCTGCTCAACGGCTTCTGGCCATGTGTGTACACACATTCCGCTTCAAGCACCGCATTTCTTTGCTGCTCAACGGCTTCTGGCCATGTGTGTACACACATTCCGCTTCAAGCGCCGCATTTCTTTGCTGCTCAACGGCTTCTGGCCTTGTGTGTACACACATTCCGCTTCAAGCACCGCACTTCTTTGCTGCTCAACGGCTTCTGACCTTGTGTGTACACACATGACGTTGCAGAGAGAACGAGGTTGAAGAAAGCGGGCACACGCGGGATAGGTCACGCGCGATGCATAGCCTGCCAGAGTGCCTGAACATCATGCACGCGGTGGAGGTCTGCGCCGTGGGCGGCGGCTATCAGGCTGGCGGCCACTGTGGATTGGGGGTCGGCTGGATTGCCGAAATATTCTTTCAAAAATCGTTTGCGGGAGAGGGCGCTCATGAGCGGCAGGTTGCGGACGCGCAGGTCCTCCAGATGCTCCAGCAGCGCCATGTTGTGGGCGGTGGTCTTGCCGAAGCCGAAACCGGGATCCAGGCAGATTCGTTGCGGGTCGATTCCAGCCTGTTCTGCGGCTTGCACGCGCTCTTCAAAGAAAGCGCGCACCTGTGCCACCACGTCGGCGTACTGCGGGTTGTCCTGCATGGTGGCGGGGTTGCCCTGCATGTGCATGAGGACGATTCCGCAGCCAGCCTGCGCGCAAAGCTCCAACATGCCGGGGGCTCGCAGGCCGGTGATGTCGTTCACAATGTCCGCGCCTGCATCCAGCGCGGCGCGGGCCACCTCCGCATGGCGGGTGTCGATGGACAGGCGGATGTGGGGCAGCTCTCGGCGGATGGCGCGCAGCACGGGCAGCACGCGCGCGGCTTCCTCAGCGGGCGGCACCTCCTGCGCGCCGGGGCGCGTGGACTCGCCGCCCACGTCGATGACATCGGCCCCCTGCTCCGCCAGAGCCACGGCGTGGGCAAGCGCTGCGGCGGGGGCGGCGTGGGCGCCGCCGTCGGAGAAGGAATCCGGGGTGACGTTAAGGATACCCATGAGGGCACCGCGCTGCGGGAGTTCCCAGGGCTTGCCGCCCATCTGCCAAATGCGCGCCATAAGGTGTTAGAAGCGGTAGAGGCCCATATCCTGATAGGCGTGTTTGAGTTCATGCATCATGCGGAGGGTGAGCATGTGGCCCGGCTTGGCACCGAACAAGCGCATCAGGAGGCGGTGAAAAATATCCGGCTTGTACACCTCTCGGATGGAGACGATATCCTCAATGGGCTTGCCGTAGCGAGCCGCGAACAACCGCAGCAGCGTGCGGAACAGGTCCGCCGAGCCCACCTGTGCGTAGTAGTGGCGCGCCATGCCGTCCTGGAACTTGACGTAGGCAATGCGCCAGCTCGGCTCCTTCCCCGGCTTGCGGTAGGGCTTTTCCTCAGCCGGGGCATCGGAGAAGGAGAACACGTTGCCGTCCGTGTACACGCCGTTCACGTGTTTCATGGATTGGAGCATGGCGGGGTCTCCCTCCGCGAGGTCGCTCATCTCCACGATACCCGTCTGCAGCGTGTCCGCCAGGTTTTCCACAAGGCTGCGGTATGTGGCGCTGGTATCCGCGAAGGCGCAGCACAACACATAGGCACCGTAGTTCTCTTTCCTTCGGCCACCCATAAAATTGAACAGCAGGTCCTGCCTCCCCATGTTGCGGAAACACACGTGGGACACGTACAGCCGCACTCTCCTGCCACTCTCCATGCGTTCAATCTACCCCCAGGGTATGCGCGCTGTCAATGAGAATCATCTAACAATTAGACGGGCGCGGCTCAATCCAGCAGGGCCTGCTCCAGGGCCTCCACGGAGCCGTACACGGGCAGCTCGCTCTCCACGAGGTCGCGCACCTTGGAATAGCCCCAGGCCACCAGCATGCACGGGCACGCGGCATTGCGCGCGGTGCGAGCGTCGTACATGGAATCTCCCACCAGGGTGAGGTCCGCAACGGTAACACCCCACAGGCTTGCGATGTGATGGAGCGCGGCGGGGTCCGGTTTGCGGGGGAACTCTCCCGTGAAGCCCTGGATGGGGCTGAACGGGATGGTGGGGAAAAGAGTTTGCACCATGGGCAGGGTGACATCATGCGGCTTGTTGGAGAGGACGGCCATCTTCACGCCTTCCGCAGCCAGGCGGTGCAGCATGATGGAGATGCCGGGGTACACGCGGGTCATGTCGCCCTGCCAGCAGTTCGGGTACTCCCGGCGGAAGCCGTTGTGCACGGCATCCAGCTGGTCGGCGGGGGCCTCTGCGGCATCGGCGTACCCGATGGCGGAGGCGCAGAGGTTGGCGGCACCGCGGCCAATCATGAGACGCACCGCATGCTGGGGATGGGTGGGCAGGCCGAGTTGCTCCAAGGAACGGTTGAGCGCCTGCGCGATACCCGGCAGGGAGTGCACCAGCGTGCCGTCCAAATCAAAGACCAGATGGCGTTTCATCAGTGTATGAAGCCGCGTTCCGATGATTGGAGGAAGTCCACCAGATGGCGGACGTGGGGATTGTTGCCGTACTGTTCGTCGGCGTTGACAACGGCCAACTCCGCCTGCAGGTTGCCGCCCTTGTTGAGGAAGAGTTTCTTGTAGGCGAACTTGAGGGCGCGGATGTCCTCATCCGAGAACCCTCGGCGCTGGAGGCCGATGGTGTTGATGGCGCGCACCACGGCGGGCGAGCCCTCGATGATGGTGTAGGGCGGCACATCCATGGGCACGCGGGCGCAGCCGCCCACCATGGCGTGCGCACCCACGCGCACAAACTGGTGCAGCGCGGCAAACCCGCTCACGATCGCCCAGTCGCCAATCTGGCAATGCCCGGCGATTCCCGCATAGCCGGAGACGATGCAGTGGTCGCCCACCACGCACTCGTGGCCGCAGTGGCTGTTAATGAGGAAATTGTTGTGGGAACCGATGATGGTCTTGGTCTCCGGAGTGGTGGAACGGTTGATGTTGCAGTTCTCGCGGAAGGTGTTGTGGTCGCCCACTTCCAGATAGGTGGGTTCCCCCTTGTACTTGAGGTCTTGAGACTGCAGGCCGATAACGGCGAACGGGTAGAACACATTGCCCTCGCCAAAGGTGGAAGGCCCGCCCAGCACCACATGGCTGTGCAGGACGCACCCGCGCCCCAGGCGCACATGCGGCCCCACCACGCAGTAGGGCCCCACTTTCACGTCCTCTGCCAGCTCTGCGCTGGGATCAATGATTGCCGTGGGATGTATCTCTGCCATGCGGCTATTGTACGCCGCGCGCCGCGAAAAATCAAGGCCAAAAAGGAGTGGCGAAGGGGCCGACAAACGGCAGGGACGGGGGCGGCTCCCGCCGGATCATACAATGCCGCGCGCCGAGACCGACGGAGAAAAACCGTTTCTGAAGGATAGGGAGGACTACAGCATCCCTAATACTGATATGTTTTGTTAGACGAAATTTCGTGATGAAATCAAGGATTTTTTGCTTTCTGTTGAAAATTGCCTTCCTTTTGCTATAGTTTTGGCTCTCGCAGTTTTCACCACAGCATCAACCGTTAACGTAGATGCGAGGGTGCTACAGTATTAGGGAAACTTAAAGCTAACAGTAATATGGAAGAAGAAACAGCAAAAGAATTGTTGAATGAGCAACCGCTCACTCCGGTGGATGCCGCGCGCATCATTTTGGAAGCCACAGAGATGCTGACCCCGCGCGCGGCGGGGCTGGAGCGAGTGGAGGTGCTGCAGCTGCTGCGGCGCGTGATGCGCCTGGGTGTTGCGGCACTGAGCCGTGAGGAAAACACGGTTTCCTTTGCCCAGGCGGGCTGGGAGAGCATCGATGCCCGCGCGGGGAGGCGCCCCACCACGCGGCGGGACCTGCGGCACTACATGCGCCGCTTCCTGAGGCAGAAGGGTGTGGCGGAGCGTCCTCTGCGCGACATGAGCACGAAGGAATGCACCAAGCTGCTGAAAGAGACATGCGGGACATGCGCAAGCACATACCGCAAGGGGCGCATGATCCTGCACAGCGTCTTTGAATACGGCATCCGCCAGGAATGGTGCGATTCCAACCCGGTGGCACGCATCAAGGCCCCCACGGAGGAGGAAAAGACCATCCACCCGCTCACGCTGGAGGAGGTGAAACGCCTGGAGGAGACCGCGCAAAAGCCGGAACACCGCGCCATGCGGCTTTCCCTGAAGCTCATGCTCTACTGCGGCGTGCGCCCCACGGAGGTGTCACGCCTGGAGCCGGACAAGGACATCGACTGGAAGGGGCGGGAACTCATCATCCGGCCCCAGACAAGCAAGACGGGCGGCGGGCGAGTGATACCGCTGCGCAAGGTGGCGAGGCTCGGAGAGCAGGACCGCACGATACCAGGAAATTGGCTGAAGCGGTGGCGCCAGCTGAGACAGGAGGCGGGGTTCACGGATTGGCGTGCCGACGCATGCCGGCACACGTTTGCGAGCTACCACGCGCGGCATTTCCGCAATCTGCCGGAGCTGCAGCTGGAGATGGGGCATTCCGATTCCAACCTGCTGCATACACGCTACGTGACAGCCTTCCTGGACAGCAAGGCGGACAGTTTTTGGAAGTAGCGCCGCTACTGCACGAACTTGACAGAGCGCACGCAGTCCTCGCCCAGTTCGGCGTTGAGGGCTTGGATGAGCTTAGGCTTGATGCGTTCAAGCTCAAAGCGCACAATGGGGTGGTTCACCCACACGCGGGCCGTGTGGCGCGAGACGGACTGCAGCTCCGTGCAGGTGGCAAGGGATTCCCCCGCCACGCGTTTCCACACGCCGGCCAGTATTTCCGGTGCCACGGCCTCCTGATCCAGGTGCAGGCCCTCCAGCACCTCCCCCAGCAGGGATTCCAAGCCGCGCATGTTGGAGGTGACGGAAAGACGCGGGGCCGTGCCGTAGAAATCCGCCAAGGCTTGGTCGCGCGCGCCCTGGGAGGAGCTGCGCACGCGTTCGGCGCGCAGGGAACCGTCCTCCATCTCCACCAGACGGAAGCGGGGCGCGTTGCGGCCGCGCTTGGAGGAGCGCGCGGGCATCTTGGCTTTCACTTTGCGGGGGGTGGGCATGGCAAAAAGCAACCCGGGGGACTCGCCGCCGGGTTGCAGGGGTTAAATTTGATTCGTGCGGGATGGGAGATTACTCCCCATCGTCGCCGATAGCCTGCACGGGGCAGCCCTCCAGAGCCTCCCGGCAAACGGCAATCTCCGCGTCCGTCTCCGGCTGGCGGCACACATAGGACACACCCTCATCGTCGTCGCGCTTGTAGAAATCGGGTGCGGTCTCGCGGCAAAGGTCGCAGTCGATGCAGTTGCTGTCCACGTAAAACTTACCGGGCACATTCTTCTCGTTCTTTTCGTCTACTTCAGCCATTGTTGTTGTAATATCGGGTTGGAAGCCCCGTTTTACACCCCTTTTTGGAGGAATGCAATCTTTTTTATTGCCAGCAGGGGCATTTCGCGGCACAATAGGAGCATGCCGGATACTGACACAGAAGAAAAGCCGTACGTTTCCCGCACGCAGCAGAGAAAAATCGATGCCATGAACCACCTGGGCCGCGGAGCCGGGTTTGTGGTGCTGCTGCTGGCAGCCGCGTTTGTGGTATGGTTTGCGTGCAACGTGCCGGGGCATCCCTGGCGCCAGAATGACGCCAAGCTGCCATGGCACGGCGAGGGCGTAATTGTCGAGGAGGCGGACGCGCAGTGGAATTCCACCAAGGGCGACGAGCGCTTGGAGCTGCGCGCCCTGCTCTACCCCACGCTGCACCTCAAGCTGGGCAGCTGCACCGGCACCGGCTACCTGCACATCGTGTTCAGGGATTCGGCCAACCACCAGGTCGGCAACGTCTGCCGCCTCCCGTACCGCGATGGCCAGTTTATCGAAACCAACGATTTGACCATCCAGGCGTCCGGCAAGGAGGCCACGTGCTACATCGAGACGGGCATTCAGGACAGGGACACCTACATCCTGCACAAGATGAACATGGATGAGCCGCTGTGGCGCGTGGATATCAGCAACGAGCCGGACGGCAAATACGAACTGGAAGAGCTGGGCCACAAGAGCATCCCGGCAAAGGACTTTCCCGGCTTATGAGCAAGGACGCGGCAGCCGCTTCTGCAAGCCCGCAAGGCCGTGGTGCGCGGCGGTTCCCACTGAATTGGCTGTGGGCGCTGCTGGGCGGTTCGTTCATGGCTCTGGCGTACCCGCCGTATGATTTCGGGAGCCTGGTGTGGGTGGGCCTGATACCCTTGCTCTCAGTCCTGTGGTGCGGGCGCAAGGGATTCTGGCGCGGGTTCCGGCTGGGGTGGCTGTACGGCATGGGCTGGTATGGCGTGAGCTTTTGGTGGATCCACAACGTGGGCGTGGTGTGGGACATACCCCTGCCCGTGTTCCTGGGGACGGCGTTCCTGCCGCTTATGGCGCTGTACTCCTGCCTGCCTGCGCTTTGGGGCGGCATGGCCAACACCTGGCTGCGCCCCTGCTCCGCCGAGACGCCGCAGGTGAACAGCCTGCCGCAGGAGGAACGCAGGAAGGCTTGGGGCGAATGGGCCTCGCGCGACACCCTGTGCACGCTGCGCTGCGCGCTGGGGCTAGGTGCGCTTTGGGTGTGCATCGAGTGGCTGCGGGCGAGCGGCACGCTGGGCTTCAGCTGGTGCAGCCTGGGAACGGCACTTTACGATGGGCTCTCCATGGTGCAGTGGGCGGAGTTTGTGGGCACGAGCGCGCTGGCGTTCATTCCGGTGTTCACGACTGTGGTTCTGTGGTGCGCGCTGCGGCGCGCGGTGCTGCACTTCAAGGGCTGCGGGATAGGCTGCCGCCCGTGGGATTTCTATGGAGCGGTGGTGGTGCTGATGGTTCTATTCGCCGGCGGGCTGTACCTCTCCCGCCAGTATTCGCCGCAGGTGATGATGCAGCGCCCCGAGGTGCTGCAGCTGCCCGTGGCCGCCGTGCAAATCAACCTGGACCAGAACGAGCGCATGAGCGCCGGAAGCGTGCAGCCGCACCTCTACGGCGTGTACCTGCGCGCCACCAAGAGCGCCTTTGACCAAATCCAGAAGGACACGGTGCAGCGCGCCGTGGAGCACCCGGATTTAGCCTTTACCCAGCAGCTCCCCGTGTGGGTGGTGTGGCCGGAAAGCGCACTGGGATGCCCCTTCCTGCGGGATGCAGACACGCGCGCCATCATCCCGGACCGCCACACCGAGGAGGAACTGATGGGCGAGAACGGGCTGCCGAAGGTGCGCCAGTTGGTGCGCGAGATGGGCGGGCAGGATTTCGTGCTCTTCACCGGGGTGGACGAATTTCTTTGCCGCACTGAGGATGACGGCACGCTCGCGCCCGCGGGCATGCTCAACTCCATGGCCGTGATGCCCGGCGGGCAGGACTCCGCCCTCACCGCCTCCAAGCAGCACCTCATGCCCTTCGGCGAGTACATACCTCTTGTGGATTCCATCGGCTGGATTGGCAAGGCGTTCTCCGCCATCACGGGCACCCAGGTGGGAGACGGCATCATTCCCGGCACGGGCAGCGAGCCCTTGCGCGTCCCCGTGCCCGGCACGGACGAAACGGTGGATGCCATTCCCGCCATCTGCTATGAGGACACCGTTTCCCCGCAGGTGGCCAAGTTCGTGCGCCACGGCCCGCAGGTGATCGTCAACGGCAGCAATGACGCCTGGTTCCGCGAATCCGCCTGCGGCGAGCAACAGGCGCGTGCCGCCGCCTTCCGCTGCATTGAGCTGCGCCGCCCCATGGTGCGCGCCGCCAATATGGGCGTCACCTGCGCCATCGCCCCCAACGGTGCGTTCATCCACGCCCTGCGCAAGGGGGACGGAGACCCGCACCTGGACGGCTTCAGCTACGCCGTGCTGCCCGTGGACCGGGAGGCGGGGGTGACACTATACGCAGCCTGGGGAGACTGGGCGGTTGTGCTCTGCCTGCTGCTGGCGCTGGGCACGTGCGTTCCCGCATGGAAGCGCGAGCCCGTGCGTGATGACAAGGGAGAGTAACTCCCCCGCACAAAAAAGTAGCGGCTACTCGGCGCGGCCGGTGATAGCCTTGGTGAAGGCCTCCATGGCAGCGGTGAGCGCAGTGGAGTGGTAGTATTCCCTGGCCTTGAGCTCGGAGTTCACCTTGATGACGGCGAAGAGGGCGTCATCGTACTGGGCGGGGGTGACATCCGTGCGCTGCTCCAGGATTTTCTGCACTTCATCCTGCTTTTCCATGATGAGCTTGACGGCGCTCTCCACGTTGGAGGCAAGGTCTGAGACGGCGGGCGCGGCGGCATCCGCGGAATCCTTGTCCTTCACCCCCTGCAGGATGGAAGTGAGCTGGGTGAGGCAGGAGATGACTTCGTCCTGTACGGCGTAGTAGTCCTGCGGGGTGGTGGGGTTGTCCGGCAACTCGGCAAGCGCGGGGCAGCAGAGGGCGGCAATCAGACAGGTGACAATGGTGTTTTTCATAAAGGGGGATTAAAGTTCAATCCAGGGGAGGCGGTTGGCGCGGGGCGCGCAATGGAGCGCGGCAGGCAGGCCGATGTCGTCCAGCGTGGCCTGCATGGCGGTGCGGGCGAGCTCCGGGGTGTTGCACTCCGGGCTGATATGGGCGAGCACCAGGTGGCGCAGGCCGGGGTGGGCAACCGTGCGCACAAAGTCGCACGCCTGCTCGTTGGAGAGGTGTCCGCAGGCACAGGTGATACGCTCAATCAGCCGCTTGGGACGGCCTGAGTTCTGCAGCATCTCATCATCGTAGTTGGACTCCAGGTACAGGGCATCCACACCCGCCAGCATTTCGTCCATACCACGCATGATGCGCCCGGTGTCCGTGACGTAGCCGAGCTTGGAGCCGCCGCACTCGAAGAGGTAGCCGAGGGGATCGGCGGCATCGTGGCTCACACTGAACGGGGTGACGCGCAGGTCCTCCAGCTCCACGGTGGCACCGGGTTCCAGGAAGGTGTAGGCGGCATCCGGCGCCACGGCGCGCAGATCCGGCGAGAGGTAGCGGCTGCAGTAGACGCGCGGGGCGTACTTCTTGCAAAACTGGCCGAGCCCGCATATGTGGTCCACGTGTTCATGGGTGATGAACACGCCGCCGATTTGCGGGGCGGGGATACCGCAGTCCTGGAGGGAGTTGCGGAGGCGCAGACAGCTGATGCCGGCATCCACCAGCACGCTTACGCGGCCGGTGGACACCACGGTGGCATTGCCTTGGCTGCTGCTTGCCAGTACGGAGAAGCGGAGCATGGGGCGCAATCAGATTTCATCATCCGCCGCCAGCTGCGTGCCGGGAGCGGCAGCGGGCACCAGGTCGTCCGTGGCGGGCGGTGCCACGTCCTCGGGCGTGAGCTGGTCCACGGGCTTGCCGTTGAGCTTGCCGGTCTGGGCGTGCAGGAAGGCGGTGATTTCACGCACGGCGGTCTCGCTGGGCGTGATGGCGTTCTGGGTCATGCACATGATGCGCACGGCATCCTCCAGGGAGTCCACGGTGCCGGTGTGGAAGTAGGGCCAGGTGAGGGCCACGTTGCGCAGGTTGGGCACGCGGAAGAGATCCTTGTGGGTGGGGTTCTTGGTGAAGTCCATGCGGCCGAAGGCACCCTCCTGGTATTCCGCGTTCTTGGCGGCGTCTGGCTCCACGCCATCGGGATGGCAGCCGGCGCAGGAAGCGTCCTCCGGGCGGCTGGAGTGGGAGCCGGGAATGCCTTTGGTGGCGAGCTCGCGGAGGTCGGCATGAGTGTTGATGTTCTCAAAGCTGATACCGCCGAGGGTGGGGCCGGCGTGGCAGGTGGCGCAGCCGTAGAGCACAAACTTCTTGAGTCCCTGCTTCTGCTCGGAGCTCAGCGCCTCCGTGTCGCCCTTCAGGTAGCGGTCGAAGTCGGAATCCGGGGTGACGAGCGTCTGCTCATAGGCGGCGATGGCATCCGTGATGGTGTCGCCCGTGATGCCCTCGTCACCATAGGCCAGCGCAAAGAGCGCGGCCAGGCGCGGGTCCTTGCCCAGCTTGTCGGCAATGGCCTGCCAGTCCTCGGGGTACTGGTAGCCCATCTCCACGGGGTTCAGGGGAGGACCTCCGGCCTGCTCCTTCAGGTTGGCGGCGCGGCCGTCCCAGAACTGGCGGATGTTGCCGGCGGCGTTGTAGACGGAGGGCGCGTTCACGCCGCCCTTCTGCGGCTTGCCGTCCGTGCCGGGCACGCCGTCGGACTTGGGCTTGTTGTCGGTTCCACCCTTGGTGAGGTCGTGGCAGGAGGCGCAGGAAACCTCGTTGGTGGTGGAGAGGCGGGGATCATTGTAGAGCAGCTGGCCGAGCAGCACGCGGGCCTTCTCCTCGCGCGTGGCGGGTGCGGACACGGGGGAAATGGGCATGAACATGCGGGCCTGCGCGCCTTCCGGCTTGTAGTGGTTGCGCAGTGCAGCCACGTCTGCCGGCGTGAGCGCGGAACCCAGGTGCACGGCGGAGTAGGATGCCGGGGGCATGCGGCGCGTGGAGAGCACGCGGTCCATCTTCAAGTAGTCCACCACGCCGGAGTGCAGCGAGTGGTCCGGCTCCAGCGTGAACGAGGCCTTGGCGGCGTCAATGTGCCGCTGCATCAGCCCCAGGGAAAGCGTGTTCAGGAAGGAATTGGGCTTGGCATCCGCGGCATGGCAGGCGGCGCACTTGTAGTCCAGCACAATCTGGGCCTGCTTGGCGGCCTCCACGGGGTCAGAGGGGGTGGGCGGCTGCTGGGCGTCCACCATGGCGCGGTGCAGGCCCATGGAAATGCAGGTGGCGGCACCGCCCAGCACACCCGTGCTCAGCAGGGCGAAAAACAATTTGGCGCAATGTGATTTCATCTTCGTTTGTGAGTTGTTTCTATAAAAAGTCCCGTTTTTGTAACGTTGCGGGCATTCTAACATTTTTTCCACCCGGTGGCAAGCGGTCAATGTGGGATTTTCATGCAGAGTTCGGTTGCACAGGGCGGCGGGGAATGGTAGAATGGGGATGATGAAAACAGTTAAGGCAATCGGGGTTGATTTCGGCGGCACCAGCATCAAGATTGGCGTGACGTGCGGAAGCGAGGTGCTGACCAAGGCGGAGCCGCTGCCCACGCAGCAGTTCGATTCCCCCAAGAGCATCATGGCAGCCATGTGCGGGAGCATCCGCGGGCTGCTGCAGGAGCACCCCGACGCCGTGGCGGTGGGGCTGGGCATGCCCGGCTGGGTGGATTTCTACAAGGGCGTGCTCTACCAGCTGACCAACGTGCCCGTGTGGTCGCAGCAGGAGCCTGTGCGCGAAATCATGGGCGCAGAGCTGGGGCTGCCCATCGTTCTGGACAACGATGCGAACTGCATGGCGTACGGCGAATGGAAGCTGGGCGCGGGCCGCGGGATGGAGAACATCACCTGCCTGACGCTGGGCACGGGCATCGGCGGCGGCATGGTGGTGAACAACCGCATGCTGCGCGCCAGGAACGTGTCCTGCGCGGAACTGGGGCAAACCAGCATCGACTACCGCGGCAAGGTCGGCACCTTCGGCAACCTCGGCGCGGTGGAGGAATACATCGGCAACAACGAGATTGCCGCCTACGCCAGCGAGCGATACAAGGCCATCGGCCAACACCGCGAGCCCGCGGACTGCACGCCTTACGCCCTCTCCCGGCTGGCGGCGCAGGGCGACGAGCTGGCGGTGGAAATCTACCGCGAGGTGGCGGAGAAACTGGCGTGCATGATGATGAACGTGATGTACGCCTTCGCGCCGGAGGCGTTCATCCTGGGCGGCGGCGTGGCCAAGGCGGGAGATTTGCTGTTCAAGCCGCTGGAGGAATGCCTGCGGCGGCAGCTCTTCCCCGTGCACGCGGCCAACCTGCGCATCCTGCCCGCTGCGTTCGGCGCGGATTCCGGCCTCATCGGCGCCGGTCTCATGGCCGCACACTATGCGGACGGCACGCTGGAGTGAGGCGGTGCCGTTATTCGCAGTGCCCGCGCGCGGAGCGGATGAATACCGTCTGCGCCGGCTCGTCCACGCAGTAGATGATGCGGTCCTTCATGTTGATGCGGCGGGACCAATAGCCGGAGAGGTTGCCCACCAACTGTTCGGGGCGGCCCTTGCCGCCGTACGGGGTCTCGGCAATCTCCAGCAGAAGATCCGTGACCTTCTGCGCGGCCTTGCTGCCCGCGCGCTTCCAGAAGCGCAGGTCGTCCAGCGCGGCCTTGGAAAACTCAAGCTTCATCGTCCTGCATGAATGCCACCAGCTCCTGCGGGGTCATCACCACGGTCTCGCCGCGCCGCTTCTGCTCCAGGGATTCGTTGAGGTGCCGCACGTTGGCGGGGGAAGACAGCTGCAGCATGGTCTCCTGCCAGGATTCCCACTCGTCCAGCGACATCATCACCACCTTCCGCTGACGCGAGGATATCACCACCGGCGTGGAGTCGTCCACACACGTCTTGATGGCGGAGGCCAAATTCTGGCGCGCCTTGCTGTAGGATAGGGAAATGGGAACCATACGCGCAATGTACAACAAACCTGTACTCTTGTCAAGCGCAAAAAAAATCACTTCCGTTGTGTCATACTTTCAACAAATTTGTTAGGAGAGGTATTAACCTATATAGAGGGTTGCGCACAGCGCGCCCCGCTAACGATACCATACAGCCATGCCAGAAGACAGCCATACACCGCCGCCGGTTCCCGCATCCCTGCCGCCCGTTCCCACCGTGCCGCCGCCTGCCGCGCCGCGCACCTACCCGCACGCGCCCGTGAAGCCGCAGGGGCCGCCCACGGACCCGTCGTGGTGGCGGCAAGGCTGGGTTCCGCTGGTGGTGCTGGTGATGGCGGCGGTGTCTGCCGACCTGCTGTGGCCGCACATTGCGGCGAATGCAGCAGACTTCCCGGTGCTGGGGCTGGGCGCGGCCATCGGCGCAGCGATATATCTAGCGGCAGTGCTGCTACTGCGCAAGGACATCTCCCGCAACGAGCGGGTTTTCATGATTGCCATGGGAGTCATCGGCATCCTGGCGCTCATCATGAGCGGCAGCGGGCTGAGCTGGCTGGCGCTCATGCTGGCGCCGGTTGTCCTGGTGCACTGCTTCGCCACGGATGTGGAGATACCGGGGGACGACCCCAAGGCGAACTACCGCAACTGGTGGCAGTACTGGACCGCGCGGCGCAAGGAGGCGCAAGGCAAGCGCAACTGGCGGGGCATCCTGCCCACGCTGCTGAGCGTGGCGGTGGGCGTGGTGCTCTTTGTGGCGTTCCTGGGCATCTTCGCCTCCGGCAACCCCGTGGTGCAGATGGTGTGGGAGAAGATTTGCGAGTGGTGGAACGCCCTCATTGAATTCCTGGACCTGGACTGGGACTTCTGGATGCACCTGGGCCGCTGGGTGCTGGGTGCGGCGCTGTTCGGCGTGCTGGCAATGCGACGCTGGAAGCGCACGCACAAGGCTGCCGCCCCCGCCCCGGCCATGCCGAAGACAGAGGGAACCACGCTGCTGCCGCATCTGCCGCTCATGTCGCTCATCGGCATCAACCTGGCCTTCCTCATCGCCACCTCCACGGATATCGCCTTCCTCTGGTTCGGCAACGTGCCGGAGGGCATCTCGCAAACCGCGTACCTGCACGACGGCGCGGAATCCATCATCTGGGCGTCCGTGCTGGCATCCGGCGTGCTCATCTTCCTGTTCCGGCGTGATGGCTCCGCGCGCGAGACCGCGCCGTGCCGTTTCCTGGGCTACCTACTGGTGGCGCAAACCTTCCTGCTGGCGCTCAGCGTGTACGTGCGCCTGTACCACCAGATAGCAGACTACGGGTTCACGCCGCGACGCATCGAGGCCGCGGAGGCCCTGCTGCTGGGGCTGGCGGGCCTGGCAATCCTGGTCATCTACATGGTTCGCAGCGGCAAGCTGATGCGCTACGTGAAGACCTGCGTGGCCACCATGGCGCTCATGGTGTTCGCCTTCACGGTGAATCCCCCGGGGCACCTGGCCGGCAGCCTCAACCTCGCCTACATGGATTCCCACCCGCAGTGGAAGTTCCTGACTTCCGACTTCAGGTACGGCCACTTGGACGTGGCGGACAACCTGGATTTCGCCTGCCATGTGCTGGAGCGGAACACGCGCGCCATGGAGAGCCTGCAATCCGAGGATGTCAAGAAGGTCCACGCGGAGGATGTGGAGGAACTGCGCACCAAAATCCGCTACGAGGCCGACCAGGCCATTAAGCGCCTGGAGCCCGGCCGCTGGACCACCTGGAACGTGCAGGCCGCCAAAAACGCCAACGCCGCCCGCGAATTCCTGAAAAAATACCATTGAAAAATCTCCATTGGGAAATTAAGATAGAGCCGCCGTGAAAAACGCCCTGCCCTGTCTTGCCCTGCTCCTCGGGTTGGCTGCGGCCGTACCCGTGGCTGCGGGTGCGCCCGCCAAAGCCGACCGCGCCGCGGCAGCCTGCGAGCGTGTTCGTCCTGCCCTGGGTGAGCATTTCGGCAAACCTGTCTTCCTGCGCATCATCAAGGAAAAGCTGGAGCTGGAACTCTGGGTGCAGGAGAAATCCACCTGGCGCGTCCTCAAAACCTACCCGGTGGCCGGCATGAGCGGAACACTGGGTCCCAAGACCGCCGAGGGTGATTGCCAAGCCCCCGAGGGCTTCTACGCCGTCCTCCCCGGTGCCCTCAATCCCAAGAGCAACTACCACCTCTCCTTCGATATCGGCTACCCGAACGCCTATGACCGCGAGCTCGGCCGCACCGGCTGCCAGATTATGGTACACGGCAGCGACTGCTCCATAGGATGCTTTGCCATGACAGACCCTGGAATCGAGGAAATCTACACCATGGTGGACAAGGCGCTGCAAGCCGGGCAGAAAGCCGTACCCGTGCAAATCTACCCCTTTGAAATGACCCCGGAGCGCATGCAGAGGGAAAAGGATTCCCCCCACATTGAATTCTGGCGCCATATCCGGCGCGGCTGGCAGTTCACCCACACCCACGCCGCCCCCTACCTTCCGTAAGCCGCACGTCTCCCCAAATGTGCACCGGCGCGCCAGCTGTTGACACCATGCGGAACATGCGCTAAACTGTGTGGCGTTATGAAACACGCTCTGCTCTACCTCGCCCTGACCTTTGGATTGGCTGTGGCCGTGCCCGCCGCCATGGCTGCGGATAATGCGGACTCCAAGCCCGATGCCGCCAAGACCGCCAAGAAGGACAAGAAATCCAAAAAGGACGCGGCTCAGGAGGAAGCGGCCTCTGAAGAACAAGCCACCAACGTGGTGGGCGAGGCCCTCAAGGGCGTCAACTTCATTACCGACACCAAGCCGCGCTACGACGCCAAGTTCTACCTCTACCTCACCACCGCCGGCTGGTGCGGCCCCTGCAACCGGGAAATGCCCAACGTGGTGAAGCAGTACCCCCTCATGCTAAAGAAGGACGTGCAGCTCATCATGATCAGCGCGGACCAGCAGCCGGAGGCCGCCACCCACTTCATGAAGCGCAACCGCGGTGATTTCCCCTGCATCATGGGCAACCCCACCACGGAAACTCAGAAGCTCCCCGGATACCGTGACACCCACGCCGTCCCCCAGGCCATCCTGGTGGATGCCGCCGGCAACGTCATCACCGTAGGCCCCGCCCAGGGCATCATCAGCAACTGGGCCAAGCTGATCAAGAAAAAGTGAGGCACCGGATACCGGTTTTAATTTTGGCGCTTCTGGAGGCGCGCTGATTGTTACGCAAAGGGAATATTTTTGCTGATTTGGAACACTTGGGGCATATTTGTTCCTTAAAGGGGTTATTTTTGCGCGTTTTTTTACACTAATCCATTTTACAATGGATTATTTAAATATTTAGGTGCATTGCCTGATGATTTTGTCGTCCGGTTTATCCCTTTGCGGATTTTTTTCTTGATATATTCTCCCAAAAAGCCATAATAATCCCTAAACGGATGAGAATATCGACCTCGAAAGAAATCGGAGCCCTGATACGGCAACAGAGAAAAAGCGCCAAGCTCACGATAGCGGACCTGGCGGCGATGGTGCCGTGCAGCCCGCGCCTGCTGGGCGAGGCGGAGCGTGGCACACGCAATGTCAGTCTGTCGACCGTGTTGACGGTATGCGGTCTGCTGGGCATAGATCTGGAAGCCACGACACGGGAAGGAAAGGGATGGTGATGAACGGCATACCGATATATCACGGCGACACTCCGGTGGGCGCGCTGAGCCGCACGGAGGAAGGGGTGTATTGCCTGGACTACGATGCGGAATGGCAGCAGGATGGCTTTCCCGTATCGCAGCTTCTGCCTGTGGAGGAGGCGCACCATGAGGGGACCAAGGTGGAAAACTACGTGGAGAATCTGCTGCCGGAAGGCGAGCTGAGGCAGGCGCTGTCCACCAAGCACGGCATCTCCAACAACAACTACTACGACCTCATGAAGGCCATCGGCAAGGATTGCGCGGGCGCATTCTCCATCGGCGCGCCGCAATCATCCGGCAGCTACGTTCCCCTGACGCCGGACGAGCTGCAGAGGGAGCTGCAGCACCTGCGCGCCTACCACCTGCCAGGTGAACAGGAAGGGAGGAGCTACTCGCTGGCGGGCGCGCAGGACAAGGAGGTCTTGTTCGAGGAAAAGGGAGTGTTCCACCTTCCCCTGCACGGAGCCGCCAGCAACTGCATTGTGAAAACGCCGGGGCACCATGGGGGCAGCGTGGAGAACGAGCTGTTCTGCATGAAGCTGGCCAAGGCCGCGGGATTGGAGGTCTGCGAGGTGGAATACCTGGCGCTCCCGGATATCCCGTCCCTGAAAATCACCCGCTACGACCGCAAGGGAAAGGGGCGCGCCATCACCCGCGTGCCGCAGGAGGATTTCTGCCAGCTCTCCGCCCTGCCCTCCTCCCAGAAGTACGAGAAAGAGGGCGGTCCGTCATTTGCCGACTGCGCCAGCCTCATCCGCAAGTATTCCAACGTGCCGGCCAGGGATCTGCTGCGTCTGGTGGACTGGGCGGGCTTCAACATGGCCATCGGCAACATGGACGCCCACGCCAAAAACCTGTCGCTTTTCCTGAACAACGACGGTGTAAAGTGCCTTGCTCCGTTCTACGACCTCATCAGCACGCGGTTCTACCCGCCGGAAATCGTGAACGGCGACCTCGCCATGAGCATCGGCGGGTGCTTCAACCCGGAGCGGGTAGGCTCGCGCCAATGGAAAGCCTTTGCAGGAGATATCGGACTCCCGTCTGATATGGTGAGCAAACGCCTGCACGCACTCTGGGCGCGTATCATTGCAGCGCTGCCGGATACACTGCAGGAAACACGGGACGTCCTTCCCGTTCCCGGGATTATACCGGAGCTGAAGAAGCAAATCCTGCAGCGCACCATGAGCCTCAACAGCAATTTGTAGGCGGCGGCGGAAACGCGGTTGACCAGGCGGTATCGTCCACCTGACGGTGGCTATCCCACTGAACATCATCGTTAATATCATTAACCCACTGGATACAGGCTTTTCCATATTGGCCGGCAATAAAACCGCTCCAGGAAAGAGCGAATGGCGGTAGATTGGGAGACGGAATTGCGTTCATGAGAATGATGAAGACCATTGCACTTTTGACAGGAGTATTGTTGGGGGCTGTGTTCTGCGGGCCTGTGGCTTGCGGACAGGATGCGGCTGCACCGGAAGGGGCTGCCGTGAAGAAGGCCACCGACAAGAAGAAGAAAAAAGCGTCCAAGAAGGCGGATAAGACCCCGCTTTCCGTGGTGGGCAAGGCCGTCAAGGAGGTGAAGTACATTACCTCCAAGAAGGCCGATCCCAAGGCCACGCACTACATCTACCTGGTATCCGCCAGCTGGTGCGGCCCGTGCAATGCGGAAATGCCGAAGGTGGTGGAACAGTACAAGGAGATGTCCAAGTGCGGCGTGGAGCTCATCCTGGTGAGCGCCGACCACGACAAATCCCAGGCCGTGGGCTTCATGAACAAGTACGGTGCAGACTTCCCCGGTGCCATGGGCGACACCGAGCGCCACAAGCTGCCCGGCTGGAAGGACGGCCGCTCCATTCCCTTCGCCAACATTGTGGATGCCGAGGGCAAATCCCTTGCCAGCGGCCAGGCCGGCGCCATCATCGGCAACTGGAAAGCAACCACCGGGAAATAACCAGATTTACCGCGTGCCTGACAGCGCTGCTCAATCAAAAGCCCATCTGGAGCGGTGCTCCAGATGGGCTTTTGGCAATTGACCGTTGCGTTACTCGTCCTCGTAGATACCGTCCACCTCCGTGATGGTGTAATGAAGGGGAGAAGCGCCATCAAGGTCCGTGCGGAGGCGGGAAACCTTGGCATCGCCTTCCGGATAGTCCTCGAACGAGTCCGGCATGTCGCGGAAATCGACGACCCCAGTGAAGGTGAACGCAATGGTCAGTGCCTCCCGGTGATCCTCCATCAGAGCATCTGTGTAGGAAAGCTCGCACTTCAGCTCCAGGCGGCGGTTTGAGAAGGAAATGTTCACTGGCGTGACGAGCGCATTGGCCGGCACCTCCGGGTATACTTCCTGCTGTCCCTCATCAGCAGCCGCCGGCAATCCCTCCGGCAGCGCAAAGTCCACGGGTACGCCGTCGGAGATGTGGAAGGAAACGTACCCCACTGCAGCTTTATCGCTGCGCAAAGCTTTCACGAGCAAGGTGAAGCCGTTGAGCTTGCTGATATCGGGATCGCTCTTACCCTTGTTGCTGCCGCCTCCGCCGCACGCGGCGAGCGTAAAGCAAACGGCAACGGAAAGAAGCAGCAGGCATGCCGCGCGCAGCGCGCGGCCCATCGTGTTTTTCTTTGTGGTATTCATGGAATGGTGATGATGGTTGGCTTAGAAAAGATCGACGACGTATTCGTCATGGACAGAGCCGGAGACGATGCTGACCCAGTAGACGCCCGAGGGATTGCCGTTCTTGGAGGGCATTTGGCTGTAGTCCGGCATGAAGACAATGGAGTTGCCGACGGGGAACATGCCGTTGTCCGGGTGGACGCAGACTTTCGTGATTTTGATTTCCTTGGCGGAGGCGAGTTCCTTGGCGGAGGGTGCGGAATTGGGACTGCGGGAGAGACGCCAGATTCTCACGGTGGCGTTGGAACCCACGGACTGCCCCTGTGCGGGATAGTAGCTCCAGCCGTCTCCCAGCAGGTATTCCTTGGGGAAGAAGCCGCGGCCGGGGTAGCTGTGCGCGGCGGCGAGCGGCGAGCCTGACAGGTCGCTGGTGCGCATGGCGTGGAAGCCGCCGTTGACACCGAACCCGGTCTTGACGGACTTGGGATAGAGGACCCAGGCGCGGTGTCCACGCTGCTCGTAGTTGTTCTGGCCGGAGTCCTCCACGTACTCGCGCACGCTGTCGGCGGAACTCTTTCCTGCGGGACCCATATGCAGGTTGCACTCGTCCGTGTGGTGGCCCAAGCCATGATCGATGATTCCGGCTTTCAGGCATGCATCCGCCGCCTGCTGTGCGTCTTTGGCATAGGAGGCATCATAGCTCATGTTGGCGGGCACACCGCAGAGCAGACGGTACACGTTGACAAGGTTCACGGCATCCTGCTGGTTCTTGTCCGCCCCGCGGGAGGGCTTGGTGGCCAAGATGTCGGCCATGCGCTTGGCCACCTCCTTCTTGTCCATGGGGTAGAACTTGCGGCTCACAGTGCCGCCACTGGGATTGGTGATGTTCTTGATTTCGGAGACGGCCTTCCTGCCCATATCGGCGTAGGCGCCGCGGAGGTCCTCCATCATGGCAACGGCATCTTCCTCATCCGCCACCTTGGCTTTGTTCAGGCCATCCACAAAGGCGCGGGCGGGGGCCTTGCCGTCCGTGGCAAGCCATTTCAGGAAATCCTGCTCCTTCCGGCGGGCTTCGTCATCCAGGGAGCCGGCGCTGCGCCGGGCGAGCGTGATGCACGCATTCACCGCAAGGGCGTGCTTGGCCAGGGGTCCCTTCACCTTCGCCTTCCAGCACGGGCGCTTCTCATCCGGGTACGCGGCGGGGAAAGCCTCTTTGAGCAGGTTTGCCAGCGCGTCCTTCAAGCCATCGAAATCCCCCTGCTCCGCGTGTTCCTTGATCAGCTTGCGGAGCTGCTTGGCAGCCTCCTTGTCCTGGGCGGATTCCGGCCCTAGGGAAAGCGGCTTGGGTTCGGCGGCCGCCTGCGTATCCCCGGCCGGCGGCACGTCATCCTGCGCCATGCAGGGAACGCCCATCCCCAACACGGCGGCAAACGCCAGCGAGCAAATGGCATGCTTCATTTTCACAATACACACCATACCACCCCGCCCGCGCCGGGTCAAGCAGATAGCATCCCTGCCCTGCGGCGGCGTTAGAAGAGGTCCACCACGTATTCGTCGCGGAGCGAGCCGGAGGTGATGCGCACCCAGTACACGCCCACGTACATGCCGTCCTTCTTCAGGAACTGGGAATAGTCCGGTTCAAAGACGATGCTGTTGCCCACGGGGAAGCGTCCGTTGTCGGGATGGACATAGACCTTCTTGACGGCGACCTTGGTGGCGGAGGCAAGCTCCTTCTCGGAGGGAGCGGCCTTGAGGCTGCGCGGCAGGCGCCAAATTTCCACCTGAGCGTTGCTGCCCACGGATATTCCCTGCGCGGGGTAGTAGCTCCAGCCGTCGCCCTTCAGGTAGTTGGCGGGGAAAAAGCCGCGACCGGGGTAGCTGCGGGCTGTCTTCTGGGGAGTGCCGCTGGTATCTTGCGTGCGCATGGCATGGAACCCGCCATCCACGCCGAAAGCGGTCTTTCGGGACTGGGGATAGAGCACCCAGGCGCGGTGGCCGCGGTTCTCGCGGTTGTTGCCGCCCTGGTCGTCAACATACCCCACCACGGAGGCTGCGGGGGGGATGGCCCGCGAGTTCATGTGAAGGTTGCACTTGTCCGTGGAGTGGCCGAGACCGTGGGAAATGGTGCCGGCCTTCTTGCAAGCCTCGGCCGCGTCTTGGGCATCCTTACGGTAGCCGGGGTCGTAGGTCATGGAGGTGGTCACGTTGCAGAGAAGACGGTAGGCGTTCACCATGTTGACGGCATCCTGCTGGTCTGCATCCGCCCCGCGCGAGGGCTTGGTGGCCAGGATATCCTTGACCTTCTTCTCCAATTCCTTCTTCGAATAGGGATAGAGCTGGCGGTTCACGGGGCCGCCATCGGGATCGGTGATGCTCTTGATTTCCGCGTATGCCTTCTTGCCAAGGTCGGCGTAGGCAACGCGGAGGTCGCCCATCAGGGAAACGGCCTGCGCCTCATCCGCCACCTTGGCCTTGTTGATGCCATCCACGAAGGCTCGGGCCGGGGATTTGGAATCGGAAACAAGCCATTTCATGAAATCCGCCTCCTTCTGCTTGGCGGCGTCATCCAGGCCTTCGGCGCTGCGCAGGGCGAGCGTGATGCATGCATGCACCGCCAATGCCTGCTTGGCCAGCGTGCCCTTCACCGCGGCTTTCCAGCACGGGCGCTGGGCATCGGCAAAGGCATCGGGAAATGCCTCTTTCAGCAAGCGCTCCAGTTCATCCTTCAACTCGTTGTACTTGCCCTGCCCCGCATAATCCTTCAAGAGGGCGCGCAACTGCTTGGCAGCCTCCTTGTCCTTGGCGGATTCCGCCCCCAGGGAAAGGGCCTTGGGTGCGGCGGCCTCCTGCGTTCCCTCCATCGTCTCGGCGGGAGCATTATCCTCTTGGGCGGCGCACGGTACACCCATTCCCATTCCCAGCACAGCGGTCAACGCCAGCGTGCATATTGCATGCTTCATTTTCACACCGCACACCATACCACCCACACGCCCCTATCGTCAAGAAAAAGCGTCGCAGGATGCGCCCCCACGCATGTCCCGATGATTTGACGGATTCAAGACGGGGCGGAGGTCGGAAAAAGTCTCGACTTGCCGCGCCGCCGTTGTCATAAAATGGGCACGCAGCCACACCGTTCAACCGAACCCCTTTTTTCGATGATTTTGCATACTACTGCTGCACCATGCGTGTGGCGGGGGGAGGACACGGGCTACCCCGAACCGCTGCCGTATGAGAGCCGCTTTATCAGCAGTGATGATGTGTTTGAGCACATCCTGAATTTGCGAGAGCAGAACGATGACCGCCATATTGCCGCGGAGCGGGCCATCCACCAATGGAGGCAGGAAAACACCCGCAGCATGAAGCTCTAGCGCCAGGGGTGGCTCCTCCCGTAGGCCCCGGCGGCCTGTCTCGGCGTAGCCCCTCTGGGGCGTAGACGGAAGCCTTGGCGAAGATGGATCCGAGCGTTTTTATGGGATGGCAATGATCGCCAAATCGTCAATTGTTAATCTCCTTGGCGTTGGCGTGCATGATATCCATTTGGAGGCGGGTGAGCTCCTCATCGAAGACGATGGGGCTGAGGGGGTCCCAGTCGCTGCCGGAGCGCAGGCGTGCGAGGACCATCTCCACGGGGCCGGAGAGGGTGGACGTGGTGTCCAGCAGCGGGGTGATGAGCACGGCGGCGCCTTTCATGTAGCTGCGGCTCTCGCCATGCTTGCGGGGGCCGGCCACGGCCATGTTGTCGAAGCTGAAGCCCATGTCCATCTTGTAGGTGTGCTCCAGGGTGAAGGGAAGCGTGGCAATGCGCTCCACGTCCATGTAGAAGCAGACGCGGCAGAGCTGTTTGAGGAGGCCGCAGACAACGGATGCGGGCAGGAGGCGGCCGTTGGAAATCATCATGTCCAGGGGCTCGCCCTTGATGCGCTCGTTGGCAAGGTACCAGGTACCCTCGTCCTGCAGGAGCTCCAGCGGTGAGGCGATGTGGTTGTTCTTGACCTGGGCCTTGGCGCGGGCGCTCTCAATGAAGAACTGGGCCTTGCGGCGGTCCTGGGCGGCGGCGGGACGCAGGCCCTCCACCAGGACCTCGCGCCGCATATCCTTCTGCGTGGCAGCGTAGGTGACGGTGGTGGGCGTTTCCTGCACGATGGAGGAGAGAATGTACTGCTCCCCGATTACCCTCGGCAGGTTGTAGGTCTGCGCCGCTTCCATGAATCAGGGGTTGTGGGTGAGGTTGAGCACGGGCAGCCCCTGCACGGCGTTCTTCCAGGCGGCGGCGGGCACGGTGAATTCCATGAACGCGCGCGGCTCGTCCTGGCCGGGTTCCTCCACACGGCGCATGCCCACCTTCACGTCGGGCTGCCCGAGGATGGAGGGGGCCACGTTGTCCAGCTGGGGTGCGGGGATGCGCAGCACATAGTCCTGCTCCACACCGGCGGGCAGGAAGACGTACATTTCCTCACCCGCAATGCTGGCGCCCACGCCTTCCGGCAGGTCGATATCCAGCACGCCGCGGGTGCCGTAGATGGCCTTGGAGTTCACCTTCATCCAGTCGCCCACGCAGCGGAACACGTTCACCAGGGGCTCCGGGATGGAGCCATCCACCTTGGGGCCGATATTGAGCAGGAGGTTGCCGTTCTTGGCGGCGCATTCCTCCAGCTTGGCGATGATTTCCCGCGGGCTCTTGAAGTTGGTGTCCGGGATGCAGTAGCCCCACTTGTCGCCGATGGTCATGCAGGCCTCCCAATCCACGCCGGGGTATCCCTTGGCGGGGATGCGCTTCTCGGGCGAGGTGTAGTCGCCGTGGCGGCGGGGCAGGATTTCACCGTCGCGGGAGGCATCGAACCCGGAGAGGTTATAAAGGCGGTTGTTCATGATGATGCCGGGCTGCAGGGTGTGCGCCATGGTCATGAGCTCCGTGGCCTTCCAGGCGCGGTCACCCTCCGCGGCACCCTGGGAGTAGTCCCACCACAGCACGCTGATGTCGCCGTACTTGGTGAGCAGCTCGCGCACCTGGCCGTGCAGGTATTTCAGGTAGGCCTCCTGGTCTCGCGGAATGCCCTTTTGCTTGAGCATGGCCTCCTGGTCCTCCGGGTAGCAGAGGTCAGGGCAAATGGTGTTGTCGTAGGACGGATGGTGCCAGTCGATAACGCTGTGGTAGAAGCCGATCTTGATGCCGCGCTTGCGGAAGGAATCCACATACTCGCGCACAATATCGCGGCCCACGGCCTTTCCGGCGCAGTAGTCGGTGGAGTCGGTGTCGAACAAGCCGAACCCCTCATGGTGCTTGGTGGTGAGCACGGCATACTTGCAGCCGGCATAGGCGGCCAGCTCCGCCCAAGCCTCCGTGCAGCCGGGTGCCGGCTTGAACTTCGGCAGGGCCTCCGCCGCGTAGGTTTCGGTATCCAGCCGCAGGTTGCGCTGAATCCACTCGCCGCCGCCGAACTGCCCCTTGAAGAAGCCGCCCAGCCCGGAATACAGGCCGTAGTGGATGAACATGCCGAACTTGGCATCGCGCCACCACTGCATGCGGGCATCGCGCTGCGCGTCCGTCTCCTCCCACGGCAATACCACCTTGGTCTGCGGCTTGTCGGCCGCGGCGGGCGCCTGCTGCTCCGGCTGCCCGGCGAACGCGCCCAGGCTCAGCCCCATCATGCACAATGCGGAAATCGTCTTGGTCATCATGCTTCATACTCTACCACACCCCCGCGCGGATGCAAGGGAATTCGCTTGGCGTGAGGTGAGGAGGAGGGGCGGGCTCACGGCAAAATGTCCATGAGCTGTTCCATGGCATAGAGGGGCACGCTGTAGAGGGCATCCTTCTCACCCATGCCGGCGAGGGAGGCGCGCACGGCGCAGGGCGGGTTGAAGCGGGTGCGGTAGGATTGCAGGCTCTTGGACTTGAGGTTGGCTGCGGCCTTGACCTCCAGAGGAATGACATTTCCCTTGCGGCTGAAGATGAAGTCCACCTCTGCGGAGTTGGAATCCGTGGCCCAGTAGGCGATGGGTAGGTCACCGTTGAGCTTCAGGGTTTGCAGCACGTACTGCTCCGCCAGCGCGCCCTTGAATTCCGTGAAGAGCACGTTGCCCTGCAGCACGGCGTCCGCATCCAACCCGGCCATGGTGGTGAGCAGGCCGCAATCCAGCATGTAAAGCTTAAACGCCGCACTGTCGCCATACGCCGCGAGCGGCAGGGACGGCTTGGTGACGCGGCTCACGCGGTGCAGCAGTCCGCTGCGGCAAAGCCACTCGATGGAACCCTCGAAATCCCGCCCGCGGCCGCCCGGCTTCACCTTGGAATAGGAGAACTTGCGCTCGTGGGCGAGCATGCGCGGCACGGCTCCCCACACCGCGCGGATGTTGGCGAAATCCTTGCGCGAGATGTACTTGCCGAAGTCGTTTTCATAGCTCTGCAGGATGGCGCGGTGGATGCGCCCCACAGCCGCGAAATCCGGCACCTCCGCAAAGGCCGCCACAGCTTCCGGCATGCCGCCGATGCACAGGTAGAGGCGCAGCAGCTCGGTGTAGCGTGCGCGCATGGTTTCCATGAGTTCCCAGTCGTGATGTTGCAGATACCCGCACAGGGCATCCTCCCCCAGCGCCTCCAGGAACTCGCAGAACCCGAGCGGGTGCAAATCCAGGAAATCCACCTGCCCCACGGGGAAGGACATGTGGTTGTGGTTGAGCGCCACACCCAGCAGGCTGCCCGCCGCTGCCACGTGGTACTGCGGCGCGTTCTCGCGGAAAAACTTCAGCGCGTTGAGCGCGCGCTCCGATGCCTGGATTTCATCCAGCACAATCAGCGTCTCGCCCGCTTGGATGGCCTCGCCCGCCGCAGCCGACAGCTTGCGGACCAGCCCGTCCACGCGCAGCGTGCCCTCGAACGCCGCCGCAGCCTCGTCGTTTTCCGCCAGGTTCACATAGGCCGTATTGGCGTATTCCTGCCGCCCGAATTCCCGCAGCAGCCAGGTTTTGCCCACCTGACGCGCCCCCTGCACCAGCAGGGGCTTCCTGTGGCGGCTCTTCTTCCATGTCCGCAAATCGTTGATGGCGTAGCGTTTCATAATGCTCCTTCCAAAACGTTCCTACCCCCTCGGAAGCACAAAGTCAAGCCAATTTGCCACTTTTTCCTACGAAAAACTGGCAGAATGTGCCACTTTTTCCTAGGAAAAACTGGCAAAACGTGATTTTTTCATTTTTTTCAAAAATGCCCTTGACCCGGCCCAGCCTTGCCGATATACTGAGCGCAGCTGACAAAGGCTGCGTCTCCTTAAGGAATTGGACCGTCGGGATAGGCGCCAGCCGATACGTCAGCTTTCTTTTTGCCTATTTTCCGAGCCCGCCGAACGGCGGGCGGATTTGGTGCCTATCGCTCCTTGGGGGTGATTTTGCCCAAGGTGCGGAGCAGCTCGGTGAGGGAATCCGCGTGGAGGTCGGCACGGGAGAGATTGGAGGAAGCGGTCATGCGGTTGGGAATGGCCACGCAGCGGATGCCGGCGTTCTGCGCGGCGATGGTGCCGTTCTCCGAGTCCTCCACGATGAGGCAGCGCTCCTTGGGGAAGCCCAGGGCTTCCTGGGCCGCGATGAACAGCGCGGGATCCGGCTTCACGGGGAATCCGTCGGTGCGGCAGAAGACGGCATCGAAGCGGTCCGTGATGCCCAGGCGCTCCAGCCAGCCGCCCACCCAGCGGCGGGAGGAGGAGGACGCCACGGCGGTGCGGATGCTCCGAGCACGGCACCAATCCAGCAGGCGCTCGGCACCGGGCATGAGGCCGTGGAGGGAAAGCTCGCTCTCGATGAACTTTTGGCGCTCGGCATTCTCCGTATCCCAGTCGTACTTCCTGCCGGTGAGCTTCTCCAGGTGGTCGGCGGGGTTCCAATGGGAATATCCCGCGCCGAGGCATGGGGAGTAGGTGGCGATGGAGATTTCCTGCCCTTCCCTGGCGAAGAGGCGGACCCAGGACTGGTAGATGGCCCACTCGGTGTCCACGAGCACGCCGTCGAAATCAAAGATGATGCCCTTTGGCCACGGAATCATGGCTTGCCGGAGAGCTTGGCGGCGCACCACTCGCGGAACGAGCGGTGTGCCAGGTTGATACGGAAGAGGTAAAGCGCGATGCAGAGATAGAGGATGTTGGGAATCCACGCGCTCAGCCAAGCGGGCAGCAGGCCGGATTCGCCCAGCGACGGGAACACGCGGTACAGGAAGAGCATGAGCGCCGCCAGCAGGATGGCAGTGCCGATGCCCTTCATGGCGCCGCGCCGCTGGAACGTGACCGCGCTCGGCACCGCCAGCAGCACCAGCACCAGGCAGGAGAAGATGCGAGCAATGCGCACGTGCCATTCCGTGCGCTTGCGGTTCAGCCCCTCCTGCGAGTCCGCGCCCTCCTTGATCTGCTCATACAGGGCGGAGGTTCCCATGGAGTCGATGCGGTCGCTCTGGCTGGGGCTGATGATCTGGTAGGGCTTCTCGGCAAAGTCCAGGGTGAGGGAATCGGAATGCGCGTCGTCCTGCGGCTCCGCGCCGGTATCTGCCATCGAGCGCACGTAGGCGTTGTGCAGGGTCCAGGTGGCGTCCGCCTTGTTCCACTCCGCGGTGTCGGCGTGGTACTGGGTGAGCAGGCGGCCGCGTTTCTCGGTGTCGAACTGCTCGATAATGACGCCGCGCATGGGCTCGCCGGGATTGCTGATGAAGGGGGGGCGCTCCACGCGCCAAATGCGGGCGGCGCGGTCGTTGCGGTAGACGAGGGAGGGAGCGGAGCCGTCGGCGGCACGCTCCTGCTTGAGCATGACCTGGCGGTAGAGGGAGCCGTTGGGGGCCCAGTGGAAGCCGAAGATACCGTAGGCGAGAGCAACGATGCAGGAGAAGATGAAGATGGGGCGGCAGACGCGCATGAGGGAACGGCCAGACTGCAGCATGCCGGTCAGCTCGCACGAGCCGGAGAGCTTGCTGAGGCACCAGAGCGTGCCCATGAGCAGCGTGTACGGCAGGATTTGGTACAGCAGCATCGGCAGCTGCGTGCCGTAGAACTTCAGGGATTGCAGCACGGGGTCGTCGAAGCGCGTGCGGAAGCGCTCGATGTTCTCCGTGAAGTCCGCCATCACATAGATGAGCAGCAGGATGAGCGTGCACATCAGGAAGTACGTGATGAAGCAGCGGCTCACATAGCGCGCCATGGTGCCCATGAACGCGTACACCAGCGCACCGATGCACGGCAGCGCGCAGAGCAGCAACAGGAACGCCGGGCGGCACTTCTGCTCAATGGGGTAGCTGTCCGGCATGCCGGGCACCTCGTACTTCATCTGCTCCAGTTCCTGCGGCACCAGCTGCAGCGCCAGCAGCACACCCAGCACCAGCAGGATCAGGGCGGGCAGGCTCTTGCGCAGGATGCTCATAACGGATGGAACGGTGGAAAAAATCAGCAGCCACGCCCCAGGCGCTCCGCCAGGGGTTCCGGCAGCCCTGCGGCCAGCACGGCCTGCTGGGCCGCGGCCACATCGTACTCAACCCGCTTGATGGTCACGGAATTGCGGTCGCTGTCGTAAATGCCGTAGCTGGCGCGGATATCGCCATCGCGCGGCTGGCCGACGGAGCCAACGTTGATGAAATACTTGAGACCTTCCTGCAGGGGGATTTCCGTGCGGCCGTTGGCGGAAAGCTCGGCAATGAACTCCGCATGCTCGGAGCAGCGGGAGCCGTCCCAGGTGAACACGCGCGGCACATGCGTGTGGCCGTGCAGGCACAGCGGCTTGAACTGGCGGTTGAAATTCGCCGCGGCGTCGTTCGCGTTCATGATGTAGTTCCACGCCCGCGGCTGGTCCAGCGTGGAATGCACAATCATGTAGCTGGAGTTCACCATGCGCTGGTACTGCAGGCGCATCAGCCACGTCAGGTCGTCCGGCTCCAGGCGGGCACGCGTCCACTCCATGGCCGCGCGGGCCACGGGGTTCATGCGGGTGTCGTCCTGGCGCGCCACCTCCTCGTCGTGGTTGCCCTTCACAATCGGGCAGTTGATGCTGCGAATGTAATCCAGGCACTCCTTGGGGTAGGCGTTGTAACCCACCACATCGCCCAGGCACACCACATCGGTGCAAGCCTCGGCCTGCACATCGTTCATCACGGCGATGAGGGCGTGCAGGTTCGCATGGATATCACTGATAATCGCGGAGCGTGACATGACACACCCCTTATAGCACACGCCCGCGCGTTCCGCAAGCCCGCACATGCAGCCGCGCGAGGTTTGCTCTTTCCATGGCAGCGCGGGCGTGGTATCATGCGGGCATGCCGAGAATAGCCCTTATCCAGCAGGAGGCCGTGGCCGAGCCCGCCGAAAACAAGCGCCGCACCGTGGAAGCCATCCGCGAGGCCGCGGCGGGTGGCGCGCAGATTATCTGCACGCAGGAGATGTGCACCACGCTGTATTTCTGCCGCACGCAGGATTGCGCGCTGTTCGACTTGGCGGACCCGATACCGGGTCCGTGGACGGATGAGCTGTGCGCGCTGGCGGGCGAGCTGGGAGTGGTTCTGGTGGTGGCAGGGTTCGAGAAGCGCGCCACCGGGCTGTACCACAACACGGCCTTTGTGGCGGATGCGGACGGGAAGTTCCTGGGCGTGTACCGCAAGATGCACATCCCGCAGGATCCCGGGTTCGAGGAGAAATTCTACTTCACGCCCGGCGACCTGGGCTACAAGTGCTTTGACACGAAGTACGGGCGCATCGGCGTGCTGATCTGCTGGGACCAGTGGTACCCGGAGGCCGCGCGCCTCACGGCCATGGAGGGTGCGGAAATCATCTTCTACCCCACCGCCATCGGCTGGATACCCGGTGAGGAGCCGCTGTACGAGGCCCAGCACTGCGCGTGGGAGACCGTGCAGCGAGGGCACGCCGTTGCCAACTCGTGCTACGTTTGCGCCGTGAACCGCTGCGGCACGGAGGGGGAGACCACCTTCTGGGGCCAGTCCTTCGCCGCAGACTACTGCGGCCAGATCGTAGCCAAGGCACCCGTGAAGGAGCGCTGCATCCTGTACGCGGATTTGGATTTGGAAGCCCTGGAGGACCACCGCCGCATCTGGCCCTTCTTCCGTGACCGCCGCATCGATTCCTACGGCGGCATCACGCGCCGCTGGGGAAAGGACGGCCGCTGATCCCGTGCCCGAATCCCGCTTCCAGTACCCTGACCTTCCCATTTCCCGCAAGCGGCGGGAGATAGCGGAGGCCCTGCGCCGCAACCGCGTGGTGGTGGTGGTGGGCGAGACCGGCAGCGGCAAGACCACCCAGCTGCCCAAGATTGCCCTGGAGGTGGCCGGCGAGCGCCGCGGCCGCCTGGGCTGCACCCAGCCCCGACGCCTGGCAGCCGTGGCCGTGGCACGCCGCATTGCAGAGGAACTGAACGGCGAGGTGGGCGGATTCGTGGGATACCAGGTGCGTTTCGACGACCACACGGGGCCTGAGACGCGCATCAAGATGATGACGGACGGCATCCTGCTGGCGGAGACGCAGAACGACCCCGACCTGCGGCAGTACCACACCATCATCCTGGACGAGGCGCACGAGCGCAGCCTGAACATCGATTTCCTGCTGGGCTACATGAAGCTGCTGCTGGCGCGGCGGCGGGACTTGAAGCTCATCATCTCGTCCGCCACCATGGACGCCGCCTCGTTCTCCGAATTCTTCGACGGCGCGCCCGTGGTCAACGTGGAGGGCCGCACCTACCACGTGGACCTGCACTACATGCCCCCGCGCAACACCGAGGAAGAGCTGGCGGACCACGTCTGCCGCGCCGTGGAATGGCTTTCCGAGTACGACTCCAAGGGGGATGTGCTGGTGTTCCTGCCGGGCGAGCGGGAAATCCGCGACTGCGCGGACGCGCTGGGCATGATGGACCTTCCGCGCACGGACATCCTGCCGCTGTTCGCGCGTCTGGGGCTGGCGGACCAGCAGCGCATCTTCCACCCCGCCAAGGGGCGCCGCCGCATCGTGCTCGCCACCAACGTGGCGGAAACATCCCTCACCATCCCCGGCATCATCTACGTCATCGACAGCGGCGTGGCACGCATCTCACGCTATCTGCCGGGGCGGCAAATCCAGCGGTTGCAAATCGAGCCCATCTCGCAGGCCAGCGCCCGCCAGCGCGCGGGGCGCTGCGGCCGCGTGATGGAGGGCGTCTGCATCCGCCTGTACTCGCAAACCGACTTCGAGGCGCGGGATGCCTATACGGACCCTGAAATCAAGCGCAGCGCGCTGGCGGGGGTCATCCTGCGCATGGCGGATTTGCGCCTCCCGCCGCTCGGAGAGTTCCCGCTGCCGGACCCGCCCAGCCCCCGTCTCATCAGCGAGGGCTACAGAAGCTTGCGTGAAATCGGCGCCATCGACCGCAAGAAGGAGCTCACCGACATCGGCCGCAAGCTCGCGCGCCTGCCGCTAGACCCGCGCCTGGGTCGCATGCTGCTGGAGGCGCGCCACCAGCAGGCGTTGCCGGAAATACTGGTGATGGTGGCGGGGCTGAGCATCATGGACCCGCGGGAGCGGCCGCAGGATGCCGCCGCGCAGGCCGACCAGGCGCACGCGCAATGGAAGGATGCGGACAGCGACTTTCTGGGCATGCTGAAGCTGTGGCGCGCCACGCTGGCGTTCCGCGAACACCACCGCATGCGCCGCAACCAGCTGCGCAAGTGGTGTTCCAAAAACTATGTAAACTACCTCCGCATCATGGAGTGGCACAACCTGGCGCTGGACCTCACGCTCGCGCTGCAGCAGAACCTGCGCTGGCGCATCCAGGAGCTGCCGCCGGAGGACAGGCAGGCCACGCCGGAGATGATCCACCGCTCCCTGCTGGCGGGCGCACCGCTGCAAATCGGCTTCTGGCGCGCGGACGACAAGGTGTACCGCGGCGCCAACGGGCGGGAGTTCTCCGTGTTCCCCGGCAGCGGGCTCTTCCGCCGGCAAAAGCGCCCGGAATGGCTCATGGGCGCGGAGCTCGTGGAAACCAGCCGCCTCTTCATGCGCCGCTGCGCCGTGCTTGACCCCAAATGGGTGGAGCAGGTTGCCCCGCAGCTCTGCTCCTACCACGCCTACGACGCCGCCTGGGACAAGGCCGCCGGCGTGGTCTACGCCAAGGAGCGCGTCACCTGCGGCGGCCTCACCATCGTGGACGGACGCCGTGTGAGCTACGCACGCTACAACCCCGCCGCCGCCCGCGAAATCATGATACGCGACGGCATCATGGCCATGGAGCTGCGCGACACCCCGCCGTTCCTGACGCACCTGCAAGACATGCGGGAGGCCGTGCGGGATGCGGAATCCAAGCTGCGGCGCCGCGATTTGGTGTGGTGCGCGGAGGGCGTGTACCGGTTCTTCGACGAGCGCATCCCCACCGACATCAACAGCGAAAAGGCCCTGCGCGCCTGGCGCGAGAAGGTGGAGGCCCGCAAGCCCAAAACGCTCTTCATCCCGTACGAGGACTGCATCTACCCCGGCGAGGACGACACCCCCGCCGACCTCTACCCCGACGAGCTGCACGCCGCCGGGCAGGACTACCCCGTGTACTACAACCACGCGCCCTGCGAGGAGGACGACGGCGTGACCATCGGCGTGCACATCGACCAGCTGGAGGATTTTCCCGACCACCTGCCGGACTGGGGCGTGCCGGCGCACCTCGCGCAACGTGCGGAGATGCTGCTGCGCAGCCTGCCCAAGGACCTCCGCAATTTCCTGATGCCGATGGCGGAATCCGCCGCGGACTTCTTCGAGGAGTGGTACGACCGCGAGCCGGACCGCCCGCTGGCGCAGGCTCTGGCGGAGTTCGCCGCCCGCCGCACCGGCAAATTCTGCAACGCTTCGCAGTTCGACATGCAGAAGCTGCCGCCCGAATTCATCACCAAAATCTGGGTGTGCGACGACGCCGGCAACGAGCTGGCCCTCGGCACCGATGTGGCCGCCCTACGCGAGCGCCTGGCCGACTACCGCCAGCGCCGCTTCCGCAAGAAGGCCAACCGCGGGTTCTCCGCCACCCCCATGACCCGCTGGGATTGCGGCACCCTGCCGGATACCGTGGACGTGGGCAACGGCGAGGGATACCCCGCCCTGCAGGACGACGGCGAGCGCGTGCGCGTGCATGTGTTCCCCTCGCGCGATGAAGCGGATTTCGCGCATCTGGCGGGCGTGCGGAGACTCGTGCTCATCCGTTGCGCGGATTTCGTCAACAGCATCCGCAAGCGCTTGCCCATCACCTCCATGGAGGCCAAGCTCGCCATGACCACCGTGGGAGCCAAGCCCAAGGGCAACGTGGAGGACACCCTGCACGCCGCCGCGAACCTCTGCCTGCCAAGCCCCCTGCCCCGCACGCAGGAACAGTTCGACACCGCATGCACACGCGTGCGGGAAACCCTGTACGACACGCTCTCCGGCCCGCTCGCCAAGCTCTGGGAGCAGCTGGCCGCTGCCGACCAGGAGCTGCGCGAATACACCCTCACCGCCCGCGACCGCTTCGCCCAGCGCATCGCCGCCGATTTGACGCAGCAATGGAACTGGCTCACCCGCGAGGGCGCGCTCGCCGACCTCACGCGCGACACCTTCAACGACCATACCCGCTTCCTGCGCGGCTTCCGCGAGCGCCTGCGCCGCATCAAGGAACAACCCGCCGCCAAGGAGCTGGAGCGCATCGAGGGCCTGGCCAACGCTATGAATCCCGCCTTTACGCAGGAATACGCCAAGCACGCCCGCTCCGCCGCCTGGCTCGCCTACGGCCTGCTCATCCAGGAATACCGCCTCACCATCTTTGCCCCCGCCTTGGCCCTCAAAGGCCGCGCCTCCGCCAAAAAGCTCCAAGCCGCGGCCGAGCGCCTGGATTGATCAACTAGAAACGCGCAGCCCCTCTCGGAGCTGCGCGTTCTGGAACAATCAAACTACAACAAACAACATGATATGAAAAATCAGTAGGCGAACACGCCTTGGGCGGCGGTGGTGCCGGGTGTCTCGAAATCGGCTGTCCAGCCCTTGTTCATGCTGCTGGTGAAGCCGTTGGACTCCTCGGGGCCGCCCTGGGCCATGAACTCGTCATCCGCTGCGCTCTGCTTGGGAGCGCTCAAGACGCGGACGCATGTGCAGGAATCCATGTCGGAGCGGAGGGAGGGGGCAAGGGAGGCGAGGCTGGTTTCAAAACGGTTATGCTTGTGAGTGGAGGCAATGCCGTTCTCCTGAGTATCCGGGAAGGAGAAGAAACCAAGGGCAAGGGCACCAACGCCGAGGGCGGATGTGCCGAACGCGATCTTGCCCATGCCGAAGTTCTGGAGTGCTTGAAGGATGTGGTCCAGTGCGCGGCGGTGGGCGGGTGTGCAGACAATCTCCTGGGTGACCCTCTCATGGAAGTTGTAGAGGAAGCGTTCCTCGAAATCAGCCTCCGGCGTGGCTTTCACACGCATCGTTGCCAACATGGCAACCAAGGTCTCCTCTGATATGTCTGACTTGTTATCGTTCATAAGTGCCCTTCAAGCTTTGCTTATGGAGTGTAGACACATCCTAACAATTATTTGTTCAATCTGTCCACAACTTTTTTTATTTTAGTTACAAAGCACTCATTTTTCAACATTTTCAGAAGTGCGGAAATTCGGGGCAAGGAGGGAGGGTCCCTCCTCTTGCACCCATTGGCGGATGATATCCGTGCCGTGGGCGAGCTCTCTTGCGCGGCCCTGCAGGGATTCCTCCGCCATGGCCTGCATGGCGTCCATGTCGTACACATGGACATCCGGCACCAGCGCGCACGCGGGATCCACGTTGCGCGGCACGGAGAGGTCGATGAGGAAAAGCGGGCGCTGGCGCCGCGGCTGCACGCCCTCCAGCAGCGTGGGCGACACCACGTAGGCGGGAGAGGCGGTGGAGACGATGACGATGTCGATATTCTCCAGATACGGAATCCAGTCGGCGAAGCGAATGACGGAGCCGCCGACCTGCTCTGCGAGGGCGACGGCGCGGTCGTAGGAGCGGTTGGCAACGAAGATGTGCTCAGCGCCGCGGGAAGCAAGGCTCTTGGCGGTAGAGCGTGCAACCTCACCCGCACCGACGATGAGGACGCGGCTGCCGGTGAGGTTGCCAAGGATTTCGCGCGCCATCTGCACGGCGGCTGCACCCACGGAGGTGGGGCCGGAGGTGATGCGCGTGGAGGAGCGCACCCTCTTGCCGACAGTGAAGATGTGCTGGAAGGTGCGGTTGGCGAAGGAGGCGGTGGTTCCGGCCGCCTGCGCGGCGCGGTAGGCATCCTTCAACTGGCCGAAGATTTCCGTCTCTCCCAGCACCATGGAATCCATGCCCGCGGCCACGGTGGCGAGGTGCTGCAGGGCAGCGGCGTCCGCGTGGGAGTAGAAGCAGTCCGCGACGGCGGCATCCTCGCCCAACAGGTGGGACAGCACGGCGCGCGCGGCTTCCTGCGGCTCCGGGCTCCACAGGTAGATTTCTGTACGGTTGCAGGTGGAGAGCAGCACGCATTCCTGCACGGCGGGGAGGGCATGCAGCGCGCGGTTGGCATCCTCCAGCCTTCCCTTGAGCACGGCAAAGCGCTCACGCACGGATACGGGAGCCGTGCGGAAATTCACGCCCAGGCAGAGCATGTGCGGCGCTGGGGTGGGGGCGGTCATGCCTTGGACAAGGAGAGGATGGCCTGCACCAGGCTGGGGATGTCGTGTTCAGCGGCCTCCGCATGCGGCTTGAGGCCGTACTCCGCGAGGGTGGCGGTGGTGACGGGGCCGATGCTGACGATGCGGCACTCCTTGGGCAGCGGGAGGTTGAGGGCCATGAAGTGGTGCACGGTGCTGGAGCTGGTGAAGGTGATGATGTCCGCACCCTCCGATGCCAGGCGTTCTCGTGCGCCGGTGGGGTCTTCCGTCTCCGGCACGGTGTTGTAGGCGCAGCACTCGTCCACAATAGCCTGGCGCTTCATAAGCTCCTTGTAGATGAGGTCGCGCCCCTGCTCGGAATGCACCCAAAGCATGGTGGAGTTGGCCACGCCGCCGAAGTCGTCGGCCTTGCGGTCGAACTCCGCAATGAGCTCCTCCGCCACGGCCTTCTTGGGCATCACGTCCACCATGAGGCCGACCTTGCGAAGCTCCGCCGCGGTGCCGGGGCCGACCGCCGCGATGCGCGCGCCGCCGATTTCGCGGATATCCTCGTACACGGCGAAAAACGCGCGGAAGAAGCGCTGCACGCCGTTCGGGCTGGAGAAGATGAGCCAGTCATAGTGCGGGGCGTCCACCACCGCCTCCGCGAAATCCTGCCGGTTGGTGGGATCGGTGATGCGGATGGTGGGCAGCTCCAAAATATCTGCGCCGAGACCGCGGAGCTGCGCGGAAAGCGCGCTGGCCTGCTCCCGCGTGCGGGTGATGACGATGCGCTTGCCCACCAGCGGCAGGCGGCCGCGCCAATCCAGCTGCGGTGCGAGGGAGACGACCTCCCCGATGACCACGACGGCGGGAGATGAGATGCCGGCCTTGTCTACGGCGGCGGCCAGGGTGCCGACGGTGGCGGAAACGCTGCGCTGGCGCCCCGTGGCGGCCCATTGGATGGCGGCGGCCGGGGTATCGGCGGACTGTCCCGCCTTGACGAGCGCAGCCAGGGTCTCCTTCAAGCGGGCCATGCCCATGAGCATGACCTTGGTGCCCTGCACCGCCGCAATGCCGGGGATGTCCAACGGCTCGTCGGAATCCGCGCCCTTGTGGCCGGTGAAGACGGTGAACTGGGAGCAGCAGTCGCGGTGGGTGACGGGGATGCCCGCATACGCCGGGCCCGCAATGGCGGATGAAACGCCCGGCACCACCTCGAACGGCACCTTGGCTGCATGGAGGGCCTGTGCCTCCTCGCCGCCGCGTCCGAACACGTAGGGGTCGCCGCCCTTGAGGCGCACGGTGAGCGCATGCTTGCCCGCACACTTCACGAGCAGGCGGCAGATGTCCTCCTGCGGCATGGCGTGCTTGCCCGCGCGCTTGCCCACATATACGCGCTCGCACTGAGGCTTGGCCCAGGCGAGCATCTCAGGAGAGGAGAGGGCGTCGTACACCAGGCAGTCGGCCTCCGCAATGAGGTTGCGTCCGCGGAGGGTGATGAGTTCGGGGTCGCCGGGGCCGGCGCCAACCAAGGCCACGCGGCCGATGATTTTCTTGGCAGGCATGGGAAGGAAAAATCAGTTTTGACCGGAAATGGCGGAAGCGCCGCCGCTCACGGCGGGAGAGGCGGGCTGCACGGCCGCCTGCACAGGCGCGGGTGCGTTGCCGATGGTGGCGCTACCGGAGCCGTGGGTGACGCGAGGCACCAGGTGGCTCGCAGGTGCGTTCACAGGAGCCGGGATGGCGGGTGCCGCGGCAACGGGCGCGGGGGCGGGGACAGGTGCGGGTGCCGCCGCAGGGGCGGATGCCGGAGCCGACGCTGCGTGGTTGGCCAAAGCCATCAGTTCAGACACGGTCACCAGCTTGAAGCCGCGCGCCTGCAGACCAGTCACAATGCCCTCCAGCGCGGCGAGCGTGGAGGCGTGAATGTCATGCACCAGGATGATGGAGCCGGACTGGGCGTTGCCCACGGCGCGGGACACCACCACATCCACGCCGGGATGCTGCCAGTCGCGCGTGTCCACGTCCCACAGCACGGAGGTGAGCCCGTAGTTCTCGAACATGGAGTTGACGATGGAGGCGTTGGTGGCGCCATAGGGCGGGCGGATGAGGCGCGGGGCGCGTCCGGTGGCGGCGGTGATGGCGTCGATGCTGCGGGAGACCTCGCTGCTGATGCGCTCGGCGCTGCTGCCGGTCATCTTGATGTGGCTCCAGGTGTGGACGCCGATTTCATTGCCTTCCGAGACGGCACGGGAGAGGATTCCGGCGTTGCGGTTCACGCTCTCGCCCACCACGAAGAAGGTGCCGTGCGCGCCGTGGCTGCGCAGGATGTCCAGCACGCGCGGCGTGTTGGCGGCGCTGGGGCCGTCGTCGAAGGTCAGGGCCACATAGTTGCCGGGCACGGCCAGGCGCGAGATGCGGCGGCCGGGAGGCGTGGCGCGGGTGACGGGTTCCGTGGTCATTCCCATGCCGGGTTGGGTGGTGGTTGAGGGCTGCCCCGGCGCGGTGGTTGTGGTCTGCGGCTCCTGGCCGGGAGTTTTCGTCTTGTCCTGGTGGGTGCAGGAAACAACCGCCAGCACGGCGGCCGCAAACGCAAGGGCGCGGTAGGTATGCAAAGCTTTCATCGTTGCCCATACCCTAACAGAATTCCGCGAATTTGGCAAACCCATTCTGGGTCAACATGCGCTTGAAACACGGGCTCAGCCATGGTAGAATGGCGGCATGGAGATAACGCTTGAAAGCCCGCTGGACATGCATTTGCACCTGCGCGACGGCGAGATGCTGCGGCTCACGGCGCCGCTGTCGGCTGCGTTTGCGGGGGCGGTGGTGATGCCGAACCTGGTGCCGCCGGTGACCACGCCGCAGATGATGACGGCATACGCGGAGCGTGTGCAAGCGGCGCTGGAGGGGGCCCCCTTCACGCCCTACATGACCCTGTTCTTCACAGCGCTGGACGAGGCCGCGCTGGCGGCGGCCAAGGCCACGCCGGGCTTCTTCGGCTTCAAGCTCTATCCCGCCGGAATCACCACCAACAGCGAGGGCGGCGTGTCCAACCTCAGGGATGCCGACCGCACGCTGCACCTCATGGAGGAAATGGGCATCCCCCTGCTGGTGCACGGGGAAAGCCACGGGTTCGTGATGGACCGCGAGCAGGAGTTCCTGGCCGTGTACCGCGATTTGGCCACGCGCTTCCCCAAGCTCACCATCAGCATGGAACACATCACCACCGCCGCCGCCGTGCGCCTGCTCGATGATTTCCCCAACCTCTGCGCCACCGTGACGCTGCAGCACCTGCTCATCACGCTGGACGATGTGGCGGGCGGCATGCTGAAGCCCCATTTGTTCTGCAAGCCCATCGCCAAGCGCCCGGAGGACCGCGAGGCCCTGCTCTCCGCCGTTCTGGGCGGGCACGGGCGCATCATGTTCGGCAGCGATTCCGCGCCTCACCCGCGCCACAAGAAGGAATCCTGCGGCTGCGCGGCGGGCGTGTTCACCGCGCCCCTGGCCCTGCCCAAGCTGGCGGAGCTGTTTGCCGCCCACGGCGCGCAGGACAAGCTGCAGGGCTTCGTCTCCGGCAACGCGTGCCGCATCTACGGGCTGAAACCCGTGGGCAAGAAAGTGACGCTACACGATGCGCCCATGCGCGTACCCGCCGCCTACAAGGGGTACGGCGAGACCGTGGTGCCCATGTACGCCGGTCAGGAAATCGGCTGGAGCGTGAAGTGAACCATGGAGCCTGCGCCCATACCGAGTGCCGATGATCTTCGCGCCCTGCTGGCGGAGATTGCCGCCATGCACATGCCCTACGGCATGTACGGCCCCAAGAAATATCCGCCCCAGGGCTGCCCGCTCATGGACCTGCCCACGGAGTACCTGGACTGGTTCTGGCAGCACGGCTGGCCCAAGGGCAAGCTCGGCAAGCTGATGGAGCAGACCCTGCTCATCAAGAACAGCGGGCTGGACAGTTTGTTCGAGCCTTTCCGCGCTGCAAACGGCGGGCGCCGCAAGTTCCCCCGCAAATGATTTTCCCCTTTCATCCATGAACAAGTTGACATCCATCTTCCTGGCCGCACGCCCCAAGACCCTGCCCGCAGGGTTGGTGGCGGTGTGGGCCGGCTGCCTCATCGTCTGGAAGTTTGAACACTACATGCCCTCGCTGGGCATCGCGCTCGATTGGACGCTCGCCATCTTCACCGCGCTCAGCTGCATGTGCCTCCAGATTGCCAGCAATATCTTCAACGACGCCATCGACACCCTCAAGCACGCCGACACCGAGAAGCGGCAGGGCCCGCGCCGCATCACAGCCAGCGGGGATTTCTCACCGCGCACGGTCCTGCTTATCGGCGCGTGCTTCCTGGCGGCGGCGGCGGGGTTCGCCATCCCGCTCATCTACCAGCAGGGGCCGGCCGTCATCGCCATCGGCCTGCCCTGCATGGCTGCCTCCTACTGCTACACGGGCGGGCCGTATCCGCTTTCCTACCATGGGCTTGGCGAGCTCTGCGTGCTGCTGTTCTTCGGCCTCATCGCCGTGGCCGGCACCGTCTTCGTGCAAATCGGATGGATTCCGGAATGGGCACCCGTCTACCGCTGCGCCTTTATCGTCGGCGTACAGTGCGGCATCCTCTCCTGCCTGCTCATCGAGGTCAACAACATACGCGACCGCGTGGAGGACGCCTCCACCGGCAAGCGAACCCTTGCCGTGCGCCTGGGCGACAGCCGCGCCCGCGGCCTCGCGTTCGCCTTCCTTATCCTTCCCTACGCCACCATCCGCTGGACCGGCATGTTCCTGCCCGGCTTCCATTGGAACATCTGCTGGCTCGCCGCCATCATCGTGGGCGGCGTCATCCTGCTCAAGCTTCACACCACCCCTGCCGACAAAAGCATGAACGTCATGCTCGGCCTGGCTTCCCTCCACGCCATGCTCTTCCTGCTCGCCCTGAGCATGTAAACTTCACAGGCATATGGCTTCAATGCAAAATTACACAATATATCTACATTTATATTGCAAGTAAATGTTTTACGAACTGAAAATCGGGAATTCTCGAACTGAAAATCGGGAATTCTCGAACTGAGAATCGGGAATTCTCGAACTGAGAATCGGGAATTCTCGAACTGAGAATCGGGAATT
>CALCWC010000144.1 GCA_937905985.1 uncultured Verrucomicrobiales bacterium | reverse complement strand
TTGTTGCAGAAGACGGAGGCGTACTCGCGGCGGATCTGGCGGTGCTGGTAGGTGGTGCCCCGGTGGAAGCCGGGGTTCTTGTCGTAGGTCATGCGCACCTTGCCGGGCTCAATTTCCTCCACGGGCCCGGAAAGGCCCTTGTTGCCGCCCACGTTGGAGACGTGCAGCGGCTCTGCGGTGTACTCCTGCACAAAGCAGCCGGGGCCCTCCTTCCAGCCGTCGCCCACCCAGTTGAGCCTGCCGTTCTCGATGACGTACCTGCTGTCCGGGTGAATCTGGAAGACGGCCTCCTTCTCGCCCACCTCCAACGCGGTGTACTCGGAGATGGTGGGGCGCGCGGAGTCGATGACGATGTCCTTGAACGTCACGTCCCTGCACTGGTCCATGTGAATCTCCATCATGCGGCCGCGGCACAGCAGCAGCGCATCCTTGCCGCGCACCTCCAGATGCCGCGCGCCGTGCAGGTCGATCATCACGCGCTTGGGCATATCCGGGGCATCGTTGGTGTTGGAGATATGCAGCTTCTCCTCGTTCAGCCCCTCCGCCTGCCACTCGTAGGTGCCGGGCGCGAACTTGACCACCACGGGCTTCTTCTCGCTGCCTTTCACCTTCGGCGCCAGGGAACCCACAATCGTGCCGGGCTTCACCAGCAGCTTGTCCCCGCCCTTGAGCTCCAGCTTGTTCACCGGGGCCATGGTCTTCCACGGTTTCTCCGCGCTTCCGGGGTTGGCATCGTCCCCCTTCGCGGGATCCACGGCATAGGTGGCACCCTGTGCCGTTCCCATCACAAAACCCAGCGCAACCACGGCAACTATCGTATGCATCGCTCTCATTTACGCGCCATTCTCCCCCTCCCCCGCCAAAGCAAACTAAATGTACAGCAGCCCCCTCTATGCCTATGGCGCGTTGAGACATCATCGAGGTATAAAAAACTTGACTACCCATACCGGGTACTGTAGTATGCGCTATACGCAGTGGGTTTACGCGCGTGAAGGCATGTCTCTCATTTCAATCATCGTTCCATGTTACAACGAAAAAGATGCGTTGGCTTTCTTTGTGGAGGAGGTGAAACGCGTAGGCCAGACTTTAGCCGATGACGATATTGAGTTGATTTTTGTTGATGACGGCAGCACAGATGGAACGTTGGAGGCAATGCGCGGATTGTGCGCAGGGCAAACCGGCATGCGTTACATTTCCTTTTCCAGGAATTTCGGAAAAGAGGCGGCCATGTTGGCGGGATTGAAGGCTAGCCGGGGCGAGTATGCAGCCGTAATGGATGCCGATTTGCAGGACCCGCCCTCCCTGTTGCCGGAAATGCTTAAAGCCGTCAAAGAAGAGGGGGTCGACTGCGTCGGCACCCGCAGGGTCACGAGAAAGGGGGAACCTCCTATACGCTCGCTCTGCGCCCGGCTCTTTTACAAGTTCATCAATTCCATTTCCGACACGCAAATTGTAGATGGCGCACGGGATTTCAAGCTGATGCGCCGATCTGTTGTCGATGCGTTGGTGTCTCTGCAGGAATACAACCGTTTTTCCAAGGGGCTCAACGAATGGGTCGGCTTTCGTACAAAGTGGATTGAGTTCGAAAATGTAGAGCGCGTGGCGGGAGAAACCAAATGGTCCTTTTGGAAGCTTTTGAAGTATTCCATTGAGGGAATCGTAGGGTTCACCACCGCACCTTTGTCATTGGCGTCGATGCTGGGTCTGATTTTTGTCGTCATCTCCTTCGCTGCTATCGTTTTTTTGGTGCTACGGCAGCTTTTGTGGCATGCCTCGGTTTCAGGCTGGACATCAATGGTTTGCACCATCGTCTTCTTTTGCGGGATACAGTTGCTTTGTCTCGGAATTATCGGGCAATACCTGGCGAAGACCTACTTGGAGGTCAAGCGCCGCCCCGTCTATATAGTAAAAGAAGAATCCGTTTCATAGGAATATGACGAAGAAAAGCCAATTATGATTACAGAGAAGATATTGCACAGCTATTTCGGCCTTTGCAGCCCGGTTCTCCTGCTGGTTTCAGTGCTGGTTCTCATTGTGGCCCATTTGAGGACAAGGCGAAGGGTCTACGCACCGATCACCGTGGGTTTGCAGAAGAAACATCTGGCCCTGTTCTGGATATGTCTCGCCTGCTACCTGTTTTTATTGGTTGTTCTCAGTAGCGCATCCGTTCAATACGATGATTGGATATTTTTGGACTTTGGCAAACGCTCCATCCGTGACAGGTTCTTTATCTCCCTCCACCGATATCTGGGTTGGGTCTCGCGCATCGGTGAGATAGCCTGTGTCTGGGGCGGCCTCACCTTAAGCAGATGGCACAGTTGGCTCATCACTCCGCTGTTCGCCGTGGCAGCGCCTATGGCCCTCTTTGCCTTGGTCAAGGTCAAGGGCGAAAGCATTTTTTCATCCAAGGGGAAAATGTTTTTCCTGTTCGCCTTCATGCTCTCCCTCTTGGGGGTGAATTTGCAGTTCTGGCGTAACTACTGGTGCTACGCCGCCGCGTACAACTATCTTTTCCCGACCGTGATATGCATCTACTTCCTGAGCTTCTTCAGGACCGACGGCGATGTGCGGCAGGGGAATGTATGGAAGGCTTTGGGGCTGTTTGCGCTGGGATTTATCAGCGGCTGGGGAACAGAATGCATGACTGCGCTGCTCTTGCCCTTGTTGGGCATTTGGGTTGTATACAATTTGTTTTCCGGGAAAAATTGTCTACCGTTTGCGTCCTATTGCGGGTTCGTTGGTTTCTTGTGGGGCGCTGCCGCCCTGTACGGTTCTCCAGCCCTGTATTCCCGCGAGGCTTCTGAATCCCAGTCGTGTGCCATGGACGTAGCTTCCATGTCCAGCGAGCAAATTCACAATTTTGTGTCCACATTGACATGGGACCAGATTGAACTGCTGCGGGGCAGCAGCGGTATTATCTCATTGTCAGGCATACCGCTGTGGCTCCATATCCACTTTTTGCCCTACCTATTGGGAATTTTCCTGCAATGCTGCGCTGTCGGGGCTGTTGTGTGGCTGATTCTTTATATTACCAAAGCTGCGGGGAATGGCGCGACGCGCCGACGAGAGTTGCTTACGGCATTGCTGATGTTGCTTGCCGCGTTTGCATGTGCGATTTCGTACATTGTGAAATGTATCCCGAGCACAATGAGTTTCCTTCCTGCATGCTTTATCATGATAGCCGGGTGCGCATACCTGTACTTGCGTGCCCCCATGAAGGTTCAGAAGCCGCTGATGCTTACCTTGTTGCTTGCCGGCGTTGCGCTGCTGCTGCCGGCGACCGTCCAGGCGTGGCAGTACAGGGTGCTGCAGCTGGAAAGGAACGACTACATTGCGAGCCAAATTCAGCAGGGGAAGAAAGAAATTGCCGTGGAAACCATAGATGTGGACGAATGGTGGCCCACATTGGGGTTGTTCAACAGCAACGATATAAAAACGGAACCCAAGGCGTATCCCAACGATTACGCGGCCATCTTTTACGGAATCGATAGTATATATCGCATTCCACGCGAGGAGAAAAAGGAGGCGACCGAGTCTTCCGCGCCCGCTGAATAGGGAAAACTACCGCATCTGGCGCAGCGCAAGGGTACTCGACAACCTACAGGCGGACCCCGGTTTCAAGGAGGTGATGGGCTTGTAGTCGGGCGCGTTGCCGTCCCGGCAGGCCATATCAACGGTGATGTTGCAAGGGTGGGCCGGAGGCTCATTGGATCTTGGAGCCGTTCACGGCTTGTGTGTAAGCATTAAACGAAACCCTTATTGAAGGGCGGGCGATAATGGGAGCCTATGTTTACATTATCGCATACGACCATCATCAACATACACAAGGAGCCCGTGGACATGCGCCTGTGCGTGTACAGCCTCCAGGGGCTGATATCTGGCAGCGGGTGCAGCGTGCGGGAGGGGGCGCACTATGCGTTCACGAACCGCCCGCGCACGCTGCTGCGCACGGTGTGGTTCGACGGCACGGGGCTGTGCATGTTCAGCAAGCGGCTGGAGAGGGGCACGTTCAGCTGGCCGCGCGAGGCAAGCCCCGGCAGGGGCGTGTGGGAGGGCATCCAGCCCTCGGCGTTCGGGCTTCTGCTGGAGGGCATCGAGCTGCGGCAGGGGATGCGCAAGGCGTGGTACGAGAGGTGACGCGCCGCCCGCGCCGTGGCGGTCTTGCGCATTTTTTCCATCACCTCAGTCATCCGCACCTTGCCACGCGCGGGCGGGTGTGGTAAAATGGTGTGGGTAACACCTTTTCACCATGAATAAGCAAATGAGCATTGCCATCGGTTCAGACCACAAGGGCGTGGAGCTGAAGGAAGTTGTCGTGAAGACCCTGCGCGGCTGGGGTTATGACGTGGCGGACCTGGGTCCGAGCAGCACGGAATCCTGCAACTACGCGGAATACGCAAATGCGGTGTGCAAGCGCATTGCGGACGGCCGCGCGGACCGCGGCATCCTGATCTGCTACACGGGACTTGGCATGACGATAGCGGCGAACCGCTGGAAGGGCGTACGCGCCACGCTGTGCGCGAAGCCCGAAGTGGCCACGCTCTCCCGCCAGCACAACAACTCCAACGTGCTGTGCCTGGGCGCGTCCGCCGTGACGGCGGAGGCGGTGGAAGGCATCCTGAAGGCGTGGCTGGACGCCGAGTTCGAGGGCGGGCGCCATGAGGACCGCCTGACCGAGGGTTCCGGCTCCCGCCTGAGCGTGACTGACCCGCAGCTGGCGGACATCATCGAGGAGGAGCACCAGCGCCAGCTCAACAACATTGAGCTGATTGCCTCCGAGAACTTCACCTCTCCCGCGGTGATGGAGGCGCAGGGCAGCTGCCTGACCAACAAGTACGCGGAGGGCTACCCCGGCAAGCGCTGGTACGGCGGTTGCGAGGTGGTGGACAAGGTGGAACAGCTGGCCATCGACCGCGCCAAGGCCCTTTTCGGCTGCGAGCACGCCAACGTGCAGGCCCACTCCGGTTCCCAGGCCAACATGTCCGTCTACTTCGCCTGCATCGAGCCCGGCGACACCATCCTGACGATGGACCTGGCATGCGGCGGCCACCTTTCCCACGGCTTCTTCGCCAACTTCTCCGGCAAGCTCTACAAGGTGGTGCACTACGGCGTGAACCCGGAAACGGAATGCATTGACTACGATGCGCTGGAGGCCACCGCCAAGGAGGTGAAGCCCAAGCTCATCCTCGCCGGCGCATCCGCGTACTCCCGCACCATCGATTTCGCCCGCATCCGCCAGATATGCGACGAGGTTGGCGCCATCATGTTCGTGGACATGGCGCACATTGCCGGCCTGGTGGCAGGCGGCGAGCACCCCTCCCCCGTTCCCTACGCGGACTTCGTTTCCACCACCACGCACAAGAGCCTGCGCGGCCCGCGCGGCGGTATCGTCATGTGCAAGGAGAAGTGGGCCAAGAAACTCAACAGCGCCACCTTCCCCGGCCTGCAAGGCGGCCCGCTCATGCACGTCATCGCGGCCAAGGCAGCCTGCCTCGGCGAGGCCCTGAAACCCGAGTTCAAGCAGTACGCGCACCAGGTGGTGCTCAACTCCAAGGCCATGGCCGCCAAGATGGCCGAGCTCGGCTACCGCATTGTGGCCGGCGGCACGGACAACCACTGCTTCCTGGTGGACCTGAGCGTGAAGGGTCTCAATGGCGCCGACGCCCAGGTGGCGCTGGACAAGGTGGGCATCACCGTCAACAAGAACGCCATCCCGTACGACAAGGGAACCACCAACAAGCCCAGCGGCATCCGCATCGGCACCCCCGCCGTCACCACCCGCGGCATGAAGGAGGACGACGTGCGCGCCGTGGCGGAATACATCGGCCGCTGCCTGGATATCCTGGCTGCGGGCGGCGACGAAGCTGCCTACGCCGCCCTCCGCACGGAGGTTTCCGCCTTCAACAAGCAATTCCCCACCCCGTAAGCAAACCTCAACCCCATACCGGAATATGAGAACATCTGCTTCCGTCATTGCCTGCGCCTTCGCGCTCTCGTCCATTGCACTGGCAGACGAGGCCAAGCCCCAGGCACCGCAGCAGCCCACCGTCGCCCAGCTCCAGGCCGCCCAGGGCGACCCCGTGGACCCCGTGGAGCATGACAAGAAAATGCAGTGGTGGCGCGATGCCCACTTCGGCATGTTCATCCACTACGGCCTGTACTCCGGCCTGGAATGCACCTGGCAGGGGCAGGACGGCCGCGGCGAGTGGACCCAGAGAAACATCGACATCGACACAGACACGTACGCCAAGGCGGCGCTGCCGCTGTTCCGCCCGGCCCCCGGCTGCGCGGAGGAATGGGTGAAGCTGGCACAGGAGGCCGGCTGCAAGTACATGGTGCTCACCAGCAAGCACCATGAGGGCTTCTGCCTGTTCGACGCCAAGAACAGCGACTACACGGCGGGCAAGCTGCTGGGGCGCGATATCGTGAAGGAGTTCACGGATGCCTGCCACGCCGCCGGCATGCGCGTGGGCTACTACCACAGCGTCATCGACTGGCACCACCCCGCCTACGACAACACCATCCGCCCCGCCCACGCGTACCCCTCCAACCAGGCCAAGATGCTCAAGGAAAAGGGAATCCCGCGCGACCAGAAAGCCTACATCAAGTACCTGCACGAGCAGGCCGAGCAGCTGGTCACCGCCTACGGCAAGGTGGATATCCTGTGGTGGGATTTCTCCACCGACACCATGTCCGGCGACCGCGCGTGGGAGGCCACCAAGCTCATGGCCATGTGCCGCGAGAAGCAGCCCGGCATCATCATGAACAACCGCCTCTGGGACTACCAGGGCTGCCCGACGCTCACCAGCAAGGCAGACTTCACCACTCCTGAGCAGTTCGTGCCCGCGCGCGACAAGATACCCGCGTACGACTGGGAGTCCTGCATGACGGTGGGCAACCACTGGGGCTACAGCGTGTATGAGCAGTACAAGAGCCCGGTGGTGGTCATCAACGCGCTCGAATCCTGCGTGGCGCGCGGCGGCAACCTCCTGCTCAACATCGGCCCCAAGCCGGACGGCTCCGTGCCGGAGCAGGTGCGCCACGTCTTCCAGCGCATCGGCGCGTGGATGAAGGTCAACGGCGAAGCTATCTACGAGAGCCGTGCCGTGCTGGACCCCGCCCTGCCGGAATCCCTCCGCATCGTCAAGATTCCCAACGGCAACAAGTACATCTTCCTGCCCATCCACAAGGAACTGGTGGACTACACGCTCGAAATCCCCCAGTCCCTCGGCCAAAAGCCCGCCATCCTCGGCCAGCCTGATTTGGCCGTGGATTGCAAGGAGGAGAACGGCAAGATGATTATCACCATCCCCTCCACCGCCTGGATCCAGGCCGTGGAGGGCCTGCCTGTGCTGCGCCTGCTGCCCAGAAAGGACTGAGCCGGGTTAATTAAGATTAGGAATTTCCAAGCCCGTCCGGCAGAACGCCGGGCGGGCTTGAATTGTCAAGGCTCTTGGAGGCGGGCTTTACAGGTCGTCCACCAGGGCGCTGCTCTTGGCGTAGGCGGTGGAGCGCGCCTCAAAGAAATCGGTCTTGATGAGGTTGGCGTTGCTGAACTGGCTCACCCAGCGCAGGTGGGGCGGTTCCTCCTCATGGCCGGGGTAGATGGGGTCAAAGCCCAGGTCGGTGCAGCGCTTGTTGCCCAGATACTGGATGTAGTCCGTGACCATTTCCCTGGAGAGGCCGGGGATGTCGTCTCCAATGACGAAGTGACCCCAGGCTATTTCCTGCTCGCAGCCCTCGTGAATCATCTGGCGGTAGGATTCATTGAGCTCCCGTGTGAAGAGTTCGGGGTTTTCCTTCTGGAGCTCTCGGATGATGCTGCGGAAGAGCCAGAGGTGGGTGTTTTCATCCCGGTTGATGTAGCGGATTTCCTGGGCGGAGCCGGTCATCTTGTTGTTGCGGCCCAGGCTGTAGAAGAACATGAACCCGCTGTAGAAGTACACGCCTTCCAGAATGTAGTTGGCCACCAGCGTGCGGGTGAAATTCTGCGGGGTGCGCTCCTTCTGGAACTCGTTGTACAGGTTGCCGATGAATTCGTTGCGCCGCAGCAGGTGTTCGTCCGTCTTCCACTGGTAGAGCACTTCCAGGCGTTTCTGCGGCTCGCAGATGGTATCCAGCATGTAGCTGTAGCTCTGGCTGTGCACCGCCTCCTGGAAGGTTTGGATGGCCAGGCAGAGGTTGAGCTCGTTGGCTGTCACATACTCGCCGATGAGGGGGAGGTTGGCCGTCTGGATGCTGTCCAGGAAGACGAGGAAGGAGAGGATCTTGTCGTACGCGCGGCGCTCATGGGAAGAGAGCAGCGGGTAATCCTTGACGTCCTGCGCGAGGTTGATTTCCTCCGGAATCCAGAAGTTGTTCATGGCCTGGCGGTACCACCCGCTGACCCAAGCGTATTTCATGTTGTTGAAATCGTTGAGGTTGGTGGTATTGCCGTTGATGATGCACCTGGCGGCGGTATCGGTATCGCCGGCGGGATTGAACAGGGGTTTCTTATTCAGCTTGCACATGATTCGCATTCTTCTATTTCTAAGCTCTTGGAACGGATGTAGTAGATGGTTTTCACGCCCTTCTCCCAAGCCAGGAGGTAGAGGTTGAGGATTTGGCGCAGGGTGTATTCATTGGTGATGTAGAGGTTCATGCTCTGGGCCTGGTCCACATGGCGCTGGCGCACGCCGGCGGCGCGCACGCTCCAGCTCTGGTCAATGTGGTGGGCGTTCTTGTAGAGCCAGAAGGAGCGCAGGTTGAGCTCCGGCGCCACGCGGGGCATCAGGCCGTACTTTTTCTCCTCCAGGAAGAATTTCTTCATCACGGGGTCCAGGCCGGCGGTGGTACCGGCAATAATGCTGGTGCTGCTGGTGGGGGCAATGGCAATGAGGTAGGCGTTTCTCATGCCGTGAGCGGCCACGCGCTGCTGCAGCTCCTGCCATTCCGGGGAGGTGTAGCCGCGGCTGGTGAAGTATTCCCCCGTCTGCCAATCGCTGCCTTGGAAATACTCGTAGGCGCCCTTTTCCTGCGCGGTGTCGCAGCTGGCGGCAATGGCGGCGCGGTTGATGGTCTCAAACACCTTGTCCACAAACTCCAGGTGGGCCTCGCTCTCCCAGGGCAGATTGTTCTTGGCCAGCATGTGGTGGTAGCCGCTCACGCCCAGCCCCAGCGGGCGGTAGCGATGGTTGGTGACCTGCGCGTAGGGCACGGGGAAGAAATTGAGGTCGATGACGTTGTCGAGCGCGCGGACGGCGCTGGCGGTAATCTCCGAGAGTTCCTGAGGGTTGTTGACATCAATGCGGCCGAGGGAGAGGCTGGCGAGGTTGCAGACCACAAAGTTGCCGGGGCGGGTGGTGGTGACCACCACGGTTTCGCCATTGACGGATTTCACCTCCTGGCTGACGGATTCAATGGCGCTCATGTTCTGGGCGATCTCCGTGCAAAGGTTGCTGCAGTAGATGATGCCGCGGTGCTTGTTGGGGTTGGCGCGGTTCACGGCATCACGGTTGAAGGTGAAGGGCGTGCCGGTTTCCACGGCGCTCTTGAGCACCAGACGCACCACGTCCTTCACGCAAATCACGCGCTTGCTGATGCGCGGGTCCGCCACGCAGCTCAGGTAGCGCTTGGTCCACTCGTCCCCGTAGTAGTCCTCCAGGCAGTAGCCTTTCACCTCCTGGATTTCATGCGGGCACATCAGGTGCCACTCGCCGTTGATGTTGTCGCGCGCCTGCTCCCAGAAATAATCCGGGTAGCACACGGCGGGGAACACATCGTGCGCCTTCAGGCGGTCGTCGCCGTTGTTGGTGCGCAGGGCCAGGAACTCCGGGAGGTCGCGGTGCCACACGTCCAGGTACACGGCCACGGCACCCTGGCGCACGCCCAGCTGATCCACGGCCACGGCGGTGTCGTTGGCCAGGCGCACCCAGCGGATAACGCCGCCCGCGGCGCCCTGGAAGCCGCGGATACTGCTGCCGCGGGCGCGCACCTTGCCGAAATACAGGCCCATGCCGCCGCCGAACTTGCTCACCATGGCAAAGTTGTCGATGCTGCGGTAGATGCCCTCCAGATCGTCCGGGACGGTGTCGATAAAACAGGAGGAAAGCTGGTGGAAGGGGCGGCGGGCGTTGGCCAGCGTGGGTGTGGCCATGGTCACCTTCAGGGTGCTGAGCATATCATAGAATCGGCGCACCCAGGTGGCACGCTGCGTCTTTTCCTGCATGGCCAGGTGCAGCGCTATGCCCAGGAACATTTCCTGCGGGCTCTCCAGCACCACCCCGCCGTACGTGCGGATGAGGTAGCGGCCGGCCAGAAGCTCAATGCCGGACACGTTGAAGAGCTTGTCGCGCTCCGGCTGCATGAGCCCTGCCAGCTCCAGCAGCTCCTCCCGCGTGTAGGCATCCAGGATATAGGCGCCGTACAGCCCCTGCTCCACCAGGTAGGCCACCTTGTCGTAAAATGTTTCCAGCCTGTTCTGCTCCTGGAATTCGCGGCGCAGGCCCTCCAGGCGCATCAGCTCAAAGCGCGCGGCTATCATCTCCCACTGCGGGGCATCCTGCGTGGTCAGCTCCGCCGCCGCCTTTTTCAGCAGCGTCAGCGCCTCCGCCCTCTCCATGCCGGGCTTGAAGAACGTGGCGAACTTGCGTGCCAGATGCGTGAGCGCGTAGCTGTCATCGTCAAACTCCTTCTGGATGTCCTTCAGGCAGGTGTCCAGCTGCGCGTCTGCGCCGAAATACTGCATGAGCTGCTCCCGCGCCGCCCGTGCCCGCGTGCGCCCGCTGCGGTACAGGATGAAGCTCTTCATCGCATCATAGTGCCCGCGTTCCATCAGCGCTATTTCCACGCAGTCCTGGATGGTTTCAACCGGCAGGTCTCCCGTGCTCTCGCTCAGCTCGAACAGGCGCGCCTCGATGGCATCCGTCAGCTCATCCGCCTCCAGAGGCAGTATGCCCGTGCCTATGCCGGAAAATGCCAGGTTGATGACTCGGGTGAGTTTCGCCCGGTCGTATGCCGCGTGTTGTCCGTTGCGCTTGATGATGTTCATGCTCCTGATTGCTTGCTCTTAATCCACCATATCTTGTATGGGGGCGCAAAATCTAACACAACATTTAGAACATGTCAAAAGAAATCGCACGGCAAATTTCACTTTCCTCCATAAGCCCTTGGGGCTCAAGGCAATTTGTAGATGGGAATCCCCCCTACCCCAACCGGATGGCCTTACCGGGTTCGGGGATGATGACCTCTGCGTTGGGGAGGGCGGCTTGGATGTGCTCCTGCATCCAGGCGAGGGCGGGGGGGTCTCCGTGAACAAGGATGACCTTCTTTGGGGAGAGGCTGGCGGCGTATTCCACCAGGGCGTCGCGGGTGGCGTGGCCGGAGAAGTCGAAACTCTCCACGCGGCAGTTGAGGGGGTATGCCTGGCCACCCTTGGCGCGCAGCTTCAGCGGCTCGCCGTGGGGGGCGGCCTTGAGCTTGCCGGCGGGGGAGTCGGGGTCGCTGTACCCCACAAAGAGGATGGCATCGTTGGGGTGTGGCATGACCTGTTCCGCGAGGATGTGGGAGACGGTGTGCTCGCTCATCATGCCGCTGGAGACGAGGTAGATGTTGCCGGGGGAAGCGATGAGGGGAGCGGTACCCTTCTTGGGCAGGCCGTGAGTCTCCACATGCTGGCGGAGGCGGTACCCGGGGAGGTTGCGCGGGGTGGAATCCGCCAACTTGTCGTACAGCTCGGTAACCTTGGAGCTGAGGCCGCCGAAGTACACGGGGACATCGGGAATCAGGCCGGCCACCTTGAAGCGGTTGATTTCGTAGAGCAGCTCCTGGCTCTTGCCGAGGGCGAACACGGGGATGAGCACGGCGCCGTTGTTCTCCAGCACTTCGCGGATGGCGGTGGCAAAGCGCTCCAGCTCGCGCTCGCGGGTGTAGTCTGCGGCGCGCCGGGTGGCACCATGGGTGCATTCCGTGATGAGGATGTCCACATGCTCGCGGGGGAAATCGGCGGGCGGGATGAGGGTCTGGGAATCAAACTGCACATCACCGGTGTAGAAGACGGTTCGGCCGGTGGCACCCTCCATCAGCACGCCGCAGGAGCCCAGGATATGACCGGCATCGTACAGCGTGGCGAGCATCTCGTTGCGGCGTCCCACGCGGAAGGTCTCGCCGTACGGGCGGGGCATCCAGCTGCGCGCGGCGTGGTCCACCTCCGGGTGCGTGAAGAACGGGTATTCCACAATGCCCTTCTCCTGGCGCTGGGAGGTCATCACGTTCACGGAGTTGTGCAGCATGGCCTCGCCTATCTCCGCGGTGCCCAGGGTCATCACCACCTCCGCCGCGGGATACTCGTCCTGCAGGCAGGGCAGCGTGCCGATGTGGTCCAGGTGCGCATGGGTGACGAAAATGACATCCGGGTCTGCGGCGCCGATGAGCCCGTAGTCCGGCTTGCAGTCGTTTCCCTCCTTCTTGGGGTGCATGCCGCAATCCAGCACCACGCGCACGCCGTCCAGATCCAACAGGTAGCTGTTGGAGCCGATTTCGGAAGCGCGCGCGAGACTGGTGAAAGATATCATGGTTTGCTGGCGCGCCATTGTGCCGCAACTTCCCCGATTTGTCAATGGAATTGCATGGTGAACGGGAAAAACGGGAGGGAGGCGCGGCGGTTTGTCATTGCCATGGGGGCAGAGCTGTGGTATGATTTCCGCGATATATGAAATACGCAGGTCTTTACACGGCAATCGTCACCCCGTTCCGGGATGGCAAGGTGGACTATGACGCCCTCCAGCGGCTCATCGAAGGGCAAATCGCGGGCGGCGTGACGGGCATTGTTCCCGTGGGCACCACGGGCGAATCCCCCACGCTCTCGCATTCAGAGCACAACGAGGTCATCGCCAAAGCCATCGAGTTTGCCAACAAGCGCTGCCAGGTGATAGCCGGCACGGGCTCCAACTGCACGGAGGAGGCCATCTCGCTGACCCGCGAGGCCGAAAAGATGGGCGCGGACGGCACGCTGCAGGTGTGCCCGTACTACAACAAGCCCAGCCAGGAGGGCCTGTACCACCATTTCAAGGCGGTGGCGGAAAGCACGTCCCTGCCGGTGCTGCTGTACAGCATCCCCGGCCGCAGCGGCATTGAGATTGCCGTGGACACCGTGGCGCGCCTGGCACAGGACTGCCCGACGATTGTGGCCATCAAGGAAGCTGGCGGCAGCGTGGAGCGCGTGAACCAGCTGGTGCACGCCCTGCCGGCGGATTTCTCCGTGCTGAGCGGCGACGATGGCCTGACGGTACCGTTCATCTCCTGCGGCGCGGTGGGCGCGGTTTCCGTGACGTCGAACGTGGCGCCCGCAGCCATGGTGGAGCTGGTGAACGCCGCCATGAGCGGCGACGGCAAGCTGGTCCTGGAGCTGCAGAAGAAATACTACCCGCTCATGAAGGGCCTGATGAGCCTGGACACCAACCCGGTGCCGATCAAGGCGGCCCTGGCGCTGCGCGGTGATATCAGTTGGGAAATCCGCATGCCGCTGGCGCCGCTGGCGGAGGAAAAGCGCGAAACCCTGCGCCGCCTGCTGGAGCGCTTCAACCTTCTGTAAAGCGCCGCCATGCTCAAGATACTCGTCACAGGCATCTCCGGGCGCATGGGCTGCGCCGTCCGCCAGGCCGTGGAGGCCAACCCCGACACCGAGCTTGCCGCCACGCACGACGCGGGCCAGGACATCACCGCCGCGCTGGAGAAGGCGGATGCCGCCATCGATTTCTCGTTCCACGGCTTCACACCGGAGCTGCTGGCAGCCGCCGTGGCGCAGGGCAAGCCCCTGGTCATCGGCACCACCGGGCACACGGATGACGAGCGCGCCGCCATTGCGGAGGCCGCCAAGCGCATTCCGATTGTCTTCGCCTCCAACTTCTCCGTGGGCGTCAACACCCTCTTCTGGCTCACCAAAAAGGCCACCCGCATCCTCAAGGACTACGATATCGAGATAGTGGAGATGCACCACCGCCACAAGCTGGACGCCCCCAGCGGCACCGCCCGCACCCTCGCGGAGGTTGTTTGCAAGGAAACCGGGATGGACTACGCCGCCGACGTGGCGCACGGCCGCCAGGGGCTGGTGGGCGAGCGCCCGCGGTGCCAGATTGGCATGCACTCGCTGCGCGGAGGCGACGTGGTGGGCGACCACACCGTGATGTACGCCACGGATGGTGAGCGCGTGGAACTCACGCACAAGGCATCCAGCCGCATGACCTTTGCAAGCGGAGCCGTGCGTGCCGCCGTGTGGCTGGCAGACAAGCCCGCCGCGCTCTACTCCATGCAGGATGTGCTCGGGTTCACCGACTAACCGTTTCCCGATACCCATGAACGGGGGCACACAGCTTCGGCGCGTGGGCTTTTCACTCGGCGCCAACCTGGGAGACCGTCTCGCCACGCTGGAAAGCGCGTGCGACCATCTGGCGGATGTTTTCGGCGCGCTGCGCCTCTCCCAAGTGTACGAAACCGAACCCGTGGGCTGCCCGCCCGGCTCCCCCGCCTACCTCAACGCCTGCGTGGAGGTGGAAACCGACATGCCCGCGCCGGAAATCCTGCAACTCTGCATGGATATTGAAAAGGCGCTGGGGCGCACGCGCAGCGGCGTGTACGGCGAGGCCCGCACCTGCGATATCGACCTGCTGTACTGCGGCGGGGAAACGTACGGCACGGCGGAGCTGACGCTGCCTCACCCGCGGGCGCACGAGCGCGCATTCGTGCTGCGCCCGCTGTGCGACATCGACCCCGCGCTCAAGCTGCCGGGGCAGGAAAAGACCGTGGCAGAGCTGCTGGCCGCCCTTCCCCCGTTGGAGCACAACGGCGTAAAACCCTATCCCATCTGATTGCCATGAACCCCAAGATTGAAAAAATCCTCTCCCTGCGCGGCGTGAGGCCCATCTCTGAAATCACCGCGTACGACTACCCCGCCGCACGCATGGTGGATGAAGCCGGAATCGACATGATCCTGGTGGGTGATTCGCTGGGCATGGTGGTCATGGGCTACCCGGACACCACCCATGTGACCCTGGAGGACATGCTGCACCACGGGCGCATGGTGGCGCGCGCCGCCAAAAACGCGCTGGTGATACTGGACATGCCCATCCACACCTTCGACACCCCGCAGCAGGCCTTGGAAACAGCACGCTGCATGATGGAGACGGGCGTGGACGCCGTGAAGCTGGAGGGCGGCGCGGACAAGGAGGAACACATCCGCGCCATCGTGGAAGCCGGCATCCCCGTGCAGGCCCACATCGGCCTCCTGCCCCAGAAAATCAAGGAGGAGGGCGGGTACCACATGAAAGGCAAGACCGACGAGGAAGCCGCCGCGCTCCTGCGCGACATGCAGGCCGTGGCGCGCGCCGGCGCGTTCTCCGTGGTGATTGAATGCACCCGCAAGGGAGCGGCCGCCGCCATCACCGCCGCCTCCCCCATCCCCACCATCGGCATCGGTGCCGGGCACGGCACCTGCGACGGCGAGGTCTGCGTGTATCACGACCTGGTGGGCGGCTATCCCTGGTTCATTCCCTCCTTCATCACTCCCAAGGCCAACATCTCCGCGGAAATCACCCGCGCCGTCAAGGAATGGTCTGCCGAGCTTTCCATGCCGGCCAAGTGACACCCTCTTCCACCCAAGTGAAAAAGAGCCGTCCGAGGCATCCCCGGGCGGCTCCCATTTGCTCACAAGGTCTCGCATACCGAGCTTGAAAGCACGCACACACATGAAAAAGGCACTCTTGAATGCCTACAGTTGTTCCCAACTGCACCTTTAGTCTACAGTATTCCCAATGCTGTATGCAAGCCTTTTTCTGCAAAACATGCAAAAATGCAGCTTTTTTCACCTTTAACGGGCATGGCTTGCACAGTGGCGCTTCCTTGCTTGAAATCCTAATTCACGTCATGTCAATGCATAACAAAATCCAGCCTCCTACAGCATTGGGAAAACTGTAGGAGGGGCGGTCAAGGAAGCCTATGGGGATGGAGGGCGGCCTTCTCTTTCAGGGAGGTGTTGAGGAGGTTGATCATCTCCTGCAATTTGGCGGGCTGCTGCTGAGAGAGGTCGTGCTGCTCGGATATGTCGTCCTTGAGGTTGTAGAGCTCGTACTTGCCAGATTCGACGAAGTGGATGAGCTTGTAGTCGCCGAGGAGGATGGCAGACTGGGGGGAGTAGATGTTGCCGAGGGAGTGGGGAACCCAGTTGTGGGGGAAGTGGAAGAGGATGGGGCGCGGCGACGCGGGGGCGGGTTCCCCGCGCAGCTGCGGGACAATGGAGACGCCATCCACCACCTGCACGGTGCGCGGAGCCTCGGTGTAACCCGCCATCTGGAGGATGGTGGGGAACAGGTCCTCACACACCACGGGAGCGGTGCAGATGCTGCGCGGGCGCGCGGTGCCGGGCCAGCAGACGATGAGAGGCACGCGGATGCCGCCCTCGTAGCAGGTGCCCTTGCCGCCGCGCAGGGGAAAGTTGGAGAGCGTGTCGCCCAGGCGGCCTCCCTCCACGCGCGCCAGACCTCCGTTGTCCGACATGAAGATGATGACGGTGTTATCCCGCAGGCCGCGCTGCTCCAGCCATTGCAGGAGGTCGCCGAGGCTCTTGTCCATGCCCTCGATAAGGGCGGCGTAGTTGTGTTCCGCCTCGCTCCAGGGGTGTCCGTCGCGCGGGTCTTCGTAATGGAAGCGGGCATCGTGCGCGCGCTCGTCCAGCGGGCAGTGCACGGCGTAGTGCGCCATGTAGAGGAAGAAGGGTTTGCCCGTGTGGCGTGGGTCTGCGGTGGCCTGCTGGAGGGTAGCGATGGCTTCCCGCGTGAGGGCCTCGGTGAGGAAGACATCGTTGTCGCGGTATTCCGGCTTGTCCATACCGCGTACGGTGAAGGCGCCGGGAGCGTATCCGGTCCTGCCGCGGTAGTCGGCCAGTCCGCCAATCTCCGAGCCTGCGATGTTGTAGTCGAAGCCGAAGAGCGTGGGGTTGGCACCGGGGGTGTCCCTGCTGCCCCAGTGAGCCTTGCCGCAATGGATGGTGACGTATCCCCGTTGGCGCAGCAGCTGCGGCAGCGGGGTGCAGGTGGCATAGGGCCGCTGCATGCGGTAGGGAAAGGCTTCCTCGGTGAGCGGGTGGCGGCTCTCGCCCTGTGGGGCGGTGCCCTGCGGCTGGATGCCGTTTACGCACCAGTCCCGCGGCGGCAGCATGGGGCAGTTAGGCTCATCCGTCTCCCTGTCCCGCTGGAGGGTCCAGTTGGTGACGCGATGGCGTGCGGCGTTCATGCCGCTGATGATGCTGCAGCGGGAGGGAGAGCAGACGGGGGCGGCATAGGCGCGGGTGAACATCATGCCCTCATCCGCCAGGCGCAGCATGTTGGGCGTGCGGTAGCGCGCGTTGAGGAACACGGGGCGTGCGGAGCCGTCGTCCGCCCGCCAGAACGGCACGGACGAATCCTCCCAGCCCATGTCGTCCACCAAAAAGAAGATGATGTTTGGCTGCTGCGCGTGCGCGGCAAAGAGCGCGGCCACCACAAAGGCGCACCAACTGGCAAAGGCTCGGTGCATGGCGGGGAATGGGCAATCAGCCCTTGTGCGGCTTGCGGCGGCCGTGGGACTCGTCGTTCCACTCCGCCGTGGCGTACTTGGAAGCCACCAGCTCCTCCACCGCGGCATCAAAGCCGGGGAAAGGCTCCGCGCCCTCCACCACGTTCACCCGCGGGGCAAGCCCCTGCGCCAGCAGACGCTCCCAGCCGGGCGCGGGCGCGCATTCCTGAATAAGCCCCTGGTGCAGCACGGCGCCCTTGCGGCGGCGCTGTCCCGCCCCTGCGAGCTTCTGCCCGGAGGCATCCACAATATCGCTCTTCACCGGGCTGGCCCAGCAGGCGCGGCCACCGTCCGGCGCGTCCTCGGTCAACAGCGTGCACGGCACGCCGCAGGCGGCCAGGGCCTTGGCCAACGCGCCGTGTATCCACAGGTACAGCTGGTCTGCCATGGGATAGACCACGCCCTCCCGCGCAGGGAGCGTAACCGTGTAGGTGTACCCCTTGCGGTGGTCCACAATGCCGCCTCCGGTCCAGCGGCGGATGTACTCCTGCGCGCCGGGGAAGAGGGACGCAGCCACGGAAGCGGTGTCGAAATAGCCGAAACTGACGGCGGGCAGCGCCCAGCCGTACACGCGCAGCCAAGCCTCCGTGCGGGTGGAGAGCAGCTCGTCCGCGGCCATGTTGTGCCATCCCGCGCGCGGCACGGGGTCAATCCACAGGTTGATGCACTGTGGCAGGGCATCCATGCCGGCATCCGGCATCTGCATGGGCGCGGCCTCCATGGCGCAACGATACGGGAACGGGCTGTCTTACAGCGGCTGCGGCGGCATCACCGTGGTGGAGTAGCTGCGCGTGTAGCGGTGGAAGAAGTCCGCGGCCTTGGGGGCGCGGCGGCGCTTCTGGCGCACCTGCTCGATGATGTTGGCACCTTCCTCCGTGAGCACGGTCATGGAGATGTTCACGCTCTCGATGCGGGGGTTGAAGAGAATCTGGCCATCCACCTCGATGCGGTCGCCGTAGACCTCAATTTCCTTTTCCTTGCCGTTGGAGTTGATGACGGGCACCACGGTGGTCTGATAGTTGGGATACCCGCGCTGGGGATCGCCCTTGCCGGTGGAGTGGCGGATGGTGAAGGTGACGTTGAACTCCACGATGTCCTCGCAGAGGAAGTGCTTCTCGTCCTCGTTCTCATACGGTGCGTAGGCGGTCTTGAGGTTGAGGGTGCCCAGCAGGCGCTCGAAGGTGGTGCGGGGCGGCACCAGGTGGCGATACAGGGAGAAGCGGGGGAAAATCTGCTCTCCCCTGCCATCCTTGGAGGCCGGCAGGTTGAGCACCTGGTCGCGGTACATCAGGCGGTAGCCCACGCACAGCACGTCGCCCTGGGTTTCGTTGTTGTGGGCGCGGGCGTCACGGTAGGAGCGGCGCAGGGAATCGTTGCTGCTGACGGTGGGGTTGCGGTCCACGGTGCTGGTGAAGAAGACGCACTGGGCGGAGCGGGGAATCTTCATGTCCTTGCCGAGGGCCTTCTGCTCCTTGTCGGCGCGACCGAAGAGCCACTCGTACCGGTTGTCGCCGATGCGCATCTGCATGGCCTCGAAGTCGTGGCTGATGCAATCCATGGCAATCCTGGCGCGGGAGCCGGTGCTGATATCCTCCTGGACGAGGCGCCAGATATCGATGCCCTTGGTGGTCATCTGCATGATTACGAGCACCAGGATGGCCGTAATGGCCATGGCGGTCATCAGCTCAATGAGCGTGAAACCGCGCTTGACGATGTGGGAGAGTTTCTTCATGGCTTATCGGCGGAAAGTGAGGTTGGCGGAGAAGGCGGGGCGGCCAAGGCGCTTCCAGGGCTTGTTCTTGTAGCGGGCGGGGTTGGGCGGGGCCATGATGTAGAAGTCCGCGCGGTAATAGACGATAGCGCCGCGGACGTTGTTGTTCTCCTCGATGATGAAACGCTCGGGGGACTGGGCGCCCTTGATGGTGCCGGGCTTGGGAGCCACCTTGAAGCTGCCGTTGGGCTGCTGCTCCAGCTCGGTCATACGCACCACGAACACATTGCCCACTGCATCCTTGATTTCCTTGCTGTGCACCGGGTCGTCCATCGGGCAGGCGATGGTGACCAGCTGGCTATGGCCGTTGGGCTGGTTCTGGTTGGCGGGCAGCGGGGGATAGGTGCCGTCCGGGCGCAAGCCCTCGCGGGTGTCCGCACGGTAGGAGAAGATGACGATGGCGGTGCCGGGCTTGTCGCACTTCTGCATCCAGTAGAACGCCTTGTCGAAGGGAGTGATGAAGCTGGTGGGAGTGGAAATCTGCGCGGTCTGGGAAGCCTGCTGGTTGCCGCGCAGGGTGTTCAGCTCGGTGCGCAGGACGGTGGTGATGCGTTCCGCCTCCTGACGCGCCAGGGCCTGGCGAATCATGCCGCGGGCCGGCACAAACACCACCAGGAACAGGGAAAGCAGCACGCCCACCAGGCCAATGGCCAGCAGCGTCTCCACCAGCGTGAAACCGCCGCGGCGGGTGCTCAGGGTGATTTTCTTCATGTCGATATAAGGGGGTTACTGTTGAATGGTCTCGTCAATGGTGCGGAGGCGGGTGGTGTTGCCGTTGGGCCAGACGACCACGCCCTTGGCACCGGCAGGGCGCTTGAGGTTGTCGGTGGAGGCGGGAACGATGCCGTCCTTGGCGGACTTGCTGGCTCCCGGGTGGCCGTAGATGAAGACCATGCGCTGGGCGCGGGTGGGGTTGCCGGGGGAGGCCCCGGGGGCGGCAAAGCGGCCCTTTTCGTCAAATTCGATGCAGTAGACCTTGGTGGCACCCTTGTTGGAGAGGCGGGCGGAGTCCTGCCCCAGGCCGTCCTCGCCGTCCATCCACTCCACGGGGCGGCTGTAGTGCGGGCTGAAGTACACGCCGCTGGGCAGCATCACGCCGGCGGAGGTGGACACCCACTTGCCCTTGTGCACCACGTCCGTACCGTCCACGCCGGGGCCGTTGCCATCGTTCTTCTTGAACATCTGCACCGTCATGAAGCGCAGGTGGCGAGAATCGCGTTCCGTGGCGGTTCCCGGGTCGTTGGCGATGATGATGCGGGTGTAGGTATCGTTGCCCTGAGCGGTGGCGCGGGCCTCTCGCACCAGGGATTCAATCATATCCACGGCGCTGTCCATGCTGCGGCCCTTGCCGGGGTCGCGCAACACGCTGGCCGCCATAACCATCATGAGGCTGATGATAGCGATGACGACCATGAGCTCAATCATGGTGAAACCGGCTGTGATTCTCCTGCAGAAGCGTTTCATAAGCTGAGTGTGCCGAACGTGAATTCGGCTAATGGCAAGATACCACAAATCCCCGGCGGGGGCAATCACTTTTTGTACGCCCGCACGCGCGGGCAACACTTTTTTTAGCATTGACGAAACGGCGGAAATGGAGTATACGGCGCGGCATGAGCATCATTGAATCACTGATTATGGGTTTGGTGGAAGGTCTTACGGAATACCTTCCCGTCAGCTCCACCGGGCACCTCATCATCACGCAGTACCTGCTGGGCATGGAGGATTCGGATGCCATGAAAGCCTTTGAAATCTGCATCCAGGGCGGTGCCATCCTGGCAGTTCTGGGCCTTTATTTCCAGCGCGTAGCGGCCATGGTCCGCGGCGTGCTGGGCAAGGACTCCGCAGGCTTCCGCATGCTGGTGAACACCATTGTGGCCTTCCTGCCCGCGGCGGTCATCGGCCTGCTGTGCAACGACTACATCAAAGACTACCTGTTCAACGCACCCACGGTGATGATATCCTGGGCGGTGGGCGGCATTGTGATTCTGCTGTACGTGCAGGCGCGCAACAAGTCCGGCAAGGGCTTCGGCGGTGCGCCGTTGGAGCAATTGACGTGGAAGGGCGCGCTGGGCGTGGGCTTTATGCAGTGCATTGCCATGTGTCCCGGAGTGAGCCGCAGCCTGATGACCATGCTGGGCGGCCTGTGCGTGGGCCTGAGCGTGGCGGCGGCGGTGGAATTCAGCTTCATTTTGGGACTCATCACGTTGGGCGCGGCCACCTGCCACGATGCGGTGAAGTACGGCTCCCACATGGTGGAGGACATCGGCTGGGGCCCCATGATAGCGGGCACGGTGATGGCCTGGGCGAGCGCCTGGGTGGCGGTGAAATGGATGGTGGGCTACCTGAACAAGCACAGCCTGGCCATCTTCGGCTGGTACCGTCTGGCTGCCGCCCTGGTGATGCTGCTGCTCATCCTCAACGGCTTTGAGGTGAAGCAGGAGCAGCCCCCCGCAGAACAGCCCCAGCCCGCGGAGGTTCAGGAGTAGTCCCCTGCCCTGCCCACCATTTGCATGAGTTCCTCCGCGGTGAGGTGGAGGAGGAGTTTCTCCATGCCGCCGGAGAGGAGGGCGTCGGCCATCTCGCGCTTGCGGGTGAGCATGTGGTGGATGTTTTCCTCAATGGTACCGCGGCAGATGAGCGGGTGGATGATGACGTGGTTCTTCTGGCCGATGCGGTAGGCGCGGTCGCTGGCCTGGTTCTCCACGGCGGGGTTCCACCAGCGGTCAAAATGGATGACGTGGCGTGCGCGGGTGAGGTTGAGCCCGGTTCCGGCGGCCTTGAGGGAGAGGATGAAGAAGGGAGGGCCGCCGGGGTGCTGGAAGCGCGCCACCAGTTCCTGCCGCTCCGCAATGGGGGTGCCGCCGTGCAGGGTGAGCCCCGGCACGCCGAAGATGCCCGCCAGGAAATCGTGCAGCGGCTCGATGATGCTGCGGTACTGCGTGAACACCAGGCATGCGTCCCCCGCGGCGGCAATACCGCGTGCCAAATGCGCCAGGCGCTGCATCTTGCCGCTCTTTTCGGGGTCGTAATAGGTTCCCCCCAGGTACTGTGCGGGATGGTTGCAGATTTGCTTGAAGCGGCCGAGGATGGGCAGCACCAGGGTGAGGCGAGTCTGCGGGTCGGGCTCGTTGACCACGGCCTGCAGGTTGGCGACCTCCCGCGCGTAGAGGGAGGCCTGTTCCGGGGTGAGCAGGCAGTAGGCGGGCTGCTCTGTCTTTGAGGGCAGCTCCGGCAGCAGCTTGGGATCGCTCTTGAGGCGGCGCAGCATGAACGGGCGCACCAGGCGGCGCAGCGGCGCGTAGTCCGTGCCGATCTTCTGCACCATGGCGTTGAATTCCTTCTCGCTGCCCAGCAGGCCGGGGTTGAGGAACTCGAAGAGGCTGCGGAGCTCGCCCAGCGAGTTCTCCACGGGCGTGCCGGTGATGGCCACGCGACGCGGCGAGCACAGCTGCAGCATGCTGCGCGTGCGCTGGGAGTCCGCGTTCTTCACGGCCTGAGCCTCGTCCAGCACCAGCGCGGGAAGCTCGGTTTGGGACAGCAGCTCCGCCGCGCGCGTGGCAATGCCGTAGGTGGTGAGCGCCACATGCCCGCGCCGCAGCAGCCACGCGGGGTTGCTGCGCAGGTAGTCCGCATCCTGCCGCGAGAGTGCATACGGGTGCATAACCACCACGCGCAGCTGCGGGGCGAAGCGCTGCAGCTCCTCCTGCCAGTTGGTGATGAGCGATGCGGGTGCCACGATAAGCGCGGCGCGCGCATCCAGCGCACCCTGCGCGTGCAGGTGCGACAGCCACGCGATGACCTGCAGGGTCTTGCCCAGCCCCATGTCGTCCGCCAGGCATGCGCCGAACCCCGCCTCCGTGACGTTGAGCAGGAAGCGCACGCCGTCGCGCTGGTACGCGCGCAAGGTGTCGTTCAACTTGGGCGTGAGCACGGGTTCGCGCTGCCCGAAATGCAGGTTGGAGAGGGCGAGCGCGAGCTGCGCGCCCATGGCGGTGTGCATGCCGTCCTCCTGCGGAGGGAGGTTCGGCAGGGCATCGCTGCGCTTGCCGAGCAGGTAGCGCAGGCCCGCCAGCAGCGGGATGCCGCCCGCCGCCATGCGCGTGGCCTGCCGCCAGCTCTCCAGCAGACGCGTGAGGCGCTCCTTGTCCAGCCTCACCCACTCGCCGCGGAAACGCACCAGGCCGTCCTCGCAGGCCAGCAGCTCCTGCAGCTCCTCCTCCGTGAGGCGGCGGTCGCCCAACACCACCTGCGGCACGAAGCGCAGCAGCGAGCTGATGTTCACGGACGGCGCGCGGTCGGGCTTGGACGAGCCGTCGCCGCCGGCGGCGACATCCAGCTGCACCTCCAGCTCGGCGCGGGGCGGGCGTGTTTTCCAAAGGTTGACAATGCGGGTCTCGATGCCGTGCTCCTCCAGCAAGGGCATGGACTCCAGGAAGGCGTACGCCTGGCGCGCGTTCCACCCGCAGGGGCGGTACACAGCCTGCGAGTTGATGAGCTCCGCCAGGAAAGCGTTCTTCTCCGCCACGGCCTTGAGCGGCTGCAGCAGCGCCAGCAGCGCGGCGGAATCACCCGCGCACATCTGGGATGCCAGGCCGAGCGGCGCGTGCCGTGGCTTGCCGTCCTGCCCCGCCTTGTGAATGAACGTGGCAAGGAACGCGAACGGCTGACTCTCCGCCGTCTCGCCGGCGTTCTCCGCCAGGTGGAAGCAGAGCATGCCGAGCTGCTGCCAGCCCTCGCCCAAACGGCAGAGCCAATCCTCCACCGTGGCGCAGCTCTCCCGCTGCGCCGCCTCCACCAGCGCGCCCTCCAGACCGCCGAACCACCCGCGCAGCATGCCGGCGGATACCTCGCCGCCATACAGCGGAGGCATGCCCTCCAGCAGTGCCGCCGCCTCCTCCGGCGCGGGCACCAGACACGCCGCGGCCGATGATTCATCCTCTCCCCTTCTCAGCGCGCGCAGGTAGCGCATGAGCCGCTCCTGAGCCTGCTGCCGCAGCCACGCCAAAATGGGCGCGCTCCCCGCCGGCAGCCCGAAATGCAGCAAATCCAGCATACCCGCCGCCACCGACTTGCGGAACGCTCGCTCCAAACGCGGCATGCCCCCCGCCGGCACCACGGCGGGGCTCCCCGATTGTATGGTCAGCGACAGCATCATGGGTATCCTCCCCCATTCTATGCCACCCCGCCCCTTTTCTCAATGACAAACTGACTCCCCCTCCCGATGAATTCTCCCTCCGAAAAGTGGCAGAAGCATGGTAAAACTCCTACATAAAAATGGCAGAACAGCGTCAAACCTCCTACATAAAAATAGCAAACGTCATGCATAAATCATTGATTTTCGAGGATTCTGACAACACGTCGCGAAAAAAGGCAGGGCCGCCTTTGTGGGGCGACCCTGCGGGTTGGTTGAAAGGTTGAATGGGGTTAGGCCTCTGCGGGGGCTTCCTCTGCGGGAGCGGGAGCTTCCTCCTTCTTGGGAGCCTCTGCCACCTCGCCCTTGACGTCCAGGGAGACCTTGATGGTGGCGGTGACCTCCGGGTGAAGCTTGGCGGGAATCTCGTAGACGCCGGACTTCTTGAGGGGCTTCTCGAGCTCGATGCTGTGGCGGTCGATTTCGATGCCGAGCTTGGCGAGGCCTTCCGCAATCTGCTGATTGGTGATGGCGCCGAACACCTTGCCCTTCTCGCCGGCCTCCAGGACGAGGTCGACGGTGACCTCCGCAATCTTGGCGGCAATCTCCTTGAAGTTGGCGAGCTCAGCGGCCTCGCGCTCGGCACGCTTCTTCTGGAGCATGTTGATGAAACGCTGGTTGGCGGGAGTAGCCTCAAACGCGAGCCCCTGGGGGATCAGGTAGTTGCGGCCGTAGCCAGCCTTCACGGTAACGAGGTCGGCTTCACAGCCCAGACCTGCAATCTTCGTAGCGAGAATAACTTTCATGTTAGCCATAATCAGTATATTCGGGTTAGGTGGCGGAAAGGTACACTGTGAGAGCCGCCTTGTCAAGCAAAACTTGCAGTGCATCCATAAAAAAACGCTCGCGCGAAGGAAGGGAGGTGTGGTAGGATGGGGGCGGACATGATGGGACTGCGCGCTCAGTTTTGCGGTGTGATAATAGGCGAGCTGCTGGCGACAGCCACGTTCCAGCGATTCGCCGAGCTAGTGGTGGCCATGACGGGTATCGTGGTGGCCGCGCAATACTATGGGGAGGAAGGCATCTCCGTGATCAACCTCACGCTGCCCGTGCTGGCGCTCGGCCTGCTGCTGAGCGTGCTCAATGCCACGGGAGCGGGCTACCGCTATTCCTACGAGCTGGGGCGGTGCGACGAGACGGAGGCATACCGGCAGTACGGCCAGGCGGTGATTTTCTCTGTGGTGTCGGGTCTGGCGCTGGCGCTGGTGTGCTATCTGGGGCGGGATGCCTACTACGCGTTCATGGGGGCATCGGACAGGCTGTACCCGCTGTTCTACGAGTACTGGCCGTACCTGTTACTGCTGTTGGTGGTGGACCCGCCGCTCACGCTGCTGCAAACGGCCGTGTACAACGACGGCGATTCGCGCATCTGCAACGTGGCGATTGTGGTACAGCTGGCGGGCAACCTCATCCTGCCGTACTGGTTCTGCAGTATGATGGGGATAGCCGGCATCAGCCTGGGGGTGGCGTGCAGCAGCGCGCTGGCCCTGCTGGTGTGCCTGCTGCATTTCCTGCGCCCCGGCAACTCCATCCATTTCCGCTGGTATTTCAAGTGGCGCGATTTTATCTACAACTCTCGCTACAGTCTGGATGATACGCTGCCCCTGCTCTACTCCGGGCTGTTCTCCCTCATCCTGACCAAGTTCATCATCGCCATGTACGGAGAGGCCTACCTGCCGGTACTCACCGTGGTTATCTTCCTGGTGGAGATGTGTATCCTCACCGATGCCATCGGCCAGGCTGCGCAGCCCATCGTCGGCGTCTACCGCGGCGAGAACAACAACGCCGGAATCAGAAAGGCCATGCGCCTGTGTACCAAGCTCGCCGTGGCGGAGGGAATCATCGGCTCCGTGCTGCTCTCCGCCTGCGCCGGGCTTCTACCCTCCGCCTTCAACATCGACGAGCCGGACATTGCCAATGCCGTGGTGACGGCGGCGCGCATCCTCACGCCCATCCCGCTGGTGTACTCCGTGCTCTTCCTGTACTGCTCCTACTACCTGATGGTGGAGAGGGTGAGGCTGAGCGTGGGCATCATCCTGATGCGGGATCTGGTGTTCAGCCTGGCACTGCCGGTGGGCCTGGGTGCGGTCTTCGGGCTGGAAGGCATGTGGGTTGGCGTCATGCTGGCGCCGGTGGCGGCGCTCGCCCTGGCAGCTATCGTTGTTTGGAAGCGCTACGGGCAGAAGGTGTTCCCCCTGCTGCTAGAGAACGAGGGGCTCACCCTGCTCTCCCGCGACATGATTCTCAACGTGGACAACATTTTCACCCTGCAACGCCACGTGGAGGAATTCTTGAAGGTGCACCATGTGGGCACAGAGACCATGTTCAAGGTTATGATGCTGGTGGAGGAGCTCTACATGCTCACCATGGAGAAGAACGCCGGGCGCCGCATCATTGCGGAATGCACCATCTTCACCGGGAAGGAAATCACCTTCGTCTCACGCGACACCGGCACCATCTTCGACATCACGGATTCCGACAGCCCCGTCTCCTCCTTCCGCAGCTTCGTGGTTTCCAGCATGATGGAGCAGCACACCCTGCGCCACTACCAGCTCACCACCAGCTTCAACCGCCAGGTGTTCAGGTTTTCCGCCACTTGACGCGGTGAACTTGCAATAGCCAATCCACCTACTGCGCGGTGGATTGGACAATGTGGACGAGGGCGGCCGGCAGGTTCCTGGAACCGTAGAACTCAGCGGCGGCAATACGCTCGCTCTGGGACTTGATGCGGTCGTTGACGCGCTTGATGACGGGCATGTAGCGGTCCTCCATCTCCATGCGCTCCAGATCGGAAAGCTGCGGCAGGGTGGCGGTGGCCTTGGCCCAGAGGGTCAGTTCCTCCCCCAAGCGCATGAGGGGTGCCACGGCGGCCTCGGCGGTGTCGCGGTCCTGAATTTTGGAAAGGACATCCAGCACCTTGGCGGTGATGACGATGCCGGCGCGGATGTGGTTCTCTGCGGGGGAAACGGCGCGGGCTTCCTCTTGGGATGCCTGTGTGGGCTGGGCCGGTGCGGGTGCAGGCTCAGCCGCGGTTACGGCACATAAGGCAAGCGGAAGGATAATGGCGGGTGACGTCTTCATTTTTCCAGCATAAGGCACATGTAGGAGAAGAGCTTGAAAAACTCCTCCGAGTTGTAGCACTTGACCTGCTGCAGGCGGTAAATCTCTTGGTAGAGCTTGCCCCATTCCTCGCGCATGGGCTTCTCGTAGCGTTCCTTCACCTCGGCGGCGTCGGCCTCGGAGAGCTGCTTGATGCCCTTGAGGGCATCGCGCGCATCGTACACGGTGGCCAGGGCCTCTTTCAGCTTGGGCGCGGCGGCATCCGCGGTGGCCTTGTCCTTCACGCCCTGCAGCACAGGCAGCACGGCGGGGGGAATGGCCAGATAGCGCTCAAAAGCCTGCTGCACGGCGGGCTCCAGCGCGGTGGCCTGCACCGCCAGCACGGCGGGCAGCAGCACGGGCATCCAGTTCAGGGCGTTCATTTCTCTTCCTCGTCGGCGGGCTGGTCCGCATCCTTGTTGTCCTCTGCCTTGTCATCGGCAGGCGTTTCCTCGGGCTTGCCGTCTTCCGCCTCGGCCTTGTCGTCGGCGGGCTCCTCCCCGGCGGTTTCCCCATCCTCCTCATCGGCGGCGGGCTTGTCGGCAGCTTCGGCTTCGGCGGACTTCTCAGCCTCGGCCTCCATGGCGCGCTCAATGTCGGGGTTCAGGGCCTCAATCTGGCGAGCCAGGCTTTCCACGGCGCGCTCCAGGCGGGAGGTGGAGCCGTCCAGCGTGCGCTTGGCGCGCATGAGCTCGCGCTCGCGCTCGCGGATGGTGTTTTCAAGGTCTCGGCGCTGGTCGGAGATGGGCTTGCGGTAGTCCTCCGGGAAGAGGTTGCGGTTGAGGCCGATGAGGCTCTTGAAGATGGTGCTCTTGTTGAGGAGCTCGCGAGCCTCCGCGCACTTGCCGGCATCCAGCAGGGCCTTGGCCTTGTCCATCTCGGCCCAGAAGGCGTTGAGCATTTCCGGCACCTTGCCCACGGCTTCATCCATCTTCTCATGGGTGTTGCGGCGCAGGGCGTCCTCAATGCGGGAGACGGCGGTTTCCAGCATGCGGGCGTTATGCGGGGAGGGCGTGATCCAGGCGGTCTCGTACTTCTCGTTCTCGTCCTCCAGCATCTTGGTGACCTTCTCTATCTCCTTCTGGTCCTCCTGGTCCAGCTTCTCGCGGCGCTCGCCCACATACTTGCGGCGGCGGTTGTCCTCGTTGTCGCGCATCTTGCCCCACTTCTTGTGGAGTTCCTTGAGGGTGGAAATGTACCAAGAGTGAGCCTGCTTGTACTCCGGGACGCCCTGGAAGCGCGTGCGCATCTCCTCGAACTTGGAGAGACCGCCCACGCGGCGGCTGTTCTTGCCGGTCTTCATGTCCGCCACCATGGCATCATACGCGGCCTTGCCGTCCGCTTCAAGCTGGGTGCGCTGCTCCGGGGTGACGATTTCAAAGGTGTAGGGGTTCGTGTTGGAGGCCTCGAGCGCAGCGCGAGCATCCGTCACCTGCTGGGCCAGCTTCTCCACGTCTGCCAGCTTGCGGTCCACCGTCTCGCGAACGCGCTTGGCGCGGCGCTCCAGCGAGAACTTGGGAGCCTTGATGGCGGCGATGGCCTTGTCGGCCTCATCGAGCTGCTTGTGGAGGGAATCCGCGATGGCGCTGAACTCCAGCGGCGCGGGCTGGGCCTGCTCCTGGGGCGTCTCTGCCGCGGGTGTTTCCTCTTGGGGCTGCTCCTCGGCCTGGGGTGCGGGCTGGTCCTGCTTCACCTCCTCCTGGGGCTGTTCCTCCGCCTTCGGCTTCGGGGCGGGCTCCTCCTTCTCCACGGGAGCCATCACCAGGATTTCATCGTTCTTCACCGTCTTGGAGATGACGAATCCCTCCTTGTCGATGCCGTTGAACTTGGTTTCGGTGCTGCCCTGGATGATGACAGAGCAGTTTGTGTAGCGGCTGGTGTCGGAAAGGGTGATGTTGTAAAGCTGCTTGGCTGCGGCTGTGGAGACAAGGCAGGCCGACAGGGCGATGGCAATCAGTGAACGTTTCATGGCTAATGGGGGTGAAAGATGCGTATCAGCCTGTATGCTAGCACACTTCACCCCCTTCTGCAACCAGCAAATGCATCCCCGCGCAAGTTTTTTTGCGCGCATCAGCGTGCCATATCGCGAATGGCGGCGGCGGCGGCATGCACCAGGGGCGGGCCGTTGTAGATGAAGCCGGAATAGAGCTGCACCAGGGAGGCGCCGGCGCGGATCTTGCCCACGGCATCCTCGGCGGAGAAGATGCCGCCGGTGCCGATGATGGGGATTTCACCGTGGAGGCCTTGGGCGAAAGCCTCCAGGGTCTCGTTGGCGCGGTTGTAGAGGGGTTTGCCGGAAAGGCCGCCGCTCTCCCCTGCTGCGGGGTGGCCCTCCACGCCCTCGCGGGAGGTGGTGGTGTTGGTGCAGATGAGACCGTCCAGCTGGCAGTTCAGGAACACCTGGCACAACTCCGCTATCTGCCGCTCCGACATGTCGGGCGACACCTTCATCACCAGCGGCACGTAGCGCCCGGTTTCGGCAGACAGGTTGGCCTGCTCGCTCTTGAGCTGGGAGAGAAGCTCCGCGGCGGTGTCTGCCTGCGCCAGCTCCTGCAGGTTCGGCACGTTCGGGCAGGAAAAGTTCACCGTCACGTAGTCCGCCACATCCCACGCCGCGCGGAAGCAGCTCACATAGTCGTGGTTGGCCTCCGCATTGGGCGTGACCTTGTTCTTGGAGATATTGACGCCCAGCACGCCGTTGAAGTTTTTGGTGGCGAGGATGTTCTCCACGCCGCGGTCGATGCCGGGGTTGTTGATACCCATGTGGTTGATGATGGCCTGCTGGGGAATGCAGCGGAAGAGACGAGGCTTGGGGTTGCCCGGCTGGGGGCGCGGGGTGAGGGTGCCCACCTCCACGAATCCGAAACCCAAATGCCCGAAGGCGGCCACTGTGTTGGCCTCCTTGTCCATGCCTGCCGCCAGGCCCACGCGGTTGGGGAACTTCAGCCCCATCACGGTCACGGGGTCCTCCACGCGCTGGCCTGCCAGCAGGGAAACCATGTGCAGGCGCTCCGCCATGCGAAGCCCCGCCAGGGTGAGGGAATGGGCGCTCTCCGGGTCCAGGTGGAAGAGAGCGGACTTGGCTAACTGGTATAACTTGGGATTCACGAATGGATGGTGACTCACGGTGCAGGCGCATCAACGGTCCACCGCTTGGGGGAGATTGTATGTGATTTTGGCCCTTGTTGCAAGGAAATAGTAATGCGCTTGCGAAATCCGCGCACACGCGCTACAATGGTGGCGGATGAACGCTACGCAAATTCACGAGGTCCTGGAGCGCACGGGGGTGGCCCCCAGCAAATCGCTCGGCCAGAATTTCCTGGTGGATGAGAACATCGCCAAATGGATTGTGGCCCAGCTGGAGATTGGGCCGCAAGACTGCGTGGTGGAGGTGGGTCCCGGCACCGGTGCCCTCACCGAGCACATCGCCCCGCTCTGCCGCAAGCTCATCCTCGTGGAGTTCGATGCCCGCCTGGCCGCCTACCAGAAGGAACGCTGGGCGAACGACGCCCATGTGGAGGTACACCACGCCGACGGCGCGAGCTGGAATCCCCTGCCCCTCTTCGCGGAGCAGCCGGTCAAGTTCATGGGCAACCTGCCGTATTCCGCGGGCGGTGCCATCCTGGCCAATTTCCTGACCTCGCCCTGCGCGGTGGAGCGCGCGGTGGTGATGCTGCAGAAGGAATTCATCGACCGCATCCTGGCGCAGCCGGGGGATGATGCATACGGGCTGCTTTCACTGCGCATCCAGATGGACTGGGTGCCGCGGGCGCTCAAGACGGTGCCGCCGGAAGCGTTTTCCCCGCGGCCCAAGATAGATTCCACGGTGATGCTGCTCACGCCGCGCCCGGCTGACGAGCTGCCGCCGTACGACCACCGCCTGATGGACGAGCTGATGCGCCGCTGCTTCTCCCAGCGCCGCAAGCAGATGCACAAGCAGCTGCCGGATTCCCCCGCCTGGGCGGATGTTTCCGCGCGGCTTGGCATCTCGCCCACCGCGCGCCCGGAAGAGCTGGGGCTGCGCCAGTGGGTGCAGCTCACCAACGCCTATGACCCCCACCCGCTCCACGACACGCCGCAGCGCGATGACGAGATGTTCGACGTGGTGGACGAGAACGACAACGTGCTGCGCCAGGCCTCGCGCCGGGAGGTGCATGAGCAGGGCCTCATCCACCGCGCCGTGCATGTGCTGGTGTTCAACAAGAAGCACGATTGCCTGCTGCAAAAGCGCTCCCGCCTGAAGGACCGCCAGCCCGGCGTGTGGGATTCCTCCGCCGCCGGCCACTTGGACGCCGGGGAAGACTACGAGACCGCCGCGCGCCGCGAGCTGGAAGAGGAGCTGGGTATCACGGATGCCCGCCTGGTGGAGGTCGGCACCCTGCCGCCCACCGAAGGCACCGGCATGGAGCACGTACACCTCTACGCCGCGCTGTACAGCGGCCGCGTCACCTTCCCCGCCGCGGAAATCGAGGGCGTGCTGTCGTTCCCCGCGCGGCTCATCGACACCTGGCTGGAGCGCCGCCCGCAGGATTTCGCCGCCAGCTTCGCCCTCTGCTGGCACAAGGTCCGCCCCATGATAGACGCCTAACCCCCATTCAACCACATGAGCGACATCTCCATGCCCCTGTTGGGAAAGTCCTTTGAAGACGCCCTCGGCATCCGCACGTTGCCCGCCCGCGAGGAGGGCTTGGCGGAGGCGGAGCTGGAGGTGACGGAACGCTGCTGCCAGCCGTTCGGCATGGTGCATGGCGGCGTGAACCTGGCACTGGCGGAAAACCTGGCGGGGCACGGCTCCATGCGGCTCTGCGCGGCGGGAGAAGCCGTCTGCGGTATGCATGTGAGCGGCAGCCACGTGGCACCCGCGCCCCTCGGCTCCACCCTCCACGCCACCGCGCGCCTCATCCACCGCGGCCGCAAAACCCACCTCTGGAACGTGGACATCACCTGCGGCGATACGCTCGTCTCCACCGTCCGCGTCACCAACTATATCATCCACCCACAGGCATGAGCGCCAATCCCCAAGAGGTGATGCAACTGCTGGACGGCGCCTGCCGCTCCCGCTGCGCGTTCGCGCTGATGCGGCGGCCCAACGAGGATGATTTCTCCCTGGTGGTGCAGCATGCCCCGGATGCGGAGGTGTTGCCGGGCATGGATGCCCTGACGGGGCGGAGCGGCTTTGTGGCGGCACCGTTCGCGGCGGATACGGACTGCCCGCCCGTGCTGATACAGGCGGATGCCACGGCTTGCGGCTGGGATGAAATGGCGCTTGCCCTGGCCGCGCTTGCCGCAGCCGAGCCTGCGCCGCCCATGCAACCGGACGCCGCATCCCTTGCCGCCGGCAAGGCGGAGTACATGGCGGCTTTCGGCAAGGCCATGGATGCGCTGAAAAGCGGAACGCTGCACAAGGTGGTGCTCTCCCGCACGGAAGTGGAACAGGTGCCGGGAATCTCGCCGGCAGAAACGTTTTGGCGCGCGTGCGATGCCTACCCGCAGATGATGGTGTGCCTGTTCCACAGCCCGCAGACGGGCACGTGGATGGCTGCCACGCCGGAGCTGCTGCTCAGCGGCGGCGCGCAAGGCTGGCGCACCGTGGCCCTGGCCGGGACCATGCCCGCGCAGGAGGGGCGCTTCCTCGCCAACTGGGATGCCAAGAACCGCGGCGAACAAGCTCACGTGGTGGAGTTCATGCGCGACACCCTGGCCCGCTTCTCCCCCGATGTGCAGGAGGATGGCCCGCGCGTTTCCCTCGCCGGGCACCTGGCGCACCTGCGCACGGATTTCCGCTTCACCCTGCCGGCGGGCGTTGAACCCGCCGCGCTGCTGGCGGCGCTGCATCCCACACCCGCGGTGTGCGGACGCCCCACGGATGCGGCGCGCGCACTCATCGCCCGCATGGAGCCCGCGCCGCGGCGATACTACAGCGGGTTCTTCGGCATGCTCAACGCCGCCGCGCACTCGGAGCTGTATGTGAACCTGCGCTGCATGGAGATGTTTGCCGACAGCGTGGTGCTGCATGCGGGCGGCGGCCTGGTGCAGGAATCCTGCGCGGAATCCGAATGGCAGGAGACGCAGGAGAAGATGAACACCCTGCGCCGTTTGATTTCATAAACGAACCGTCATGCTCAGCGACAAAGAAAGCGTCCTTCAATTGGCGTCCCTGCTGCACGCGCACGGCGTGCGGCACGCGGTGCTCTGCCCCGGCAGCCGCTGCGCGCCCATCGTCCACACCCTGCTGGAGTGCGGGTTGTTCACCTGCCACCGCGTCACGGACGAGCGCAGCGCGGCCTTTGTGGCACTGGGCCTCGCCCAGCACAGCGGCGAGCCCGCGGCGGTGGTCTGCACCAGCGGCACCGCCCTGCTGAACATGCACCCCGCCGTGGCGGAGGCATTCTACCAGCAAGTGCCGCTCGTGGTGATCTCCGCGGACCGCCCCGCCGCGTGGATCGGCCAGCAGGACGGCCAGACCCTGCCGCAGCCGCACGTGTTCGGCAGCTTGGCGCGCCGCTCCGTGGACGTGCCGGAAATTCACGACGAGACAAGCGCGTGGCACGCCAACCGCCTCATCAACGAGGCCCTGCTGGAATGCCGCCACCGCGTGGCCAGCCCCGTACACATCAACATGCCCCTCAGCGAGCCGCTGTACCAATTCACCACCCCGCAACTGCCCGGCGTGCGCGCCATCACCCGCTGCACCGCCCTGCCCCGCACGCTGCCCGCTCGGACGATGCTGCTGTTCGGGCAGATGCACGCGCCGCTGGATGCGCCGCAGGGCTACCTCTGCGTGGCGGAGAACCTTTCCAACTCTCGCGGCATCCGCCGCATCGACGAATTGGTGGACGACACCTCCCTCCCCGTGCCGCAGCTGGTCATCACCCTCGGCGGACACATCCTCTCCAAGAAATGGAAAAGGTATCTGCGCCACAACAAGGTGGAGCACTGGCACGTTTGCCCGGAAGGAACCGTGGCCGACACCTTCTGCACGCTCACCCATGTGCTGGAGATGCAGCCCGCGGACTTCCTGCGCGCGCTGCCGCCCTGCGCGGACGCAACATTCGCGGATGCGTGGAAGCGCGCGGAGAATGCGCTTCCCGCACCCGACACCGAACACGATCTCGCGCTTGCCGCCACACGCGCGGTGATGGAGCTGCTGCAACCCGGCGACACCCTGCAGCTGGCCAACAGCTCCGCCGTGCGCTTCGCCCAGCGTTTCCCGCTGCCGGACGGCGTGCATGTGCGCTGCAACCGCGGCACCAGCGGCATTGAGGGCTCCCTCTCCACCGCCGTGGGCTGCGCCGCAGCATGCGCTCCCGCACGCTGCTTCTGCCTCATCGGGGATTTGAGCTTCTTCTACGATATGAACGCCCTTTGGAACGCCGTGGAGCGCGACAACCTGCGCCTGGTCCTGCTCAACAACGGCGGCGGCCGCATCTTCAACACCCTGCCCGGCATGCCCGCACAGGGGGCATCGCACGATGCCATCGCGGGCGCGCACACCCAGTCTGCCCAAGCCTGGGCGCAATCCTGCGGCGTTTCCTATCTCTCCGCCTCCTCCCCTGTAGAGCTTCCCGCTGCAACGCAGGCACTCGCCACCGCCACACGGGCCACCCTGCTGGAAATCATGTGCTGAGGCGGCAAAAAGCCCCGCCGTTGGGCGGGGCTGGGAAAAGAGGGGTGGTTCACGGGAGGGATTATTCCTTGACGCCTGCGGCCTCGAAGGCTTCCTTGAGCTTGGGATTCTTCTCAGCCAGCTGGTAGGCGGTCTTGCCCTGCTTGTTCTTGATGGTGGGATCCGCGCCCGCCTTGAGCAGGGGAGCCACCATGCAGGGCTTCTTCACGTTCATGAGCGCGGTGGTGCCGTACTTGTTCACCTCGTTCACATCACCCACCTTCTTGTCCAGCAGGTACTGGAGCAGTTCCGGCCCGTCCGCAATGTTGTTGCCGGCGGCGGCATACAGCGTGGGATAGCCGCAGGTTCCCCACACCAGGTCCGTGCGGGAGCCGTGCTCCACCATGTACTGCAGCAGGGGCAGGGCTTCCTTGCATTTCATGCTGCTGGAAATCACGTTGTAGAGCGGCATGATGTCCTTCTCGTTGGTGCCGTTGTTGAAATCCAGCTTGTACTTCTCCAGGGCCTTGAGCTGTTCCAGCGCCTTGGCGGGCGCGCCGCTCTTCACAATGAAGAACACCAGGCCCTCCTGCTTCTGCGTCTTGGCTGTGGGGTCCGCCCCCTTGGCAATGAGGTGTTCCATCTGCTCCACGGAGAGGAAGACGCAGGCGTGCATCAGCGCGGTCATCCCGTTCTTGTCGGTGGCGTTGGGATCAATGCCGCAGGTGTCGATGAGGTAGTCGGCCATGACGTTGAAATCAATCTTCCCGACGGAGATGCCGTTGCGGCGCAGGCCCATCATCAGCGCCGTGCGCCCCTCGCTGTCCACGGCCTTGGGATCCGCGCCAAGCTCGATAAGCAGCTTCATCATCTCCATGTTCTGGGCAGATGCCGCGCGGATGAAAGGCGTATCCGTCCCGGCAAGCAGGTTGACATCCGCCCCGGCTTTCACCAGTTCCTTCACCAGCTCCGGTTTGTTGGCGGAAACAGCCATGGTGAGCGTGCCTACGGAGAATTTATTCTCCGGATCCACGCCGTTCACATCCGCACCCTGAGAGAGGAAGAAGGCCACGGCATCCCGGTTGCCCACGCTCGCCGCATAGGAAACGGGGGTATACACGCCGTACACGCAGGTGTTGATACCCTGCTCGCCGTTCTTGACTTTTTCCAGTCCCTTCTTTACCTCCGGCTTGGGCAGGGCGGCTATGGCTTCGTCCATGGTCTTGATGGAGCCGAGCTGCATGGCTTGCGCCGCCTCGGCTGCGGCCGCGGGTGCCAGGCTGCCTGCCGTGACGGCTGTGACAGGTACCAGTCCCGCCGTAGAGGCAAGGACGATTGACAAGATGATGTTCCTTTTCATGATTTGCTTTTTTCAAACGGGGTTGCGCTGCCACCGGGGCAGCATGGCGTACAGGCTATCACAAGGCGTACGGAAAATCAAGCGGCGCACGATTTTTTTTTCCACTCGGCGGGCTGATTCCGTACTTTACAAACCGCTTGCAAAGTGTTATGGTGCGGGCTTCCCCAAGCGGGTAGAACAGAAAGAAAAATGAAGAATCTGCTTTCCATAGAGGAGTTGACGGCTGAAGAGATCAAGGATTTACTGGCCTTGGGTCACCGTTTGAAGGCTGAGCGCGGCAACCACCGCGAGCAACCGCTCACCGGGCAAACCTGGGCGCTCATCTTCTCCAAGTCCTCCACCCGCACCCGAGTCTCCTTTGAGGTGGGCGTGAGCGAGCTGGGCGGGCGCCCGATGTTCCTTTCCGTGCGCGATATCCAGCTGGGACGCGGCGAACCGATTCGCGACACGGCGCGCGTGCTCGGCCGCATGATCCACGGTGCCATCATCCGCACCTACGCCCAGGAGGAGGTGGAGGATTTCGCCAAGTACTCCGGGCTGCCCACCATCAACGCCCTCACCGACCGCGAGCACCCCTGCCAGATATTGGCGGACCTGCTCACCATCGAGGAACGCTACGGCGTGGGTTCCTGGAAGGACATGCGGATAGCGTTTTTCGGGGATGTGGACAACAACATGGGCCGCTCCTGGATGTGGGCGGCCAAGCGCCTGGGATTCAGCCTGGTGCTGGCGGGTCCGCAGGAGGCCCTTCCCAAGCCCCATACCCTCCAAGAGCTCAACTGCCCGAACATCATCTGCACCACCGACCCCGAGGAAGGCGTGCGTGGATGCACCGTGGTCAACACCGACACCTGGATTTCCATGGGCCAGGAGGCGGAAAAGGGCACCAAGGAAAAGGCGTTCTTCCCCTATCAGGTCAACAAGGAACTCATGGCTCTGGCCGCGCCCGACGCAAGCGTGTTCCACTGCCTGCCCGCCTACCGCGGCTATGAAATCACCAACGATGTGCTGGAGGCCCACGCCGATGCGATTTTCGCCGAGGCGGGGAACCGCCTGCACGCCCAAAAGGCTGTGCTGTACAGGCTTGCCGCGCAGCACTGAACCCGCATAGCCCGTTCCCGCGCGAAAAATGTTGCGCGGGATGGGTGCGTGATGGTAGAATGGCGTGCATGAGGGAATGGACGGCAATCCTGTGTACGCTTGCGTTGACGGTGGCTATGAGCAGTTGCGGCGATGGCCGCGGAGGGAGCCGCGCGCGCGCCTACAAGGGCCACAGCGCGCACTGGGACCAATCGGCGGTTCCCGTGTCGCTGCAATGTGCGGCGTGCCATCCCAAGGAGTTTGAGGAATGGGCGGGCAGCGACCACGCCTGGGCTATGCGGAAAATATCCGCCAAGCTGGACGGCGCGCCGTTCCGAGGACAGCAACAGCAGGCCCACGGTGAGACCACGCATTTTCTCACGCGAGCCAATGGTACGCCGTACCTGCGTGTGGAGTCCGAGGGCGGCACCCCGGCGGAGTTTGATGCCGTGTTCGCCATCGGCAAGGTGCCGCTGGTGCAGTACCTGGTGCGCGGGAACGACGGTGGCTACCAGGTGACCAGCGCGGCGTGGGATTCCGCCGAGCGCGGGCGCCACGGCCTGCGCTCCGAGGATACTCGGAACGGCAAGCAGTGGTTCGATGTGTTCCGCGACGACGCTCGCCAGCGCAGCAACGGCATGGGTGAGCGCGCGGCGGGCGAGTGGGGTCATTGGCAGGGCCGCGGCATGAACTGGGACTCCCAGTGCGCCTGGTGCCACATGACCGGATTCCACAAGAACTACGATGTGCAGCAGGACCAGTACCGCGCCGAATGGAAGGAAATCGGCGTCACCTGCATCCAATGCCACAAACTGGCGGACAAGCCCGCGCCGGACGGCTGCATGGTGGCCCCCGCGGACCGCAAGCTCGCCCCCATGCGTGCGCACGACAACTGCGCCTCCTGCCACGCCCGAAGGGAGGAGCTGGATGACAACTTCACCGTGGGCGACCGCTTTGACGACCATTTCCGCCTGGAGCTGCCGCGCGTGCCGGGGGTCTTCTACCCCAACGGCATCCAGCGTGACGAGGACTACTGCGAGACCGGCTTCCGCCTGAGCCGCATGGGCATGCGCGGCGTCACCTGCATCGAATGCCACGATGCCCACACGGGTGCCCTGCTCCACCCCGCGGAGAACAACGAGCTCTGCCTGCGCTGCCACGCGGAACACCAGAAGGTCAACGGCGTGGAAGCCCCCTACGTGGGCCGCGGCGACACCTTCACCTGCCCCGCCGGAACCAAGGGGCACCAGTGCGTGGAATGCCACATGCCGGAGAGCACCTACATGGGGCGCGACCCGCGGCGCGACCACACGCTGCTGCCGCCAGACCCGCGCCTGAGCCAGGAAATCGGCACGCCGAACGCATGCACGATGTGCCACCAGGGCAAGGACAACGAGTGGGCCGCCAAGGCCGTGGAGAAGCGCTACGGCGAGCACTCCTGGCTGGAGGGCTACCGCCCGCGCTTCCGCGCCGTGGCACACGCCATGGACGGCCAATTCAACCAAGACGAGATGCTGGCCGCCTACGCCAAGGAGGAAAACCCCGCCTGGCGTGCCACCATGCTCGGTTTGCTTTCCCAGATGCCCCGCACGGCCGCCGTGCTCCAAACCGCCCTGCAGGCTACCAAGGACGCCAGCCCGATGCTGCGCGCGGCAGCAGCGGAACTGCTGGGAGAAAACTGCCCGGAGAGTCTGCTGAAGGATTCCTGCCGCAGCGTGCGCCACGCGGCAGTGCGCGCGCTGCTGCCCAGCGTGCCGGACGACTCGCCAGCCATGAAGGAATACCAGGAAACGCTCGCCCTGCAGGCGGACCAGCCCGCCGGGGCCATGCAGCTGGCCCAGCTCTCCCTGGTGCGCCAGGATTTGGGCGAGGCTGAGCGCCAATACCGCCGCGCCGTGGAGCTGGACCCCGCATCAGCCGTGCCGCGCATGGACTACGCCGTGTTCCTGGACCGCCTGAACCGCCCCGTGGAGGCGCTGCAGCAGATGCTTGACTGCGCCGCCGCCCACCCGCAGGACGCCGAGGTGCAGTACCGCCTGGCGCTCATCCTGGCAGAGGTGGGGCAGCGCGAGGCCGCACGTCACGCCGCCAACAAGGCCATTCAACTCAACCCGCAGCACCAGGCAGCCGCCCAGCTGCTCCGCGCCCTGCAACCATGACCATCCCGATGAACAGCACAACCATCATCGCCACCATCGGAGGCATCCTCCTGCTGGCCATCCTGCTCTTCACCGTGTTCAAGGGGGTGATGCGCATGCTCACGCTCGCCATCGGGCTGGCTCTGGCCGTCGGCGCTTGGATATTCTTCTACAAGAACGGCTTCACCTTCGTCTCCTTCGTCACAGATTCCCCGCAACCCTGGATGGTGCATGTGCTGGCAGGCGGCGTCGCCCTGCTCATCATCGCCATCACCATCCACGGACTCACCTGGATTTCCCAGGTGCTCAGCTTCAACCGCCGCGTGGGGCCCACGGGCATCACCACCACCATCCTCATGTGCCTGCTGGCGCTCTGGCTGGGGTTCTTGGGCATCTCATACTACGGCGATGTCTGCCGCATCGCCTACTACCGCGATCTGGCGGAGGCGCAGATGACCGGTGCACCCCAGCCTTCCCTGCCCTTCTTCACGCAGATGAAGGACTCCATCCGCACCAACAGACTTACCGCCTGGCTGGAAAAAATCGACCCCATGGAAAACCCCGCGCGCACCAACCTGGCATGCCTGATTGCCTACGGCTGCACGCTGGATGCACCGCACTGCGATGCGCTCTACCACAACCAGCTGGCCAACCGCGGCATCCCCCACCCGTACCGCCTGCTGGATTTGTTCCGCGATCCCGGCATGCGCAAGCTGGTGCAGGAGAAACGCTATGTTCCCCTGCTGGAAAACGAACGCCTCAACACCTTCCTGCAGTTCGACAACACGGAGGAATTCATGCGGAATATCCTGTAGGAATTGACAATTGACGTTCATTGCCATCCCATAAAAACGCTCGGAGAGGTGCAACCCTTGGTGAAGACGGAAGCCTTGGCGAAGACGGAACCACGCCTTACTCAAAATTTCGGTGCTCCGCCAGATTTTATGGGTGGACATAAATTACCAGGAATAAACGCTCGGAGAGGAGCAAGCGTTGGTGCCCCGAACCACCCCGGCAAGCGGGGTTATGGGGATAGGTTGACATGCGGGGACACCCCACAGGTTGATTCGGGCGCGCCTCACGCGCCCTC
>CALCWC010000143.1 GCA_937905985.1 uncultured Verrucomicrobiales bacterium | reverse complement strand
CGTTATATGAACCAGCATCTTGCGTGGCAGAAATGCAACCATTGGGACACATGTGGGTTGACGGGCGCACAGCCGCCTTTTTGCTTCCCTTTGGCGCGGGGGTGTGTATAATACGCGCAGCGCATGTACGAAGAATCCATCCATATCTATGAGAAACTGCCGCTGTGCGGAACGGGGGTGGTGATGGGCCTGGTGCTCATCCTGCTGCACGTGTACGGGCTGGCGCGGCCAACGGCGGCACTGCAGGCGCTGGGGCGCGCGCATGTGGCATACAAGGCGGGCGCAGCGCTTCTGGGTTTGGATTTCCTGTGGATAGCGGCTCTGCTGTTCAAGGCGGATTGGAACCCGCTGTGCATGCCGCTGTACGAGTTCGACGCGTTCCGCGGGTGGCTGCTCATCCTGTGCCCGGTCATCTGGTTTGTGCTGTCCTCGATGGCGAAGGAACACCTGTTTGCACGCGCACTGGGCCTGTTTCTGCTGCTGGCGGCGCTGCTTCCGCTGTCCGCGGCGTTCCTGAAGGATCCGGTGACGCGCCTGCTGATACCCATCTGGTGGTACCCGGTGCTGACGGTGGCGATGTTCTGGGTGGCCAAGCCGCACCTGTTCCGCGACTGGGCGGCGTGGCTGAACGCGCATCCCGCCGTGTTCAAGGGCATTGCACTCTTCGGCACGCTGTACGGCATGGCCGTGCTGGCCTGCGCCATCCTCTTCTGGTAACCCCTTTCCTTCCAACAAAGATTTCCTGCCATGCATATCTATTCCGCAGACTATGTTGTCACCCAGAACAACACGCGCGATGTCATTGAAAAGGGCGCCGTCTGCATTGACGGCGACAAGATCCACTGCGTAGGGCACGCCGACATGATGCGCGACATGTATCCGGACGCCGAGCTCACGGAGCTGGGGCGCGCGGTCATCATGCCGGGCCTGGTGAACGCGCACACGCACGTGCCGATGAGCCTGTACCGCGGGTTCTCGGACGACAAGGCTCTGATGGACTGGCTGACGCAGGACATCTTCCCCGCGGAGGCGAAACTCACGGCGGAGATGGTGGAAATCGGCGCGCTGTTCAGTCTGACGGAGATGGTGCGCACCGGCACCACCTCGTTCTTCGACATGTACATGCACTCGGATGCCGTGTTCCGCGCGGCGGACAGCATCGGGCTGCGCGGCATCATCGGCGAGAACCTCACGCGATTCTTCCCCAACCTGGCCTTTGCCGACATGGCCGCCTACCGCGAGATGATGGCCGCCCAGGCGGAGAGGTGCCACAACCACCCGCGCCTGCGCCAGGCCATCACCCCGCATGCGCCGTACACCACCACGCCGGAGCTGCTGCAGGAGGCGCACGCCATCGCGCAGGAGCACGGTGCCATCTTCGCCATGCACCTGGCGGAAACGGAGTCGGAGACGGAAACCTGCCTGAAGGAGCACGGCATGCGCCCCGTGCCGTATGCGGAGAGCCTGGGCCTGCTGCAGCCGGATTCCACCTTCCCGCACCTGGTGCACGTGGATGAGCACGATATCGAGCTGCTGGCGGAAAACCGCTGCGCCGCCGTGCACAACCCCGCCTCCAACATGAAGCTCGCCAGCGGCGTGGCACCCGTGGAGAAGATGATCCGGGGAGGCGTGGATGTGGCTCTGGGAACCGACGGCCCCGCCAGCAACAACGCCCAAAACATGTTCCGCGAGATGTACGTGGCAAGCCTCCTGCACAAGGTGAACCAGCTCTCACCCACCGCATGCCCCGCCACCCTGGCGCTGGACATGGCCACCCGCGGCGGCTCCGCCGCCATGCACGATCCCCTCATCGGCGTGCTGGAACCCGGCATGCGCGCGGACTTCATCGCCCTGGACCTCACCACGCCCAACATGCAGCCCGTGTACCACATCGTCTCCAACATCGTCTACGCTGCCTCCGGCCTGGAGAACCGCCTCACCGTGGTGGACGGGCGCGAGCTCTACCGCGACGGCAAGTTCCTCACCTGCGACTACGACGCCCTCTGCCGGGAAATCAAGGAGCGCGCCGCCTTCTTTGCATGAGCACCCTCGGCCAGCTCGCCTACGCCGCCATCGACTTCGAGTCCGCCGGCGCCGCACCCGGCGAGACCGACTGCCCCGTGCAGGTGGGCATTGTGCGCGTCAATTCCCTGTACGACCCGCAGCCGGAGTGCTACACCTCCTACATAGCGTGCGAGCACCCCGTGCGCTGGAGCGCATCACGCCTGCACGGCATCACCGCCGCCACGCTGAAGGACGCGCCACCGTTCTCCGCGCTCTGGCCGGAAATCAAGCGCCTGCTGGGCGGCTGCGTGGTGGTGGGCCACAACCCCGCCACGGAAATGCGCTTCCTGCGCGCCTTCCCCGGCCACGGGTTCGCTCCCTGGCTGGACACCCTCGCCCTCGCGCGGCAAGCCATGCCCACCCTTCAGGACCACTCGCTCTCCGTGGTGTGCGACGCCCTGTGCATCTCGGAACGCGTGTCCGCGCTCGTGCCGGGGCGGCAGTGGCACGATGCGCTCTTCGACGCCGCAGGCTCCCTGGAAGTGCTGCGCGCCATCGTGGGCGGCCTGCACATGGAGGATGCGGAATTGAGAAACATCCCCTTTGCCGTGCGGGAGGGGTGATTGCGTTTGGGAAAATCCGCATCCGCCGGAAGTGTGCGATATGCCGCGCGGCCTTTGTTAAAATAACCTTGACAGCTTCGCGTGCAATGGGATACTATGTCGCAAAATCGAATATACCGATATGCCCAGTCGCTACGCGCTTTCTTCGTTCAGCATCAAGAATCTCGGTCCCATAGGAGAAACCGGGATTTCTGGCAAACTTGGGGGGATAAATGTTTTCCTCGGTGAGAATTCCTGCGGAAAGACTTTTATCCTAAAGGTATTGTATTCTGCATGCAAGGTCATGGAGACATACAACCGGGGCAAGGAGCCTAAAACCCTCGCTTCCCTTATGAAAGACAAACTTTACTGGATCTTTCAGGCGGATCCCGTAGGGCGGATTGTACACAGGGACAAGCAGGAGACCGCGACTAAGATGTCTTTTAGATGTTCCACCGTAACAAACGAGGAACTTGTCTGCTCTGTTAATGCCGCTGGCCGTGTGACTGCCTCGGCTCCAGGAACAGGCGGGCGCTTTGCCAGAGCGCACGAAAATAAGTTGCCGAACTCCATTTTCATTCCCCAAAAAGAAGTCTTAACCCTCTATCACATCATCATCCCCGCAAGGGAAGACGATCAGTCCTTCGGTTTCGATGAGACTTATTATGATTTGGCTAAGGTCATCCAGCGTCCTCCCACCAAGGGGAAGAATTTCGCTAAAGCGGCAGAGGCCAGGCAAAAAATTCACGATATCTTCGCAGCCGACGCTTCCTATGACGATGAAGCCCAAAAGTGGGTAATCAACAAAGACGGAATGGTCTTTGATATCGAAGAAGCCTCCGAGGGAGTCAAAAAGATTTCCATCTTGGACATCCTGCTGGGCAACCGTTACATCCGCCCGGGATCCGCCGTCTTCATCGACGAGCCAGAAGCCGGGCTCCACCCGTCGGCCATCTCATCCTACATGGAAGCGATTATGCTGCTCTGCCACATGGGATTGCAGATATTTATCGCCACTCATTCCTACTTTTGCATCCGCAAGCTTGAAAACCTGGCACGGCAGAACAACATCTCCATTCCCACCTTCTCCTATCAGAAGCATGGTGATGACATGACCTGGATTCACGGCGACCTCCGGGAGGGATTCCCTGACAACCCCATTGTGCAGGAATCCATCAAGCTGTACCGGGAAGACATTGACAACCTCATCGGCTAATGAACCCCGACTTTATCAGGGAAGAATCAGGCATCCGGCTGATACGCAAGCCTGGACTCCACCTGCTGGATATCGAGCCTCTGTTCAAAGCCCTTCCGTCGCACATGGGGTTGAAAGTGCCGGAACTCATCCACTGGAATGAGAAGGAAGTTCTCGTCATTGAATGCAAACGCTCCTTCCCGGATATTCATAAGAGGAAGAAATACACGAAAGAGCAGGTGGAGGAAATCGAAACGCGTGCTGCCGAAATGGGGTATGCGTTAGAACGGGAAAGCTTCGACATCATATGGAAATTCTTTACCGCTGCGGCTACGCTCCAGTGCAATCAAGTGGCTGCTTTGGTCAACCTCTACAAACAAAATCTTCAACGGGAGGACGTTCGGCGCATGCTTGAGCAGCCTGATCAACTCGCCCAGTCGCACATCGGGGAACGGGCGATGCTCCGTCTCATCCTCATCATTAATCCAGAAGATGATAAGCCTGAGAAGATGGCTACGTTCCCCAGAGCCGTCGTGGAGTATTCACAGCTGATGAAATTGTGGCACAAACAGAAAATCAAGCCGCTTTACCCGAATTCAGAGCTACTGGTCATGACCCACCAAATGGCCTTGGAGAAACACTACTGCGAGGCGTAGCTAGAACCGCGCTTTCCCATGCCAATCATCGCCATCGTGGGAGGCCTGCACATGGAGGATGCGGAATTGAGAAACATCCCCTTTGCCGTGCGGGGGGGTGATGGAGGCGGGCGTTCTGCACCCCTTTTCATGCTATCTCCTTCGACTTTGGGAAGAAAATACACCAAATCTCCCTCGAATTTCGGGAGGAAATAGGCCAAATCTCCTTCGACTTTTGGGAGAAAATGTGCAAAATCTCCCTCGAATTTTGGGAATTGCTATTGACAGACAGCGATTTACGTTCCAGCTTAAATTTTCCCCTTTCGCCGTCAGCCAAGTCATGGCCGAGCTGGATGCCCGGCCATGAACCTGCGCAGGCGTGTGCGATGTGCAAAATGTGTAGAATGCGGGCGCGGAGTGCGTTCCCGAATTCAGGAAAACAATCCGCCATGAGAACATATATCCTTACCCTCGGCCTTGCGCTGGGAATCGGACTTGCCGCGCCGCAGCTCTGTGCGCAGCAGGGTGACAGCCAGGACACCACCGTCCCCACCGCCAAAAAGGACAAAAAGAAGGCTGAAAAGCCCAAGCAGGGCAAGGCCAACAAGATTATCGGCCGCCTGCGCACCATCAACGGCGTGAAGGCCAACGCCAATGCCAAGTACTACATGGTGCTGCAGTCCGCCAGCTGGTGCGGCCCGTGCAACGCGGAGATGCCGCACGTGGTGGAAGCCCATGAGAAATACAAGGAGGAAGGCCTGGTGGAAATTGTGCTGGCCAGCTGGGACAACGACCCCGGCTCCGCCAAGGCGTTCATCAACAAGTACAAGGGCAAGTTCCCCGCCGTGATGCGCAAGGACGCCAAGAAGATACCGCACTTCAAGGAGGCAGCGGGCATTCCCTGGGCCATGATTATCGACGCCAACGGCGAGGTGAAGGAGAACGGCAACGCCGGAATCGTCCTGCCCAAGCTGGATCAATACGCCCAGCAGGCCAAGGCTGAGCAGGCCCAGGAAAGCTCCGCAGAATAAAATCCCTGCATGCGGCATTGACATTTCACCCCCGCAGCTGTACCCTTTGCCCCGCAAAATGAGCAAGCACATCATCACCGCATTGGCCCTGGGTCTGCTGGCAGCCCCCTGCCTCACCGCCCAGGAACAGCAGGCACCCACTCCGCAGGAGCAACAGGCGCAAGCCCCCGCCGCGCAGGAACAGAGCACGGTGGGCAAGGCCTTGGAAGCCATGCAGGGATTCGCCACCGAGAAACGTCCCGACACGCACGCCCGCTACTACATCTACCTGCAGTCCGCCGGATGGTGCGGCCCCTGCAACCAGGAAATGCCCAAGATTGTGCAGGAGTACAAGGAGATGCGCAAGAACGGCGTGGAGCTCATTTTCGTGAGCTGCGACAAAACACCCGACGATGCCGTGGCCTTCATGAAAAAGTACGGCGCGGATTTCGCGTGCATCGGCTACAAGACGCCGGAATCCGAGGCTCTGCCGGGCTACACGCCGGAGCGCAGTGTGCCGCGCATGACAATTGTTGATGCCGACGGCAAGGTGCTGGCCAAGGCCACCCACCCCACCTTCGTGCTGCCGAAGTGGCGCGAGCTCACCAACAGCCCCGCGGCCCCCGCTCCCGCCGACAAGTAAAATTCACATCAAATAAACCGATACATCATGAACACCACCTCACTTTTCCGCCTGATCCTGGCAGCCGGCCTGTTTACCGCCATGCCCGTGGTGATGGCCAAACCCCAGGACAAGGACGCCAAGGTTGAAAGCAAGGCCACCGCCAAGAAGGCAAAGGCCAACAAGAACGCCATGCAGGATGCCCTCAAGGACATCACCTTCCTGACCGATAAGAAGCCCAATCCCAAGGCCAAGTTCTACGTCTACCTGCAGTCTTCCCGCAACTGCGGCCCCTGCAACCAGGAGATGCCCGAGGTGGTGAAGCAGTACAAGGAGATGACCAAGAACAAGACCGAGCTCATCTTCGTGTGCCGCGACAGCGCGGAAAACGATGCCAAGGAGTTCATGAAGAAATACGGTGCGGATTTCCCCTGCATCATGATTGGCTCCCCGGACGTGAGCAAGCTGCCGGGATTCAGCCAGTCCGCCTCCTTCCCCTGGGCTTCCATCGTGGATGCCTCCGGCACCGAGCTCATGAACAACCATGCCAAGATGATTATGATGAAGTGGAAGGACGTCACCTCAAAGGCCGCCAAGGCCAAGTGATTTCCCCTCCCTGACAACAAGCAACCCTTACACCATAAAACTCAAGCCATGAATATCAAGAATGTATTCTACGCCGTGCTCGCCCTGAGCCTGATGGTGGCCACACCCGCCATGATGGCACAGGACTCCGATGCCCCCACCCCCGCCAAGAAGGCCGCCAAGGGCAAGAAGGATGCACCCAAGGAAGCCTCCGTGGTGGGCAAGGCCCTGCAGGGGATGACCTTCCTGACCGACAAGAAGCCCAACCCGGACGCCAAGTACTACATCTACCTGCAGTCCGCCAGCTGGTGCGGCCCGTGCAACGCGGAGATGCCCCACGTGGTGAAGCAGTACAAGACCATGGGCAAGAAGGTGGAGCTCATCCTGGTGAGCCACGATAACAGCCCGGATGCCGCCATCAATTTCATGAAGAAGTATGGCGCGGACTTCCCGTGCATCCTGGCCAACTCCGGCGAGTCTGGCAAACTGCCCGCCTACAAGTTCGCGAACGGCATTCCCAACGCCTCCGTGGTGAAGGCCGACGGCAAGGAAATCATCAACGCCCATGCCGGAGCCATCATCAAGGATTGGAAGAAATATACTCGCAAGTGATTTACAATTTTGGAATATAGCCGCGCCGGGAGCGCGGGGATTTGGAAAGCCCATCCGGCACAACGCCGGATGGGCTTTTGAACGGGGAAGTGGGATTCGCCGCTTTTTCCCAAAAAAGCAGGGCAGTCTCCCGGAAGGAGACTGCCCTGCAAAAGGGGATTGGTTCCTGAACGGGGGATTTAGGCCTCAGCGGGAGCCGGGGTAACGGCAGACGCAGCGATTTCCTCCTTGCTGGTGTAGTGCCAGCGAACCTTGTTACGCTTGGAAGCGGAGCGAGCCTTGCGGCGCTTCTCATCCATGGGGCTTTCAAAGGCGCGACGGCGGCGCATCTCTTCCAAGATGCCTTCGGTGTCGAGCTTGGTCTTCAGGCGCTTGAGCGCGCGGTCGATGGGTTCTCCCTTACGAACAGTGATGGAACGCATAGTTAGAGGTTTGTGGTTATTAATGTTCAGGAACGGACGCGGACAATACCGCAAACAGGCGGGAGTGTCAAGCATTTTTCCACGAGAAAATGAAAAAGTTTTCAAAAGGCATGCAACAGCCGCCCCGCGGCAAGGCGGAATACGAGCTTGCCAAACAGCGGAGCCGCGGGTAGAATACGCGCCATGCCGGGGCATCCGCACACAGGCGCAGTAGACTTTAGCGAGCGTCCGTTCATCCTCTTCTGGGAGGTGACACGGGCGTGCGCGTTGGCATGTAGGCATTGCAGGGCGGTGGCGCAACCGCAGGCGCATCCGCAGGAGCTCACGCACGACGAGGCGCTGGCGCTGCTGGACGCCATTGCGGAGCTGAACCCGCCGATGCTGGTGCTGACGGGGGGCGACCCGATGATGCGGCGCGACATCTTTGACTTGATACGCCACGCCACGGCGAAGGGCCTGCGGGTATCACTGAGCCCGGCGGCCACGGCGCGCCTGCTGCACACGGACTTTGCCGCCTTGAAGGAAGCGGGTGTGGTAAGCCTGAGCCTGAGCCTGGATGGCGCCACGCAGGCCACGCACGATGCGTTCCGCGGGGTGCCGCACACCTTCGAGCGCACGCTGGAGGCCGCACGCCGCGCCAAGGAGGCCGGCATCATGCTGCAGGTGAACACCACGCTTTCCCGCACAACCCTGCCGGAGCTGGACGGTTTCATCGAGCTGATGAAGGAAGTGCAGCCGGATGTCTGGAGCGTGTTCGTGCTGGTGCCCACCGGCCGCGCCACGCTGGATGAACTGCCGAGCGCGCAGGAGCTGGAAGCCGTGTGGCAGCGCCTGGAATCCCTGCGCAGCACCCTGCCCTTTGCCGTGAAAACAACGGAGGGCCACCAGTACCGCCGCGTGCTCATGCAGGCTGCGCGCACAAACGGGGCGCAGCCCCCGCGCCACCTCATCCCCACGCGCGACGGCAAGGGAGTGCTGTTCATCTCCCACACGGGGGAAATCCAGCCCAGCGGGTTCCTGCCGCTCACGGCCGGCAACGTGCGCACGGACGACCTGGCCACGGTGTACCGCACGCACCCCCTGTTCGTGGAGCTGCGCAACGACGACGCGCTGGGCGGCAAGTGCGGCAAGTGCGAGTACCGCCACCTCTGCGGCGGGTCGCGTTCCCGCGCCTACGGCGCCACAGGCGACATGATGGCCGCAGAACCCCTCTGCCCGTACATTCCTGCAAACCACAACCTTTCATGACCAACATCACCAAGCTCTGGACCGGAATTTCCCAGCCCGCCGACCACATCCGCTACGGACAAGGCGGTGGCGACACCAACCCGCATGCCAGCACAGCCGCCTGCATGCCCAGCTCTGCGCGCACACGCAAGCCCATTGTGGTGTGGAACATCACGCGCACCTGCAACCTGCGCTGCGTCCACTGCTACGCGGATTCACACGCGGAGCGCTACCCCGGCGAGCTGTCCTGGGAGCAATGCTGCGCGGTGATTGACGACCTGGCGGAGTACAAGGTGAACGCGCTGCTGCTCTCCGGCGGCGAGCCCACGCTGCACCCGCTGCTGCCGCAAATCCTGGAGCGCGCCACCGAGCGCGGTCTCAAGGTCACCATCTCCACCAACGGAACCCGCATCACACCAGAACTCGCAGCCCTCTTCAAGAAGCTCGGCGTGGCGTACGTCGGCATCTCGCTGGACGGCATCGGCGCCGTGCACGATCAATTCCGCGGCGTTCCCGGCGCGTTCGACGGCGCCATCCGCGGCTTCAAGCTCTGCGAGGAAGTGGGCCAGAAAACCGGCCTGCGCCTCACCCTCACCCGCAACAACGTGCAGAGCATGGAGCAGATCCTCGACTTCATCGAACGCGAGGACATCCGCCGCGTGTGCTTCTACCACCTGGTGCCCACCGGGCGCGGCGTAGACGTGGCCAGCCTGAAACCGGAGGAAGCCCGCGGCGCCATCGACATGCTCATCGCCCGCGCGCAGAAGTGGTACGACGAGGGCAGCCCGCGCGAGCTGCTGACCGTCACCCAGCCGGCGGACGGCGTGTACCTGCTGCTGCGCCAGCTGCGGGAGGGCCACCCGCTGGCGCAGGAAACGCTGCGCCTGCTCACCTGGAACGGAGGCGGTGCCAACTCCTCTGGCCGCGGCATCGCCAACATCGACACCCAGGGCAACATCCACCCGGACCAGTTCTGGCAGGGCGTCACCCTCGGCAACGTCAAGCAGCAGAAATTCTCCGAGGTCTGGGAAGCCGCCAGCGAGCCCTCCGCCGCCCAGCTGCGCGAGCTGCGCGGCAGCGACGACCCCATGGAGCGCCAGAAACGCCTCTCCGGTCCCTGCGCCACCTGCAAACACTTCCGCATCTGCGGCGGCGGATTCCGCACCCGCGCCGCCTTCGCCAACGGCAACTGGTACGGTTCCGACCCCGGATGCTACCTGACGGAGAAAGAACGGGAACAGGAGATTTACAACTGACGATTTTGAAAATTCGGCGGCTAGGCCGCAAGATTTCAAAGCCCCCTGCGCCAGATGGCGCAGGGGGCTTTTTGAAACAGGAAAAGAATTTTTGAAAAAAGATGACTTTTCTGCTTGCAAAGGGTGTGGGCGGGTGGTATATATGATGACGTTATGAAGCGCTTACTTCTTCCCACTCTCCTGCTGACGGCCCTTGCTGGCACAGTGTACGCGGATATCCAGGCCCCGCCGGCCTCCGAGTACACCGCCACGCGTAAGCTGGGTCGTGCCATCGGCAACATCATCTACGCCATCGAGGAACTTCCCGTCACCATGATTCGCTGGAACAGCGAGGAGGGCGACTACGCCGGCTTCTCCGTCGGTATCGTGGAAGGCTTCACCCGCACCTTTACCCGCATCGGCTACGGCTTCTACGAGCTGGTGACCTTCTGGGCTCCCACCTACAAGTGCACCTACCGCCCGCCCTACCAGGGCAGCTGCGGACGCAGCGGCCTCAAGGAGTACAACTCCTGGTCCGGTTTCTCCGAGTTCCCGGAGGAGCTTGGCTTCCAGAGCAAGTACGACTACTCCCGCGGCCAGCGCGACTAATCCCTGCTGATTGTATTTCATGATTTTCCGGCACTGCAGGCAACTGCGGTGCCGGTTTTTTTGGTACTCCGCCAGATTTTATGATTCAGCGCGGCCTTTGAGTATGCAATGGTTGGTGCCAACGAGCGCATGACCCGTCTCCGCTAAAGCTACGCCGAGGCCTTCGGGAGAGGCCTCCCATAGTGCCACGAACCACTCCGGCCCTGACGGGCGGGGTGGTTCGGGGCACCAACGCTTGCTCCTCCCGTAGGCCTCGGCGTAGCCATGGCGAAGACGGGTCCGGGCGGTGTTTTCGTCCACCCATAAAATCTGATGGGCGGGAGGTAGGCTTGCCGCACCGGGTTATCTTCGCATTTCGGAAAATTTCGGGTAATTTATCTTTGCATTTCGGAAATTTTGAGATGATTTATCTTCGCATTTCGGAAAAGATTAGCCGATTTATCTTTGCATTTCGTAAAAACAGGCTTGCAATCCGCTTATTTTTAGTGTAAAAAGCGCGCAGGAAGAAAACAGTCCATGAAACGCTGGTTAATAGAAGACATGCGGAAGTGGAAAAGGCATCCGCGGCGCAAGCCGCTCCTGCTGATGGGAGCTCGCCAGATCGGCAAGACCTGGCTGATGCAGGAATTCGGGCGGCAGGAGTTTGCCAAGGTGGCGTACATCAGTTTCGACGACGATGAAGAAATGCGGCACACTTTCGAGATTGACTACAACGTGCCCCGCCTGCTGGAGGCGCTGCAACTCAGGGTCGGGTTTCCTCTCACTCCTGAGGACACGCTGATTATCCTGGACGAGATACAGGAATGTCCGTCCGCCATCACCTCGCTGAAATATTTTTGCGAGCGGGCTCCGGAGTACGCGGTCATTGCGGCCGGTTCCTTGCTGGGCATAGCGGAGCATCGCGGCACGGGCTTTCCCGTGGGCAAGGTGAACCGGCTGCGCATGTACCCCATGAGCTTCACCGAATACCTGGATGCCACGGGCGACGGGCAATATGTGGAGCTGCTGCGCAACGGGGACTGGCGCACCATCAACACATTCTCCCAATCCTTGGAACAGCGCCTGCGCTCGTACTTCTTCGTGGGCGGCATGCCCGGGGCTGTGGCCGCCTTTGCCGACAGCAGGGACTACGCCGAGGTGCGAAGCATCCAGGATGACCTGCTCTTGGATTTCCGGGATGATTTCCGCAAGCACTCGTCATCGGACGAGGCCAAGCGCATTGCTCAAATATGGGATTCCATCCCCGGCCAGCTGGGCAGGGAGGACAAGAGGTTTGTATACTCCAATGTGGAAGAGGGCGTGCATGCGAATCAATTGAAGGGGCCGCAGCGCTGGTTGGAAGACGCGGGGCTGGTGAGTCCTGTCTTCCGCGCCGCGCTGCCGCAGCATCCGCTGGAGGCGTACAAGGACGCGGCGTTCAAGCTGTACTTCCTGGATGTGGGCCTGCTGGCGGCCAAGTGCCGCCTGCAGCAGCGCCAGCTGGTGGATCGCACGGCGGTGTTCACGCAGTACAAGGGCGCGCTCACGGAGCAGTACGTGCAGCAGCAGCTGCGCGCCGAGTGCGGTTGGAACCCGTACTACTGGACCGCCGAGCGCGCGCAGGCGGAGGTGGATTTCCTGCTGCCCACGGACGACGGCGTGTTCGCCATGGAGGTGAAGGCGGAGCGCAACCTCAAGGCCCGCAGCCTGCAGAGCTTCTACCGCCGCTACCGAATCCCGCTCGCCGTGCGCGTCTCCATGTCGCCCTACTCCGTGCAGAAGGTGTCCATCCCCGCCACCAAGACCACGGAGGCCGGAGCGTACACGCTGCTGGACATTCCGCTCTCCGCCGTGTGCCGCGTGGCGTCGGAGTGCGCCGCCATCTACGAGCAGGAGGGCCTATAGCGTTGGCGTGTGCCTACCTCCCAAATAGTACATAGTACCCAGTAAATCACTTGCCTTTGGCAAGTTCGTCCAGGCGCTTCTGCCAGGCGTCGGCCTCGGGGGCGTTTTTGTCGGCATCCGGGGCGTTTTTCAGGATGCGGATGAGCAGGGCAATGGCCTGCGGGTTGTCCTGCCCGGCGGAAAGGCGGAGCATAGCCATGCCGCGTTCCTCGTCCTTGGGAACGGGTTCGCCCGTGAGCAGCATGACCGCGTAGACCATCTGGGCGCGGGGTTCGCCTGCAGCGGCGGCTTGAGCGTACCACTTGGCGGATTCATCAAGATTCTTGTCAATGCCGTTGGTGCCCTTGGCATAGATGTTGCCCAGGGCGGTGGCGGCGGCGGGCTCTCCCGTCTTGTCGCCGGGGCGGGCGGCCTTCACCAGCCAGTCCACGGCCTCGTGCATGCTCTCCGCCTTCTGCGCCAGCGCCATGCCCAGACGGAACTGGGCATCCGCTATCCCGGCATCAGCCGCCGTGCGCCAGTGCGCCATGGCGGCCTGCACATCCTTGGCCACGCCGCGGCCCTCGTATTCCAAAATGCCCAGGAAGTCGCACGCCTCCTTGCTGCCCTGCGCGGCGGCCTTGGAGAACCACTCGTGCGCGAGCCCGGCGTTCTTCTCAATGCCCTTGCCGCCTTCCAGATAGAGGGCGGCTAGGTCTGTCTGCGCCTGCAGGTAGCCAGCATCCGCCGCCTTCTGCAACCATTCGAGCGCGCCTTTGAAATCGCTTTCCGCATGCTCCACGTTGGGGCGGATGAGCTCCTGCGCCCGCGCGTACATCTCCTGTGCGGTCTGCGGCACGCGCTCGGCCGCGGCCTCCCTGTCACAGGAGGCCAGCGTGAGCAGTGCGGCAAACGCCAGGCATGACGCGGCGGTTTTCACGGCGCAGGAAAAGGCGTTTTACTTCGCGTCCTTGGCAAGGGTTGCCATCTCCTCGATGGTGTCCGCCACGGCATCCGCAGCACCTTCAACGCGCACGGTGTCCATCATCTCGGTAAGCGGCTCCAGGAGGTCCTTCATGGCATCGCTCACCTGCACGGGCTCCGTTTCCTTGCCGGTGCGGGCGGCCATCTCATGTGCCACCTTCACCAGCTCGTCCAGCGCGCCCGCCTTCTTGGCGGCCGCCACCAGCTTGGCCATGTCCTTGCGGAGATCCAGCAGCAGCAGACTCTTCATGCTCTTCGTGGCACGCTCGTGCAGGGCTTCCCTGCCGGGGTCGCCGACCGCCGCGGGATGGGTGAGGGCGGCCACGGTCTGCTTGTAGAAGTCCTCACGGGCTTCCGAGAAGATGAGGGTGTATTTCCAGTCGTCACGCTGCTTGTAGGCGTACTCCTCCTCCTGTGCGAGCTGCAGGGCGGTCTTGCCGTCCTTGTTCGCCAAGTTGGGATCCGCACCCATCTGCAGGAGCATGCGGGTGACCTCAGCGTTGCCGCGGCGCGCGGCGAGCATGAGAGGGGTGAAACCATTGCCCTCCACCTGGTTCACGTCCAGCCCGGCCTTCACCAGGGCGTAGGCGGTGGCGGGCATACCGCTCCAGGCCGCCCAATGCAGCGCGGTGAAGCCGTCCTTGTCCACCGCGTTCAAGTCGATTCCGGGAACCTTAATCAGCTCCTCCACGTAGGGGATGCGCTCCAGCAGGTCCTTCTTGAGGGCCTTGTTGGGGGCGTTAAAGTTGGCGTAGGCGGCCCACATGAGCACCGTGCGGCCGGTCTGGTCCGGGATGTTGATGAAGAGTTGGTCCGGGGTGCTGTTGGATTCCGTGCCCTCGCGGAGTTCCTTGTGGAAGGCGGTCCAGTCCTTCTCGGTGTTGCCGCCCTTACGGACGAGTGAGATGAGGGAGTCCGTGGGGTTGACGGTCTCAAAGGGCTTCATGGCGAGGTTGCAAAGCCCGCCGATGGTACCGGTGGCAGCGACCAGGATGAGCATATCCGTGATGATGGCCTTCCAGTCCGTCTGCTGGGCGGGGGCTGCTTCCGGGGTCTTGTTTTCGGTGTCAGACATGGTATGAAAGATGGTTGGATGTTATTCGTTCTCGAGAGCGGCCTCCACGGCCCCGGCCTCGGCGGCGTGTTCGCGTTCCTCCTCATCGGAAACAGCCTTGGCATCCGCCTCCGGGTCCTCGGTGACGAACATGTCCTTGGTGAGGATGATGGCGAGCGGGGAGATGACCGCCATAATCAGGTAGATGGTCCACATGAACTCGGGGGAGTGCCAGAAGTCGATGTGCATGGTGTCCATCTTGGCAGCGATGCCGTCATAGCAGAGGTAGGAGACCAGCAGGCCGCCGATAACGCCGTTGATGGGCTTGGCGATGAACATGGGCAGCGCGGAGAGGGACATGTAGGAAGCCACCTTGTCCTTGGGGGCCACGCGAGCCACGTACTCGGAGAAGCGCGGGCTGAAGAGCAGCTCACCGAAGGCGAACACCAGGATCTGCAGGAAGATGGCCACGTAGTAGGCCTGGCTGATGGTGGTGATGCCGGGGACGATGAAGTAGCACTGCGGCGGGATGGCCATGAGGATGAGCGATGCGGCGGAGATGGACATGCCGGAAATCATCAGCTTCACCGTGGAGAACTTGTTGATGATGGGGATGATGACAATCAGGCCCGTGATGATGACGAAGGGGTTGAGCGAGTTCATGAAGCCCAGCTGGAAGTCGTCTCCAATGGTGCGGGTGTAGTACTGCGGCATCACCAGGAACTGCAGCGTGAACACCAGGCGCACGCCCAGCGTGAGCAGCAGGAACACGATGAGCTTCTGGAAGGTGCGCTCCTTGGCCACCTCGCAGATGAGCTTGAGGGGGCGGCGGTTGGAGGTCTCACTGCGGGAGACCTTCTCATCCGGCTCCGCGAAGAAGTCTTCGTTGATGAAGCGGGTGAAGATGAACGCGCAGAGAGAGCTGCAGGTGCCCAGGTTCACCACCCACTGCAGGCCGTCCACATCACCCTTCCACGCCAGCAGCGGGTCCACGATGGCGAAGCCTGCCAACAGGGCGCCGATGTTCATGAAGAGGTAGTAGAAATTGAAGCCGGTGGGCCTGGCACGCTTGGTGGTGAAGCGGCGGATGGAAGTGGTGATGCACGGGCTCATGAAGGCGGAGCCGAAGGACATGATGGCGATACCGGCCATCACAATGTAGCGCGAGGAGTCCTGCGAGAGCCCCAGCATGTGCATGCCGAAATCCGACCCCAGGCCCAGGATGGCGCGCCCCGTGATGAGCAGGGCAAAGCCGATGGCATACGTCCTCTTCAGGCCGATGATGTCGCAAATGGTGCCCACGGCGAACACGAACATGGAGAGGAACAGCGTGTACATGCCCACCCAGAACGGCGCGTCTGCGTCTCGGAAGCCGCAGTACTTGTTCAGGAAGAGGGCGAAAACGATGATGAGGGTGAAATACGCCAAACCATCGAAAAACTGGATGAAGTTGGTCAGCCAGAAGTTCTTGCCGCATTCCTTGAGCACGCCGAACTCCGAGAAGTAGCGGGTGATGGGGTTTCCTGTCTTGGTATTGGTATCGCTCATAGTATGATGTTGTGAAATGTGGTTATTGGAGGACGGCGCCGCGGCTGGCGTTGGTGGCGAGCTTGCGGTAGCGCTTGAGCCACTTGCCGGGGATTTCCTGCATGGTGGGTTGCCACACCGAGCGGCGGACGGCGATTTCCTCATCGCTCAGCTCGGCCGTAACCGTGCGGTTCGGGATGTCGATGCTGATGATGTCGCCGTCCTTCAGCAGGCCGATGAGGCCGCCCTCCGCCGCTTCCGGGGAGACGTGGCCGATGCAGGCGCCGTGGGTGGCACCGGAGAAGCGTCCGTCCGTGATGAGTGCCACGGAGTTGCCGAGGCCCTTGCCCATGATGTAGCTGGTGGGGGCGAGCATCTCCTGCATGCCGGGGCCGCCCTTGGGGCCCTCGTTGCGGATAATCACCACATCACCGGGCTTCACGCGGTCCGCCAGGATGCCCGCGCAAGCGTCCTCCTGGCTCTCAAAGATGACGGCGGGGCCGCGGTGTACCAGCATTTCCGGCAGTACACCCGCTTTCTTCACAATACCGCCCTGTTCCGCCAGGTTGCCGAAGAGCACGGCCAACCCGCCGTCCGGCGAGTAGGCGTTGTCCACGGTGCGCACCACGGCGGGGTCCTGCGTGTGCAGGCCCTCCATCTGCTGGCCGAGGGTCTTGCCGCTCACGGTGGGGACATCGGTGTGCAGTACGCCGGGAACGGTGTTCACCTCCGCCAGCAGGGTCATGATGCCGCCCGCGCGCTGCAGGTCGTGCATGTGGTATCGGGAGCTGGGTGCAATCTTGCAGATGTTCGGGGTGCGGCGGGAAATCTCGTCGATGCGGTGCAGGTCGTAGTCCAATCCGGCTTCCGCGGCGAAAGCCAAGGTGTGCAGCACGGTGTTGGAGGAACCGCCCATGGCCATATCGCACGCGAAAACGTTGTCGATGGATTTCTCCGTCACCAAATCGCGCGGCAGGGGGGCGCCCTGCAGGGCCATCTCCACGGCGCGGTGTGCGGCGGCGCGCCACAGTTCCTTGCGCTCGTCGGAAAGCGCGGGCAGCGTGCCGTTGCCCGGCAGCGCCAGGCCCAGCACCTCGCACAGGCAGTTCATGGAGTTGGCCGTGAACAGGCCGGAGCATGAACCCGCTCCCGGACATGCGTGGCACTCCACAAAGTGAAGCTCGTCCTCGGATATCTTGCCGGCAGTGCAGGCGGCCACGGCCTCAAAGACGCTGTTGAGGTCCAGGTCCTCGCCGTTGCGGCCCTTGCCCACGGCCATGGGGCCGCCGCTGCAGAAGATGGTGGGGATGTTGCAGCGCAGTGCGCCCATCACCATGCCAGGCACGATCTTGTCGCAGTTCGGAATGCAGATGCAGGCATCGAACGCGTGCGCGGAGAGCATGGTCTCCACGCTGTCGGCAATCAGCTCGCGGCTCGCCAGGGAGTATTTCATGCCCTGGTGCGCCATGGCGATGCCATCGCACACGCCGATGAGGTTGAACTCGATGGGGGTTCCGCCCGCCTTGCGGACTTCCTCTTTCACCAGCTCCGCCACCTTGTTCAGGTGCACGTGCCCCGGTATCACCTCGTTGAAAGAATTGCAAATAGCGATAAATGGCTTGCGGATATCCTCGTCCGTCATGCCTGTCGCACGCATGAGACTGCGGTGCGGCGCCCTCTCGATTCCAGCCTTGGTCCTATCCGATAACATTGCGTGGCAATGTTATCACAATGCCTTCCGCATTTCCAGCACAAAACACCGCCCTGCCCTGCGCGCGTGCGTCATACGCGCGCACCCGCTATTTCTCCGACTTTTCCAGAAGGTCCTTCATTTCAATGAATTGGGCATCCTGGGAGAGGCCGCCCAGCTCCAGCAGCAGTTCTTGGCAGCGGGTATTGAGGCGGGCATAGTCGATGGGGCCGGGCTGGGGTTCCGCCGAGCCGGGGAAGACGAGGTAGGAGACGCTCAGGTCGGAGACGGGGCGTGCGTACGAGGTGGCCTTGGGGTTGACCTCCTTGGCGAGGCGCAGGGAGGCTTCCCCGCACTTGTAATTGGGGCCGAAATCACCGACAATGGCGGGGAACACGCGCTTGCCGACCACCACCACGGCGTAGTCGCCGGGTTTCGGGCGGAAGGCGGCGTCCCGCCCCTCTTGAAACGTGAGGGGTATGACAACGAAGGGGTCGTACTCCGCCAGGAGGTAGCTGTAGGTGGTGATGTCGTTCACCACGGCGCGGGCGTGCTTAACGGCGGCGGGCGAGGCCTTCTTATCCTTCTGGAGCTTGGCCAGGCGGTCCTGCCAGGGCTTGAGCAGCGGGTTGGGCGTGGTGCCAACCTTCTTCCAGCGGTAGGAGGTGGTGGGCTGGTAGTGGTCGCTCTTCAGCACGCTGTCCGGCATGGTGGGCAGGCGGTCGCCGTCGGAACCGTCGGACACCACGTCCATGTCGGCCTGCATCCACAGCACCTTGCGTTTGGTGGTAGGAGCGGTGATTTCCAACAGGGTGTCGGTATCGTAGAAGTTGTGGCGGTCCAGCAGCTTGGAGAGGGTGGCGGCGTTCTTGCGGATCTGGTTCTGCTTGTGGAGCATGAGCGGAGCCCACCAGTGGGAGGTCTTGGCGGCGGACATGAGGGTGTCGTAGTCGGCAAAGACCTTTTTCAAATCGGGGTTGGCGGCGGCCAGCTCGGCGGGGGATGCGGCATGCGGCAGGTAGAGGCTCATGCTCAAGTGAACCATGTAGGCGTCCTTGAGCTTGCGGTCGTGCGAAGCCGTGGAGCCGGGGCGGAAATCCACCATGGAGCGCATGTTGAAACCGCTTTGGAGCTTGGTGAAGTGGGAGAAGGAGCCATCCATGGCCTGCTCCGGCAGGGCTGGCGGGAAAGGCGGCAGCGTGACGGCGGGCATGGCGAAGGCATCCGCGGGGTGCCAGGCCGCGGTGGGAGCCGCTGCGGGCGCAGGCTGCGGTGCGGGTTCTGCCTGCGGCGCGGGCTGGTAGACCACCACCTCCTTGATGATTTCGCGGGGCGGCTGGGGGGCAGAGCCGCCGCACAGGGCTTGCACCAAACGCGCTGGGCCGTCGGTATAAAGCGAACCCGCCCCCACCAGCAGCACTCCCAGCAGACACCAGCGGAACGGATGCCAGCGGCGGCGGTTTTCCTTCATCGTCGTCATGATTTGTTTTCTGTTTCAGCCTCCGCGCGGCGCGGGCGGAACGCCATGGCCAGGCGCAGCACGGCCAGCGGCACCATGCGCAGGAACCACGCGCACAGCCGTATCCGCAGAGACGGGTAATACCGCGCGCGCCCCTTGATGAGCGCCTTGAGCGAGCCCTCCACCACGGTGGGGATGGGCGTGTAGAACCACTTCTTAAACGGCACGTCCCCGCTGCCGTGGCCGGTGCGCCGCGCCACATCGCCGAACCCCGTGTGCACGGGGCCGGGACACACCGCCAGCACAGGCACGCCGTACTCTTTCAGTTCCAGGCGCAGGGCCTCGCTGAACGATGCCACGTAGGACTTGGAAGCCGCATAGATGGCGAAATCCGGGATGGGCAGCTCCGCCGCCAGGGAGGCGATGTTGATGATGCCGCCGCCCTGCTCCATAAGCTTGGGCAGCAGGGCGCGGGAAAGCTCCGTGAGCGCACAGATGTTCACCTGCAGCATCTGGCGGTTGCGCGCGGGCTCGCTGCCGGCCAGGTCGCCATGGTCGCCCAGGCCGGCGTTGTTGATGAGCATGGTTTCACCCTTGTCCAGCGTGCCGAAGGCCTCTATCAGCCGCGCGCGCTGGGCCTCGTCGGACAAGTCGCAGGGTGCGGTGGCCACCTCCAGCTCCGGGTGCTTGGCGCGCAGCTCCGCCGCCAGCGCATCGAGCTTCTCCTCCCGCCGAGCCACCAGGACCATTTGCTTGCAAGCGCCCGCAAGACGCCGCGCAAAGGCCTCCCCCAGCCCGGAGGATGCTCCTGTGATGATGACCTGGTCACATATCATGCGTAGCATTGTACACGACCGCCCGCGGGAATGCAAAACGTTATTGCAGCATGCGGGCATGGAAAAAACTTTTCTATGGGCGGGAAGTGTGCATAATGTGCGCATGCATGAATTCCTGAACTTTTGCATGCAGTGCATCCAGGACTGGGGGTACTGGGGAGTGACGCTCCTGATGGCAATGGAGAGCTCCATTCTACCTGTTCCGAGCGAGGTGGTGGTACCGCCTGCGGCGATAGCGGCATCCCAGGAGGGCTCTTCCATGTGCTTCTGGGGCGTGGTTCTGGCGGGCACGGTGGGCTCGTACCTGGGTTCGTGCTGCATGTATGTTGTTTCCCTGCTGGTGGGGCGCCCCATCATCTACCGCTGGGGCAAGTATTTCTTCCTGCCGCGCCACAAGGTGGAGACGGCGGAGCAGTTCATGCGCGACTACGCGACGGCGGGCATCTTCTTTGCGCGTTTCCTGCCGGTGGTGCGCCACCTCATTTCCATCCCGGCGGGCCTTTCCCGCGTGAACTTCCTCACCTTCAGCCTGGCCACCATCACCGGCTCCGCCATCTGGTGCTGGGTGCTGGCTTGGTTCGGCGACAAGGTGGGCAGTGAGAACCCCGGCATCATGGAATCCCCGGAAAACCTGATAGCCGCGGTGAAGGGTGAATCCCACCTTGTCATCCTGGGCGTGCTCCTGCTCGCCGTGCTCTACGGCATCATGAAATTCATGACCCGCAAGAAAAAGGAAACACCCAGCATCTAAAGAAGCCTTTATCATGGAATTCCATAACTCAGGCACATATAGATAGCTATTTATAACAATGACGATTATCGAGAGACATCATATGGAAAACGTAGAATTCAGAAATGGTTGCCACAGGCCAAAGGTGCTTGATTTGTTTTGCGGATGTGGTGGTATGTCATGGGGGTTGGCTAAAGGCGGATTTGAAATTGTAGCAGGGATAGATATTTGGAATAAAGCCCTGCAGACGTACGCACACAATCACAAAAACGCTAAAGCGCTCCAATTGGATATTTCCAAGACCAACCCCCATGACGTATTGCAAACTCTAGGTATGGAAAAGGAATCTATTGACGTGATCATCGGAGGACCTCCATGTCAGGGATTCTCCAAAAATACGCCAGCCTCATGGCGATTCCTTGATGACCCTCGCAATCAAATGTACAAATCATACTTGCGCTTTGTGCAGGAGATCAATCCCAAAGTAGTCATCATTGAGAATGTAGCTGAAATTTTTAACGCATTTGGCGGGATCGTAAGGAAAGAAATCATCAACACATTGAATAGCTGGGGATACCGCGTTGAAGTTAAAATCATCAATATGTCAAAATATGGAATCCCCCAAAAGCGCAGAAGATGCTTTTTCTTCGCTTCTAGATCGGGGGCCCCAAGCTTTCCCGAGGAATCGGAAAAAACGCCTTCCGCCTGGGAAGCTATTTCCGATTTGCCGATTGTTAATCAGGGAGAAGGCAAAGATGGCATGGAGTACACACGAAAGCCGTGTAATGATTACCAGAAACATATGCGAAAATCGTCGGTTTCCCTGTACAATCACATTGCAAACAAGATGACAGCCATCCAAACGGCACGTATTGCCTCTATCGGTCCCGGTCAGGGGTTGCGGGATATGCCCAAGGAGTTACAGGTCAAGGGCGGATACTCCGGTGTATATGGGCGGCTGGATTTTGATTCTGTTGCCCCAACCATCACCCGTTGGGTATTTCACATAGGAGGAGGGAGGTTCTCGCATCCCAAGGAGGTGAGAGGTCTTACTATGCGCGAAGCCGCGCGCATTCAATCCTTTTCGGACGATTTCCATTTCCTCGGCTCACGGGTGGAGCAAGCTGGGCAAATCGGCAACGCCGTTCCGCCACTGTTTATGGAAAAACTCGCTCCGTTTATCCTTGACGCGCTTGAAGGAAAGACTCAACCATATCAACAGCTTCTGCCAATTTGAGACGGTCGATATTCACACATATTTTTGAAAGGTTTTTTGGCAAGACGAAACGTTCAAAAAGTTGTTTTTGACTGGGATACCAACGATATATGCAACGTCCTGTCTTATTGTGTATTCCTTGCAGCCCTGATTTGTCATCGTTTGACCATTTCCAGGTTAGCTCATGCGGCTTATGCTGAGACAAATGTGCTTCATAGACATAGAAATGCCGATCCACAGTGTTTGCTTTGTGTTTGAGAAGAATGAAAACTCGTTTATCAGTGACACCTTGGTTCAAAGAATCTGTATCAACTTTCATCTTCCAATGTCTCAGTAGTGCGGCACCGATAGTGTTTGGATCTGATGAAAGGGTTAGTTCACTAAAGCCCAAATCCTTCTGCTTTTTCAAAACATCGGCGCGCTGTATAACCAACTCAAATTCTCTATTGGCCGGCAATCGTCTTTTTATCTGAATGCTCTTAACAGACCATCCTGTCTTCGTTATGTTATCGACTACGTCAAACAATTGTTTGGAACGCACAGAAAAGAAAGGATCCACTACGGCAATGTTGCGGACATAACAAAGAAGCGCCTCCACAACATAATCTTCGATACTGTCGATAAACGGGAAGGCACAACAAGCCTTCAACCCTTTTTTAAATCTCTCAATCTCACAGGAAGTAAGTCCGATAGGATGTTTTCTGGTGCTCATATGCCGATATATTGTTCGTTGTATGGGGAAAAGGATTGTGTTGTTAAGGAAGTGTTTATCAAATATGTATGTATGGACGCACTTTCTACTATTATGCATGTTCTTTCCGTTGATAGTTCATTCCTCGCTATCCGTTCGTTGTTCGGCCACATTACTGGAAAATCTCGTCTTCAAACAATTGTCGCATGCTAATGCCTAGACCATTGGCAATTTTTTGGATAGTATCCAATGTGGGTGATTTTTCGCCCCTTTCTATACAACCCATGTATGTTCTGTTTATATCGCACGTGTAGGCTAGTTCTTCTTGGGTCATGCACCGGGCTTTACGCAATGTTGCTATTCTACTGCCGAATATAATGTTGATTCGCTTTTTGCACAGTTGCCCCTTCTTCATGCTGTTAATATACTCGCGCGACTACAAATATCAACCGCCTATAGGCGGTTTATTGCAGCCGTGTTATCATTTCGCAGCGACGAGGAGGGAAGCGAAAACCACGGCATCATGAAGTACATGACGCGCAGGAAAAAGGCGGAGTGAAGCCGCTCTCCCGCCGTATGACACAGCCCGCGGTTGCGGGGGTGAGGTGCGGGTGTTAGAAGTGGATTGTGCAGGGCAGCTACCCGAGTTTGCCCCCCTGCGCAACCCAAACCCGATTATTAACCCAAACCATTGATACCACTATGGATAAAAGCAAAACAGAGATTGTGCTGGTCATTGACAAGTCAGGCTCCATGTCCTGTCTGCGCCAGACAGTGATCGAGTCCGTCAACGCGTTCCTCAAGGACCAGAAAGACTGCGAGGGCACCGCCACCGTCACCATGTACGCGTTCGACGACGAGGTGATGGTGATGCAGGAGTGCAGCCCCCTGGAAAAGGTGCCGGAACTTTCCCGCGAAAACTACGAGCCCGACGGCTGTACGGCCCTGCTGGATGCGGTGGGCACCGCCATCGACGATACGGGCAAGCGCCTGGCCTCCCTGCCGGAGGAGCAGCGCCCCGGCAACGTCATCATCGGCATCATGACCGATGGTTACGAGAACTCCTCCCGCCGGTACAAGTGGAAGGACATCGCGGACCGCATCGCGCACCAGAGGGAGAAGTACAGCTGGCGCTTCATGTTCTTCGGCGCGGGCATGGATGCCATCGAGGTGGCTTCCAAGATGAACATCGACCGCGCCGACAGCGTGACCTGGGATGCAGGCGACGCGGACGAGGTGCATGCCGTGATGAGCTCCCAGAGCCGCCGCGCAAAGGCCTGCCGCAAGGTGTCCCTGGGAACTGCCAGCTATGCTGTTCGCCAGGATGCCTGCCGCAGCCTCTCCGCCCTGATGGACGAGGAGCGCGAGCGAATCAAGAAGGGCAGGAAGGCCGGGAAGTAACCCCTCCGCCCAACTACCCGCCACGCCCCGCAGCATCCGCCGCGGGGCGTTTTGTTTTCGCCTTGAAAAACCAGGGCCGGGGCGGTATCATGCCCGTGGAGGGAAACGCCATGCAGATAGCCGGAGCAAAGGGGATTCGCCAAGCGGAACAGGCGGCGTTCGCCGCCGGGAAAGCCACACCATCCGGGTTGATGGATGCGGTTGTGGCGCGCCTTTGCCGCGCTGTGGGCCATACGCCGCGGCGCGTGGTGGCGTATGTGGGGCGGGGCAACAACGGAGGGGATGCCGTGGGGCTGGCCGCATCGTTCGGCTGCCCGGTCATCCTGCGCCACCCCGGGGAGAAGTTTGAGGTTTCCGCGGAAACGCAGCGCCAGCTGGACCGCGCGGGAAGCATGGATGTACACCGCAGCGCGCCGGAGGCAGGGGCGGACACGCTCATCATCGACGGCCTGTTGGGCAGCGGTGCCCACGGCGAATTGCGAGAAGACTACGCGGCGTGCGTTCGGGAGATGAACGCGCTGCGCCTGAGTGCGCCGCGCTGCCGCACGCTGGCCATCGACATGCCGACCGGGCTGGGAACGGGACTGTGCGTCCAGGCGGACGCCACGGCGGCCATCGGCTGCGTGAAACCGGAGATGCTGGCGGACGGCGCGGAGGATTTCGTGGGGCGCTTGTTCTGCATTCCCCTTCCGGAGGTAGACATCCCCACCGAGTGCACAGACACGGTACTGGAGCCGCTGCACCCGCTGTGCCGCCTGCCGCGGCGCCCGTATTCGCTTTTCAAGAACCGCGCGGGGCGCGTGGCCATCGTGGCAGGCTCCATCGGCTACCTGGGCGCGGCGCAAATGTGCGCGGAAGCCGCTGTGCAAGCGGGAGCGGGCCTGGTGGCGCTGTACTGCCACCGGGATGCCTACCCGCTGCTGGCTGCGCGCGTGGCACCGGAGGTGATGGTGCGTGCGGTGGAATCTTATGCAGAAATTGCAGAGCCGGATGCCCGGTGTCTCCTGATGGGGCCGGGGCTCGGTGCGGTGGAGGGCACGGAGGCGGATGCGCTGCACGCGCTCGCCATGAATTTCCGCGGCACGGTGGTGCTGGATGCGGATGCCCTGAACCTGGCGGCCGCTCGGGGCTGGGTGTTCCATGACAGATGCATCCTGACCCCGCACCCCGGCGAGATGCGGCGGCTGGATCCCCGCCCCGCCGCCGCGCGCCGCGAGGTGGTGCGCCGCTTTTTGGAACGCCACGCCTGCACCCTCCTGCTCAAGGGCGCGCGCACCATCGTGGCAGACCGTTCGCACACCTGCTACAACAGCACGGGCGGCCCCTTCATGGCCAACGGCGGCCAGGGGGATACCCTCTCCGGCTGCATTGCCGCACTCGCCGCACAGGGGCTGCTGCCCCTCCATGCCGCCGCACTGGGAGCATACACCTGCGGCTTGGCGGCAGAAATGGCTCAGGCCCGCAACGGGGCTCCCGCCGTGAGTGCCACCCAGGTGTGCGCCACCCTGCCCCGCGCGCTGGCAGCCCTGCACCCCGGAACGTGACCCCACGCGGGAAATGAACGGAAAACGGCTTGACTCCCGCGTGCGTGCGTGCTAGCCTTGCGCTTACCACGCCATGTCGATTGAATTACCGCAAAAAATCCAAGGGCGCAAGCGCGATGCTCGCATCACGATTGTAACGGCCACGTACAACGAAAAGTACGTGCAGGCCATGCTGCAGAACTGTCTGGAAGAACTCTCGGAGGCATACCCCGTCTCCGACTTCGAGGTGATTCAAGTGCCGGGCTCGTTGGAAATCCCGCTGATGGTGAAGCGCGCCATCGTGCAACCGGCAACCAGCGAGAAACCCGAGGCCATCGTTGCCCTGGGCGTCATCATCCGCGGGGAAACCGCCCACGGCGACCTGGTGGGAGAAAACGTGGCGCGCAAGCTGATGGACATCTCCTGCGACACGCTGGTTCCGGTCATCAACGAAGTGCTGCTGCTGGACAACGAGCAGCAGGCTTTCGCACGCTGCATTGCCAGCACACTCAACCGTGGACGCGAGGCCGCCCGCGCCGCCATCCGCATGATTAACCTGTGCGAGGAACACGATAGCTCCAACCGTCGCTTCAACACCTCCGCCCCCGAGCAGCCCAAGCTCAAATAAGAACGATGAGGCAGGCTACCAATATCAACCCCGCCAGGGTGCGTCAGAGCGCCCTCAACCTCATGTACGCCGCCATGGAGAACGGCGGCTCCATTGAGTCCCTTGACACCGCGCTCTTCTGGAACATGGCCCTGGAGCGCGACACCGACCAGTACCGCACCGCGCTCGCCAAGGCCGTGCTGCACACCTGCAGGGCATCGGCCGACAGCGCACGCCTGCTGGCCGAGCGCGCCCAGAAAGCGCAGGACGACCTGCATGCCGACCTGACAGCAGCCACCCTTCGCGAGTCCATTGAACGCTACACCTCCCGCACGGACGAGTGGGAGGAGAGCCTGGCCGCCCTTCGCGCCGAGCTGGACAACAAGCGGGCCACGGACACGGAGGAACTGGCGCGCTGCACCAAATCATCCATCACGCTGGCACGCGCGCTGGCGGGACTGGGCACGGAAATGCTGCCGCAGTTTGGGGATTTTCCCGCGTACCGGAGCGCACTGGAACCGCTGGCAGCGGTGGTGAAGCGCCGATCCCGCCTGATGGAGGCCTGCGCCGGCATGGCTGAAGAAAAGTATCTGGCGGGCAAGCCGGAGTTTGCCGGGCTGCTGCGCCGCATGCAGGACCTGGCGGAACTGCGCCCCGCCGCAGAGGCTTTGGCACGTGCCGCAATGGAGCACCGCGAGGAGCTGGAAACGGAAATCGAGGGTCTGCTGGAACACTACCGCACGGAACGTCTGGACACGGTGGACCGCTGCATCCTTCTGCTCATGCTCTACGAGCTGCGCGTGGAGAAGCTGCCCACGCCGATTGTGGTATCGGAAGCCACAGAGCTGGCGGACACCTACTCCGGAGCCAAGAGCGCGCCGTTCATCCACGGCGTGATTGCCGCCGCCGCCAAGAAGTAACCCTTCCCCCGCACCATGGCCAACTTTTTCACCCGCCTGGTAGACAAATTCCTCGGCGAACCGGAAATCGACTGGGACGAGCTGGAGGCTGACCTCATCTCCGCGGATATCGGCGCCGAGCGCGTCATTCCCCTAGTGGAGCAGCTGCAGGAGCAGGACGACCAAGACGCATGCGACATTGCGGACTACATCAAGGCCCAGCTGCGCGCCGCCTTCCCCGCAGAGCTGCCGCAACTGCCCCAGCCCCAGACCGGCAAACCCGCCGTCATCATGATGGTGGGCGTAAACGGCGCCGGCAAGACCACCACCGCCGCCAAGCTGGCCCACCGCCTGCAGAAACAGGGCAAGCGCGTGCTGCTGGCCGCGGCAGACACCTTCCGCGCCGCCGCCGTGGAGCAGCTGGAATCCTGGGCCAACCGCCTCAACGTGCCGCTCTACAAGGGACGCGAGAACCAGGACCCCGCCTCCGTGTGCTACGAGGCCCACACCCGCGCCCTCAACGAGGGGGTAGAGTACCTCATCTGCGACACAGCCGGGCGCCTGCACACCCGCCACAACCTCATGGAGGAGCTTTCCAAAATCCGCCGCTCCATTGCCAAGCAGGATGACACCGCGCCGCACGCGTGCTACCTGGTGGTGGACGCCACCACGGGAGGCAACGCGCTCATGCAGGCGCAGGAATTCCACAAGGCCACCCCGCTGGATGCCGTGGTGGTCACCAAGATGGACGGCTCCGGCAAGGGCGGCGTGGCCGTGGCCATCCAAGACGAACTGGGCATCTCCCCCGTCTTCCTGGGCACCGGGGAGGGCTGCGACGATTTGCAGCCCTTCAATGCGGACGAGTACGTGAACACCTTCCTGTGATGCCGTCTGCCTGCCTGCTGGAGTACACGCGCGCCGGGCTGGCGGAACTGCTGGCCGGGCTTGGCGAGCCCAAAGCCTTCCGCGCCACCCAGCTCATGGAGTGGGTGTGGAAGCACCGGGCCACGGAGTTCTCCCAGATGACCAACCTGCCCCCCGCCCTGCGGGACAAACTGGCCGCCAGTTGTTGCCTGCGCCCGCTCCAGGTGGTGGAGGTCAGCCCCTCTTCCAACGGGTCCGACACCCGCAAATTCCTCTCCCGCATGCAGGACGGCCACCTGGTGGAATCCGTCATCATCCCCGCCGCGGTGGGACGCGACGGCGGCCACAGCGGGCGCATGACGCTCTGCGTTTCTTCCCAGGTAGGCTGCGCTTTCGGCTGCAAATTCTGTGCCAGCGGCTTGCTGGGTTTCACCCGCAACCTCACCGCCGCGGAAATCTTGGGGCAAATCCTGGCCGCCGAGGAGGTGGCGGGTGAGCGCATCGACAACCTGGTGTTTATGGGAATGGGTGAACCCTTGGCCAACATTGAAAACCTGCTGCGCGCGCTGGAGGTCATCATGGACCCGCAGGCGCTGGGCATCGGCGCGCGCCACATCACGGTGTCCACGTCCGGCAACGTGCCGGGGCTGCAGCGGTTGGCAGCCTTCGGCAAGCCGCTGCGCCTGGCAGTCTCCCTGCACGGCGCGTGCGACGAGGTGCGCGAGCAAATCATGCCGGTGAACAGGAAATGGCCGCTTTCACAGCTTCTGCCCGCCCTGCGCGAATGGAACAAGACCGGTTTCCACAAAATCACCTTGGAGTACATCCTCATCAAGGATGTCAACGATTCCATGCAACAGGCCAAGCTGCTGGCCAAGGTGGCGGCCGACCTCAACGCCAAGATCAACCTCATCCCATACAACACGGTGGACGGCCTGCCCTGGGTGCGCCCGGCGGAAAGCCATTGCCGCGCGTTCCGCGACGCCCTGGCCGCCGCACGCATCCCCGTCACCCTCCGCTATGAGAAGGGGCACGACATAAACGCCGCATGCGGACAGTTGAGATTGCGCCGTGTGAGCGGTGAAAACGCGTAAATGGGAGATTATACCCCCCCCTTGAATCCGGCATGCGCAGCGTTCATGCATGCCGTACCGCCTAAAAAAAGCCCACCCGGCGTACTGCCGGATGGGCTGAAAGTGGAATGGAAGCGCGAGGCTTACTTTCCCTCCTGAGCGGACTGCTCCGGCTGGGCGGGTTGTTCGCCGTAGACCTCCAAGCTGCCGTGGCGGCCGGAACGGATGGCGGCCATGTGCGCGTTCACCTGACGGGCCCAGCCGCCCACAGTGCAGTACACGCGGCCTATCTGTGCGGTGGTCACGCGCCCGCGCGCCTTGTATTTGCCCAAGATGCGTCCCAGGTCGGCCACGCAGGCCTCCTTGGACTCGTATGTGCGCTGGCCGCGGCGTCCCATGATGCCGGCCAGGTTGTTCTTGTTACGGGCAGCGTGGGATTTGGCGTGCCCGGATTCGTGGCGAATGATAGCCTCCATGAGCACGGGGTCGATACCGTTCTCATCCGCCGCCGCCTTGATGGCGGGACGCAGGTCGGATACGGTGTCCGCATATGCGAATGCGCACATCATCATTCCGAACAATATAGTGAAGGTTCCTTTCATAGCGGCGCGGAACGTACAACATCTGCCCCCTTTTGTCAAGTGTTAGACCCATTTTTTTAGTATCATATATTTATTTTTACAAGGTGTTTATTTGGATTATAATCTTACATTAAAATTATACAAGTTGTTTATGGTTAGTATTTTTTAGAAATTCGCATTGTTATCATTTCTTAAAAATTTCCGCAAGGGGCGCCATGTCATGACAATGCGAATTTTTAGTTAAGCTTCCTTAACTATGCATTTCCTTGTCGTGTCGGGAGATTTGCGCTTTACATGCGCGCGCGAGGAGTGTATCCTGTGCGCGAGCAATTTTTCACCCTCTAAAACCGATATGATGACCGCCACTGAAATCCGCCAGAGCTTTTTGGACTTTTTCCAGTCGAAGCAGCACACCATCGTGCCGTCAGCATCCCTGCTGCCGCAGAGCCCGGGGCTGCTGTTCACGAATGCCGGCATGAACCAGTTTGTGCCGTACTTCCTGGGCGTGATGGAGGCACCGTACAAGCCGGGCCGCGCATCGGACACGCAGAAGTGCATCCGCGCCGGCGGCAAGCACAACGATTTGGAGGATGTGGGGCAGGACTCCTACCACCACACGTTCTTCGAAATGCTGGGCAACTGGTCGTTCGGGGACTACTTCAAGAAGGAGGCCATAGCCTGGGCGTGGGAGCTGATAGTGGAGCGCTGGGGCTTCCCCGTGGAGCGCCTGTACGCCACGGTGTACTGCCCGGACAAGGCCGCCGGCAACCCCGGCGAGTTCGACCAGGAGGCCTACGACGCCTGGGCCGCCCTCTTTGAGAGCAAGGGCATGGACCCCAAGGTGCACATCGTCAACGGCAACATGCACGACAACTTCTGGATGATGGGCGAGACCGGCCCCTGCGGCCCCTGCTCCGAGCTGCACGTGGACCTCACGCCGGAAGGCAACACGGAAGGCAAGCTGGTGAACATGGACAGCGACAAGTGCATCGAGATCTGGAACCTGGTGTTCATGCAGTACAATGCAGAGACGGACGGCAGCTTCCGCCCGCTGCCCGCCTGCCACGTGGACACCGGCATGGGCTTTGAGCGCGCCTGCGCCATGATACAGTGCACCAACGGATTCACCGATTTCACCACCCGCCGCGTCTCCAACTACAGCACGGACGTCTTCCGCCCCATCTTCGACAAGATTGAGCAGATTTCCGGCCACAAGTATGTGGACATCTACCCCGCCGACGCCACCGCGGAGCAGGCCGCCGTGCTCAAGGAAAGCATCGCCTTCCGCGTGATAGCCGACCATATCCGCACGCTGTCCTTCAGCATAGCGGACGGCATCCTGCCGGGCAACGGCGGGCGCAACTATGTGCTGCGCCGCATCCTTCGCCGCGCGGTTCGCTACGGGCGCACGCTGGGGCTGGAGAAGCCCTTCCTCTCGGAAATCGTGGACACGCTGGTGGAGCAGATGGGCGGGGTCTTCCCGGAACTGCAGGCACGCCGCGACACCATCAAAGAGGTTCTGCTGCGCGAGGAAACCAGCTTCAACGAGACGCTGGACCGCGGCCTGGAGCTCTTCGACAAGGAAGTGGCGGCCACCGGCAAGGTGAGCGGCGACTTCGCCTTCAAGCTGTACGACACCTACGGCTTCCCCATCGACCTCACCGCCCTCATGGCACGCGAGCGCGGCCTGGAAATCGACACCGCGCGCTTCGACGCCCTCATGGAGGAGCAGCGCCAGCGCGCCAAGGCCGCCCAGAAGAAGCAGGTGGTGCGCGCCCTGGATATCAAGACGGACTGCGTGACTGAATTCGTGGGTTACACGGAGCAGGCATGCGAGGCTACCGTCACCGAGGTGCACGAGAATGACGGCGTGCTCTTCGTCATCACGGACAAGACCCCCTTCTACGCGGAAATGGGCGGCCAGGTGAGCGACGGCGGCACGCTGGAGCTCAACGGCAGCCAGGCGGAAGTCATCGGCGTGCAGCAGATCGGCAAGGCCCGCGCGCACCTCATCTCCGCCGCGGAGGGCATTACCCCCGCCGTGGGTGACACGGTGGCGCTGACGCTGGACACGGCCCGGCGCAATGCGCTGCAGGCGCACCACTCTGCCACGCACCTTATGCACAAGGCGCTGCGTCAGCTGGTGAGCGAGGATATCGCCCAGCAAGGCTCCCTCGTGGAGGTGGAGCGCCTGCGCTTCGACTTCAACAGTGCTCCCGTCTCCAAGGGCTCCCTCCGCATGGTGGAGGAAATCGTCAACCGCTGGGTGCAACAGGACCTCCCCGTGGTCTGCAGGGAATACCCCATGGAGGAAATCAAGCAGCACAAGGAGGTATGCCAGTTCTTCGGTGACAAGTACGGAGACGTGGTGCGCCTGGTGCAGATGGGCGGCGAGCCCGGCAAGTTCGATGGCGTGTCCATGGAGCTTTGCGGCGGCACGCACGTGACCTCCACCGGCAAGGTGGGCGTCTTCAAGATCATGAGCGAGGGCGCCATCGCCAGCGGCGTGCGCCGTATCGAGGCCGCCTGCGGCCCCGCTGCCTACGCCTACGCCCAATCCGTGGTGGATGCCCACGCCGCAGAAACCGCGGACTTCCTCGCCAAGCTCACCGCCGCCAACGCCAAGCTGGCTGAGCTGGACCAGACCTCCGAGCCCGTGCCCGCCGACAAGAAGCAGGCAGAAGCCGTCGCGCAGGCGCGCGACTATGAAACCCTGACCGCCGCCATGGATGCCTACATGGCCTACTGCGACGCCGTGAAGGACGCCGCGCTGGAGGCGGACAAGCGCGTGAAGAAGGCCGCTGCCGCGGCTGCCGCCAGGCAGGCGGACCAGATGCTCGAGGACGCCACCTGCGGAGGCGCCTGCGAGAGCAACGGCATGGTTTACCTGGAGGGCGGCAACGAGCTGCTCACCGAACTCTTCAACGGGCTGCGCAAGCGCCACTTCTCCGCCGCCATGTTCATGGTGCTGGACGATGGCGAGAACCTGCTGCTCGGCGCGTACTGCGGCGAGGCCGCCCAGGCTTCCGGCCTGAAGGCCGGCGACCTCATCCGCAACCTGGCGCCCATCGTGGGCGGCAAGGGCGGCGGCAAAGCAGACATGGCCCGCGGCTCCGGCAAGAACCGCGACGCCGTGGACGAACTTCTCGGCGAGGTCCAGAAGGCCCTCAACATGTAAGCAAACCTCAACCCCATACACGGATATGTCAACCAATCCTCCCGTATACCCGGACGAACCGAAGATTCCCGTGCTGCCCAACATGCTGACAGCCGGCAACCTGCTCTGCGGCTTCTTCTCCATCCTCACCATCTTCAAGGGAATGAGATTCCCGGATGGCACGGAGGAAGCCTTCATGTACTACCAGCAGGCCACGTACTTCATCTTCGCCGCCTGCATCTTCGACCTGCTGGACGGCCGCGTGGCCCGCATGTGCAAGTGCGACGGCCCGTTCGGGCGCGAGTTCGACTCGATAGCGGACGTGGTGTCCTTCGGCATCGCCCCGGCCATGCTGCTGGCGCGCGCGGTGCTGTTCAACATCCCGGTACCACACCTGGGAGACGCCATCGCGGTGCTGTACCTGCTGTGCGCGGCGCTGCGCCTGGCACGCTTCAACTGCATGGCCGCCGCCCCCAAGAAGCCCAACCAGAGCATGGACTTCGTCGGCCTGCCCGTTCCCATGGCCGCCGGCGCCGTGGTGAGCACCATGTACCTCGTCATTGACATCACCACCAACCGCAACCTGGAAATCCACCTCGGCTGGCAAATCACCATGGCCGTCATCATGACGGTGGTGGCCCTGCTGATGATGAGCCGCGTGATTTACCCCAGCTTCAAGCATGTGAACCTGGAGAAGAAGGGCACCATCACGGCCATGCTGCTGGCGGTGGCCGCCGTGTGCGCCTTCGTGGTCCTGCCGTGGATTGCCCCGGCCATCATCTTCCTGTGCTACCTGCTGTACGGGCTGGTGGTGCGTCCGTTCCTCACCCGCCGCATGCGCCGCACCATAGAAGCGGAAGACGATGACGACGAAGAAGAAGAATCCCCCTCCGAACAACACTAACCTTTCCCCATTCCTTTCATGAAACAATCCACCATCTGCGTGCAAGGCGGCTGGCAGCCCAAGAAGGGCGAGCCCCGCATCCTCCCCATCTACCAGTCCACCACCTTCCGCTACGAGAGCAGCGAGCAAATGGCCCGCCTCTTCGACCTGGAGGAAACCGGCTTCTTCTACTCCCGTCTCCAGAACCCCACCAACGAGTGCGTGGCCAAGAAGATTGCGGACCTGGAGGGCGGCGTGGCCTGCATCCTGACCTCCTCCGGCCAGACGGCAGCCTTCTACGCCGTGGCCAACATCTGCGAGGCCGGCGGCCACATCGTCTGCTGCTCCACCATCTACGGCGGCACCTTCAACCTCTTTGCCGTCACGCTCAAGAAGTTCGGCGTGGAGGTCAGTTTCGTGGACCAGGACGCCCCGGAGGAGGAAATCCAAAAGGCGTTCCGCCCCAACACCAAGTGCGTGTTCGGCGAGACCCTGGCCAACCCCGCCCTGCGCGTGCTGGACATCGCCAAGATGGCCCGCATCGCCCATGCCAACGGCGTGCCCCTGATTGTGGACAACACCTTCGCCACCCCCATCAACTGCCGTCCCATCGAGCTTGGCGCGGACATCGTGATGCACTCCACCACCAAGTACATGGACGGCCATGCCGCGCAGATTGGCGGCGCCGTGGTGGACAGCGGCAACTTTGACTGGGAGGCCCACGCGGACAAGTTCCCCGGCCTCACCCAGCCGGACCCCTCCTACCACGGCCTGGTGTACACCAAGGCTTTCGGCAAGGGTGCCTACATCACCAAGTGCACCGTGCAGCTGCAGCGCGACCTGGGTGCCGTTCCCTCCCCCTTCAACTCCTTCCTGCTCAACCTGGGGCTGGAATCCCTGCACCTGCGCGTGGAGCGCCACTGCGAGAACGCCCAGAAGGTGGCGGAGTTCCTGGAGAAGCAGGAGGACGTGGCCTGGGTGAACTACTGCGGCCTGCCCTCCAGCCCGTACTATGAGCTCGCTCAGCGGCAGTTCACCAAGGGGCGCTCCTGCGGCGTCGTCACCTTCGGCATCAAGGGCGGACGCGAGCGCGCCATCAAGTTCATCGACAGCCTCAAGCTCGCCGCCATCGTCACCCACGTGGCGGATGCACGCACCAGCGTGCTCCACCCCGCCAGCCACACCCACCGCCAGCTCACCGACGAGCAGCTCATCGCCGCCGGCGTGAAACCGGATCTCATCCGCTTCTCCGTGGGCATTGAGGACGCGGAGGACATCATCGCGGACCTGCAGCAGGCTCTGAAGGCGATTCAATAAAAGCGCGCCACGCACGCATCCAATGATGGAATCCGGCTGCGAGAGGACAGACCGGGCTGGCAAGGGTACCGTTTTGGCAGCCCTGCTCCTGGCGGCCGTCTTGGCCACGCTGTTCTGCAGCTGCTACTCGCCGCTGTTTTCCATCGTTGGCTGCCATGACCAAAGCTGCTTCTGCCGGGCGGGCATGGCCTGGGGCAACGGCATGGTGCCATACGTGGATTTCATTGATGTAAAGGGGCCGCTGCTGTTCCTCATCCACCGGGTGGGATATTGCCTGAACCCGCATGGCCTGTATGCCATGTGGGCCATAGAAACGGCAACCGTCTTTCTCATTCTCTACCACCTGTACCGCCTGGCGCGCGTGTTCCTCTGCACCCGCGCCCAATCCACGCTGGGATCCACGCTGAGCCTGCTTTTCCTGTGCGGGGAGAACCTGTACCACGAAGGTGGGCGCGCCGAGCTGTACATGGCCGCGGCCCTCACCTACCTTCTGTGGCAGGCATGCCTGTTTATGCGCGGCAAGGCCGATGCTGCCGCCGTTCGGCGCATCGCACGGGCCATCGGCATTTCCTTTGCGGTGAGCCTGCTGGTCAAATACAACGGGGTTGCACCCTCCCTGCTGCTCCTCGGCGGGATTTCCGTCCACCTGTGGCGCGGGGGAAGGCGAGCGGCATTCGGCAGCCTCGTCGTGCGCAGCTCCCTGGTTGCCGCGCTGGTTGTTTTGCCCTTTGTCATCCTGCTTCTAGCGGAGGGCAACCTGGGGGATGCCTGTAGGGTCTATTTCCTGCTCAATGCGGAAACCATGAAAGAACATGCGCCCATCTGCCTAGATCTTTTGAAGAGGATGGCACACGAGGCGCTGGTGCTGAAGGAATCCCACGCGCCCCTCATCAGCCTGCCGTTCCTGTACCTGCTGGCGCGGCAGAGTTTCGGCAAGGCGAAGGCGTGTATCCTTCTGCTGGCGGGGGTTGGCACCTACCTGTCCTGCTTGGCAGGGCCCAGCCTGTATTATCTGCTGTACTGCGCCCCGCTGGCCATTTTCCCGGCGGCGCACATCACCCGCCGTTTCAGCGTACCGGCTCGCGCCTGGGCGCTCATCCCCCTTTGCGCTGCCGCAGCGTTGATTGCAGGACGCGAAAACGGAATGCGGCGTGACAAATGCGGCCAGCGCGTTCTGGCGGTCCAGCATCTTTCCCCGGAGCTCCAGGCCATGGAGGACGAGGTTTCCTCCCATCCCGGTTCCCGCATTATGTTCATCGGCGTGCTGGATGTGGGCTTCGGCATCACGACGGGCGTTCTGCCCGCATGCCCGGAATGGATGACCCTCAATGGGGCACCTCCCTCATTCCTGCAGCGGCAGGCCGATGCCGTGCGCCGCGGGCTTGCAGACTATGTTGTACTGAAAGTCCCCGCACTGGAAACGGAGGGGCTGCTCCGTTCCGCCGGATACCGGGAATGCGGCCGCCCCGCCCTGCTCAAAGGCAGTGATGACAAAACCATCGGTCTGTACAAGAAACAAACCCCGCGCTAATTGCCGCGCGCGTTCGTTCCCTCCAGCAAACGCGCCGTTGACTTTGTTCACGCGGCAGCAGGGAACAGACAAGGATGCCGATGGCGGTGGCCTGGGTGAGCCACAGGATGTATTTCCATCCATGGATGATGAGATTCAGGAAGAAGGCCAGCAGCGCGATGATATCGTCAATGATAGGTATGGGGGGGGCTGGGCTACCCGGGGATGCGTATGGTGTCCCCGTTCACCTCGTTGGTGAAGAAGAACGATTCGGGGAACGCGGCGTCTTTTTTTTGTAGCGGATGACGAGGTATTGGCTGCGGAAAGGCGCGGTGGTGCGAAGGACGACCATTTTCGTGTCGCCGAGCTCAGCGGATTGGGCGAAATGGAGGGCAATACGGCAGCAGGCGCTCGGGAGGAATTTGCCGATGCGCGAGCCTCCCGTTTCCTCGATGAAACAGGATTCCAGCAGGTAGGCCAAATCGCGGCTGCCGTAGAAGCCCTGCGCCTTCAGGCGGGCGTGTTCAGCGAGCAGGCGCGTGTAGGCGGCTTCCTACAGCTCGTGCGCCTCTGTGTCCGCGGCGTCCTGCAATTTACGGGGCAGGCTTTCAAGGGTGCCGGGAATGAGCGGCAGGTCGAAATAGAGGTGCTTGTTGTCGGCGGCGATTCGGGCGAGGGTGTACACTGCGCTCTCCGCAGACTCGCGCAACTGGACGGTGGAAAGCGCCTCCGCGGCGGCCTCGGCGTTCTTATGCAGACTGCTGAAATACGCCGGCAGCTCCCTTTCATCCGGGTACAGCAGGTACTCTTATGGCAGACAGGGTCTGCCGAGCAGGGCCAGGCCCACCACGCATGCAGCCACCAAACCCAGCAGGATGCAGACAGCCTTTTTCATGGCGGGAATGGAGTTGACCCATTATTTGGCGGTGCGCTCGCGGCGCTGCTGGTCTGCGACAACGCGGCGCAGCAGGTCCGACACGCGCTGGCTCGCGGCAATCCTGATATGGCACCCGTCGGGGTCGGGCATGTAATAGAGATCCGTATCAGGGTAGTGCATGAGCAACGCCACCCCGCTTCCTTCCACAAGCATGAACTCGACGGCAACAAGGGAATGCGGCACCGTCGTGAACTTCTCCGGCGCGCCTTTGGTCACGGTGAGGGCGGCTCCCCTCATGGCCCGGTAAACCTCCTCAACCATCAGCTGGGCATCCTCGCGCCCCAGTTTCTCATCCCCCACCAGCACCTTGGCGACATTGCCCGGCTCGATACCGCGAAGCGCCTCCGCCAGACGCACGCCCTGTTCCTGGTCCCGGGTGGAGAGGGCTGCGTCGGGCGACAGCGTAATGTCATCGTCCCCGGCAGCCTCTTCATCACGGGTGTCCGGGAGCAAATCCTTCTTCCAAGCATCCACACGCAGGCAGGCGAGGCACTTGTTATCCTCGTCAATGATGCCCTGCACTGCTATCTCGTCCAGCTTGCCGCGCTGCGCGTAATCGAGCAGGATTTCCTTGTCCGCGGCCCGAAAGAAAAGGATGGGCAGCTCCTCCGTCACCGGCTCCTGCGTTTGCCCGTCAATGCCGGGGGAATAGGTAGCCACGCCCTGGTCGGCATCGTAGGCCACGATATTAATGCTGCCAATCGTCATGGGGTGGGAAACCTTTTCGCCCCGCACCACCTTGAAGATGTTGCCCACCACCTTCTTCGCCGTTTCCACGGGGATGCTGCCGCAGTCCATCTCGCGCAACGCCTGCTCGCAAAGGGGGTCGTCTACTTCAGGCTTTTCGCCGCAGGAACACAGTGTGAGCGCGCCCAGGCACAGGAACGGGAACAGGATTTTGGCTTTCATTGGTGGAATTTGGTTGTTTCTCTATCCCATATAAGCACGGAAACGGCCAAATGCACAAGAAAAAATGGAAAATGACGAAAAAAACCGCACCCCAAGAGGGGTGCGGTGGGAAAGAGGTTTTGGACGCCCTATTACTTCTGCAGGATTTCCACCACAGCGGAGCGGTGCTCGCGGCGGGCCTTGTCGAGGGCGGTTTCGCCCTTGCGGTCGCGCATGTCGCGCTTGGCACCCGCTGCCAGCAGGGCTTCCACGGCTGCGGCGTAACCATCGTCGGCAGCCTCCATGAGGGCGGTCTTGCCGTCGCGGGCAGCGGCGTTCACATCGGCGCCGGCCGCAAGCAGGGCCTTAATGACCTCCACATAGCCGTCTTCCGCGGCCTTCATGAGGGCGGTCTCGCCATCGTCGTCGGTGGCGTTCACGTTGGCACCCGCCTTGATCAGGAACTGCACCGTCTCGGTGTAGCCGTTGCCGGCGGCATCCATGAGGGCGGTCTCGCCGTCGTCATCAGAAGAGTTCACATTGGCGCCAGCCTGGATCAGGCGCTGCACCTCCTGCACGTTGCCACGCTTGGCGGCGCGGTTGAGCATGGGGTCGTCGTCGTCAGCCAGGGCAGCCGGCACCACTGCAAGACCTACGGCAAGCGTAGCCATCACGTATTGGATCTTGTTCATATTTGTTCTAATTTACGTTTCAGAGGACGCTACTTTTATCAGCTGGCGAGAGGGAAGTCAACGCGCATTTTGCGGTATGACACAGCGGGCTCTCCAGCTTTCCAGCAGGGTATCGGAGCAGCCCGCGGCCTCCGCCTTCTTGAACCAATACTCCGCTTGTTCTGCATCAGCCTTCACCCAGGCTCCGTCCAAGTACATCTGCCCGAGCGCGGCCATGCACCGGGCATCGTTGCGCAGGGCCCCTTCCCTGTACCAGTGGAAGGCCCGCTGGAGGGCCCCTCTATCATTGTAGAATTCCGCCAGCCAGTACATGCACTCGGGATTGCCCTGCCGCGCGGCGGCCAGCAGCCATTTCTCCCTTTTCGCATCCATGTCCTGAATGGAGGGATATTCCCCCAACTCAAACAAGGCAAAGCCGAGCTGGGCGCGCGCGTCCCCCTTCTGCGCCGCCATGATGCGCAGAAGGCGCCGCGCCGTTTCGTCCTGCAGATCCTGACTGGCCACCTCTGTCCGGCACTCGGCACCCGTGCGGTCTTCCGCCGCAAGGAAATTCTCCACGGCGCGGTACTGCCGCAGCTCGTCGCGCATGCTGCGGTTCTGCCACAGCAACACAACGCACAGCACAACCAGGGATACGATTCCAAGCTCTTTGATGGTGGATGATTTCATGACGGCGAGGGATTCAATGTTCAGACTGGCTTGGCAAGTTCTCGGTTACGGAATTGTGGGGCTGCTCCCTCAGGAACAACTGGGGAGAGATGCGCATGGTATCGTTGTAGAAGTAGTACGAGTATTCCGCCCCCGCCCCGCATTGGATGCTCATGTAGGACGGGACCTTTTCGGGCACTTTGTCTTGGGGAAACTCAAATTCGGCGGTGTACAGGGCCTTGGTCAAGGGAGTGATTTTCGCCTCGACGGTGATTTCTTCCGACGTGTCCATGCCGTGAATCGTCACGGTGAAGGGGAGGGTGTCGCTTTCAATCGGCGAGCCGGAAAGAATGTAGGCAAGCATGTTGTAATGGGTAAAAGGCTTCACCTTCCCCGCCTCGATGCTGCCGCTTGGCGGAAAACCATCCGCACTGCAAACAAAGCAATCGCCCGGCTCCAAATCAACCGTCTCCAGCATCAGGCTTGCATGGCGGGCTGCCAAACTGTTCTCCGCCAGGGTCCTGGCCACGAGCACCGACTTTTGAAACTCCAGGTCTTTTTTGAATCCATGGATACCGAACGCCCCTGCAGCAATCAGCAGCAGAGCCATTCCGGAATATAGGTATGTCTTTTTCATCTGTTCACGATTCTCTATACCCTTATAAGCAAAAAAAAGCGCCCATGCACGTTTTTTTTGAAAAAAATGCAAAAAAGGTGATTTTGCCTAGGAGAGCGACACTGGGACGTTGAAACATTTTGGATTTCGGATTTGGGATTTCAGATCATTGCCATCCCATAGAGGGATGAAGTTGAGGTTAAAGGGGTCTATCAGTTCCGGGCCGGATTTTCAAGCATATGGTTCAACGTTGCGACCCCAG